>JBHACT010000019.1:0-13504 GCA_041854745.1 Candidatus Limimorpha sp. | reverse complement strand
GACATGCTTATTGTATTTCGCTGATTAATAGCATTTTGTTATGATAAATGAAAACAAAACAGAAAATAATATACGAATGTTATAAGTTTCATATATACGAAAGTTGTATCTTTGTTGCGGAAAAACATGTTGGCGGTTATTGCAGGACAACTGCCCACTGACAACGGGGACGCTGAAAACCGACAACAGAGCAAGCATAAATTAAAAAATAACAAAAATGAAAAATCAATTTGAAGACGCAATGTCAAAGCGGACAGACGAAGACCTTCAAAAAATTGTTAGTAGTCAGGCGGGCGACTATCAACCAGAAGCTGTTAAAGCAGCGGAACAAGAAATTAAAAAGCGTGAATTTATTCGTGACAAGTTATCAAAATATACTGACGAACAAATTTTAGAAATACTAAAATCAAGAAAAAATTATCAGCAATACGAGATTGCAGCAGCAGACGCAGAAGCGAAAAAAAGAAATTTGAATTTCAATTATGAAGAAGTAAAAGCGGAAACTGTTATCAATGAAGAAATTCAAAAACTCAAGACAGATGTAGTGAATGAAAGATACCCAGCATTAAGATTTATTTCAGGAGTTTACAGATTATTGGCTTGGATAATTCTTATTGCGACAGCAATTATTTTATTTTATATGTTGTCTGAAGGTGGACAAATGGGCGTTCCATTTGCAGTTGGAGCAATTTTAATCGGAGGAATTTTATTTGTCACATTACTTGCGGCTGCAGAAGGAATTAAAGTTTTTATAGACATTGAGCATAACACAAGGATAACGGCTATGAATAGTAAAAAAATAACTTTTCAAGCCGGACAACTATTGGAAGACAAACAAGTAAATGCAAATCGGACAACGACATGAAAGACAAATAGAGCAACAAACCGCTAACAAGGGCTTGCCGAATATTGCGGGTGCAGTGCAAAATTGAAAGTTTGTGCTATAAATTATCTTTGTTGCGGCTTGACAGTTTTGTGCTTTTAAGTCCGCAACATCGGCAAGCCCCGAACCGTTGTGCGTAATGCCACGAGACGATAAAAACCATACATATTAACAGACAAATAAAAATTATGAGACAAAGATTAGTACTAATTCTTGCTTTGACATTAATAGGAAAGCTTTCACACAGTCAGCTAATTGACCGATATGGAATTAATGTTGGAACTTCCTATTCTATTCAGATTTGGGATAACAAATTAGTAAATGTTGATTCAGATAATGAATATAAATTTGGACTTCAAGCCTTTTTCCAAGCGGAAAAGGATTTTGGAAAACTCTTGGCTCTGCGGACAGAATTTGGATACATACAAAAAGGATTTAAAAATAGTTTAGCACTTACTTCCGCAGAAGGAACTTTTGTTGGGACAAATAATGACAATGTGATATTACATGACTTAGCACTTAATATTGGATTAAAAATAAAGCCGTTGGAAACTGATTTTTCTCCATATTTTTTAGCTGGTTTACGTGGCGATTATATGATTTCATATAAAGATGTAGAAATAGAAGAGCCTGGTTCTGGACTGAAATTTAATATGTATGAATCAATAATTGAGGATTTTAACAAATTTAATATTGGAGGATTAATCGCATTAGGAATTGACATCAAAGGTTTGATATATTTTGAGTTAGAATACAATCCAAATTTTACAAAGAATCTTGACGAAACAGGATTGAATATAAAAGATAATAGTTGGGGAGCAAAAATTGGATTGAATATAAATAAACTGACTGAATAAAAGGCACATACGCACAACACGCGGTATAAAAAATTGCTGGTTCAGTAGGTTATTCAAGGGTTGTAGCCCGCTTCAACTTTCGTGTAGCTTGACAGGAAATCGCCCGCAATCGGCAACTTTTCATACCGCCGCACCGTTATCTAAAACAATAACACAACAAAAAAAAATGAAAAAGACAATCCTATCCCTCGCATTAGT
Source organism: Candidatus Limimorpha sp. (assembly GCA_041854745.1). GTDB lineage: Bacteria > Bacteroidota > Bacteroidia > Bacteroidales > F082 > Limimorpha. The sequence continues at coordinate 11,566 of JBHACT010000019.1, read as the reverse complement.
TTTGACTTTATGTCACATCGGGTTTGCACAAAAAGATTTCGACAAAACTAAGTTGGACAATTACTTCAACCAACTTGAAGAAAACAACAAGTTTATGGGGAGTGTGGCCGTTTCAAAAAACGGAGAGGTTATTTATACGAAAACAATCGGACTTGCCGATGTTGAAAACAATATAAAATCAACTGAAAGTTCCAAGTATAGGATTGGTTCCATCTCTAAATCGTTTACGGCGGTTTTAGTTTTAAAGGCGGCGGAAGAGAAGAAAATAGACCTGAATCAAACTATTGACAAATGGTTTCCCACGATCACAAATGCAAAGAAAATAACTGTAAAGCATTTGCTGAGCCATAGGAGCGGAATACACAATTTCACGAATGACGAGGACTATCTAACTTGGAATACGCAACCAAAAACAGAAAAAGAAATGGTTGAAATTATTGAAAAAGGCGGTAGCGACTTCGAGCCTGACAGTAAAGCGGAATACAGCAACTCAAACTTTGTGCTTTTGACTTACATCCTCGAAAAGACTTTTACAAAATCCTATTCTGATCTGTTGCAGGAATTTATTGCTGAACCAATCGGGTTGACCAACACTTATGTTTTTGGCAAAATCAATCCAAACAACAACGAATGTAAATCATACAGCTTTGCAGGGACTTGGAAAGTAGAACCCGAAACAGATTTTACAGTTCCTTTAGGTGCAGGTGCAATAATATCCACACCAACCGACTTGACAAAATTTGCGGATGCTTTATTTGGCGGAAAGCTATTGGCAAATGAAAGTCTTGAAATAATGAAAACCATAAAAGACGGTTACGGAATCGGGTTGTTCCAAATTCCTTTTTACGAAAACCTTGGTTACGGACATACCGGCGGCATTGACGGTTTCAGTTCCCTTTATTCGCATTTTGCAGAAGACAAAATTTCGTATGCCTTGACTTCTAATGGAAGCCATTTTAATAACAACGATATTTCCATTGCAGTTTTAAGCGCAGTTTACGACAAACCTTATGAAATCCCAGTATTCACGACTTACAACTTAACTTCGGAAGACTTGGACAAGTATATAGGCGTATATGCTTCTCAACAAATCGCGTTGAAAATTACCATCACAAAAGACGGGAACACTTTAATTGCACAAGGAACGGGACAACCTGCATTTCCACTTGAAGCGACAGGCAAAGACAAGTTTAAGTTTGACCGAGCAGGAGCAAAATTCGAGTTTAATCCGATAGAAAAAACGATGATTTTATATCAGGGTGGTGTACAAATTAGTTTTACGAAAGAAGAATAACAACAGCACCCAACACGTGATGTAAAAAAACAGAAAACCCCACCGGTTGGTGGGGTTTTTCTTTACTTTATGCAAACCGAGGCTTATTCGGCCACTTCTTGAGCCTTGGCTCTAAAATTCACCAAGTCTTCTTCGATAAAGCGCTTCACATAAACACTCTTGCCGACGACATCTTCTTCGGCGGCACGCACAAACACATTGGCCGAACGAGAGAAGAGGTGTGGGGCGCGGGTGGCATCGTCGAGGATGAGCAGCGACATCATGATGTCGCCGGTCATGTCGTAGAGACGGCGGGCCAAGAAGTCGAGAACCTCTTGGTTGTTGGCAGCCTTCACATAATTGACGCTTTGTTCATAAAGCTCCACGAGAGTACGCACCGTGCTCTGTAAGGGCTTCAATTCCTCACTGACCTCCACCTCCAACATTTCTTTCATGACATTGAGGTAGGTGCCATTGGTGATGTAACGGATAGCCGCCACCACCTGCAGTTGCGTTGTGCCTTCGTAGATGGAGAAGATACGCGCATCACGGTAGAGCCGCTGGCTCTTATATTCCATGATGAAGCCGCTGCCGCCATGGATACCGATGGCGTCGTAGGCATTCTGGTTGGCGTATTCGGAGTTCATTCCCTTGGCGAGAGGCGTGAAAGCATCGGCTAAGCGGGAGTATTGCTTCATTTCGGCACGCTCTTCGGCAGTCAGCGGGCGTTCACGCTGGATGTCCTCCAAGCACTTGTAAATATCCACATAACGGGCGGTCATGTAGAGCAGCGAACGCCCTGCATCGACCTTAGCCTTCATCTTCGAAAGCATGTCGTAAACCGCAGGAAACTCGATGATCTTCTTATGAAACTGCTGACGGTCTCCAGCATATTTCAAGGCCTCGTTGTAGGCTTCCTGTCCCAGACCAACAGACTGGGCAGCAATGCCCAAACGGGCGCTGTTCATAAGAGCCATCACATATTTGATAAGACCCAAGCGAGTTTCACCGCAAAGTTCCGCCTTGGCGTTCTTGTAGGTCAACTCGCAGGTTGGCGAGCCGTGGATACCGAGTTTGTGCTCGATATGACGCACATCGACACCGCCCTGTCGCTTGTCGTAGATGAACATCGACAGTCCGCGGCCGTCTTTGGTGCCTTCCTCGGAACGGGCCAGCACCAAGTGGATGTTGGAGTCGCCGTTGGTGATGAAACGCTTCACGCCGTTGAGCAGCCAGCAGCCGTCGGCTTCGCTATAAGTGGCCTTCAGCATGACACTCTGCAAGTCGGAACCTGCATCAGGCTCGGTGAGGTCCATCGACATGGTCTCGCCGGCGCAAACACGCGGGATGTATTTCTTGCGTTGCTCCTCGTTGCCGAACTCGTACAGCGTGTCGATACACGATTGTAGCGACCAGATGTTCTGGAAGCCGGCATCGGCGGAGGCAACCATTTCGCTCAGCATGCTGAATACAGTGATGGGCAGGTTCAAGCCACCATAACGGCGCGGCATGGAGACACCCCACAGACCGCCCTTGGTGCAGGCGTCAAGGTTTTCAAAAGTCTTGGAGGCATAAATCATGCGTCCGTTCTCCAAATGCGGACCTTCGAGGTCGACGGATTCTGAGTTGGGCTCGATGATATTGGCGGTAATGTCGCCCGTGATGTCAAGTACACGGCGGTAGTTCTCCATCGCGTCCTCATAATCGACGGGAGCGTCTTCGTAGTTGTCTTTGTCAGCAAAATTGCGTTCCTTCAGCTCAACGATACGCTTCATCAGCGGATGGTCGAGGTAGAAACCCAAGGCTGGATTGTCGTTATAATAATTTGCCATTGTATTCTTGTTTGTGGGGCCGGTAGAGACGGGATTAATCGCGTCTCTACAAACGCCTGATATTATTTGCTATTCTGTTTGTAATACTTAATCAGTTTCGGGACGACCTCTTCGACGGTTCCGACGATGACATAATCCGCAATCTTATTAATAGGTGCATCGGGGTCGCTGTTCACCGAGATGATAATCTTGGAGTCCTGCATACCGGCGATGTGCTGGATTTGGCCGCTGATGCCGCAAGCGACATACACTTTAGGGTGTACGGTAACGCCTGTCTGGCCTATCTGGCGGTCGTTGTCGCAGAAGCCTGCGTCAACGGCGGCACGCGAGGCGCCGACTTCGCCGTGAAGCACCTTGGCGAGCTCAAACAGCATATCGAAGCCTTCCCTCGAGCCCATGCCGTAACCTCCAGCCACCACGATGGATGAGCCTTTCAGGTCGTGCTTGGCAGCCTCCACATGGTGGTCGAGAACCTTCACGACATACGCTTCGGGCGCGACATACTTTGACACTTCTGGATAGACGACTTCGTTTTTGGCTTTGCCTTCGTAAACGGCTTTCTGCATCACGCCCGAGCGGACGGTGGCCATCTGCGGACGGTGGTCGGGGTTGACGATGGTTGCCACGATGTTGCCGCCAAAAGCGGGACGGATTTGATACAGCAGGTTTTCGTAGTGTTTCTTGGTCTTGATGTCGTCAAAGTCACCGATTTCAAGCTGGGTGCAGTCGGCAGTGAGGCCACTGGTCAGCGAAGAGCTGACGCGCGGGCCGAGGTCGCGACCGATGACGGTGGCGCCCATCAGGCAAATCTGCGGTTGCTCCTCCTTGAAAAGATTCACAAGAATATCGGTGTGCGGTGCGGAGGTGTAGGGGAACAGTCCTTCGCCATCGAAGACGAAGAGACAATCCACGCCGTAAGGCAGGATTTGGTCTTCCACCTTGCCCTTAATGCCTGTGCCAGCTACGACAGCGTGCAGTTCCACGCCCAGCTGGTCGGCCAGTTTACGCCCTTTGGTGAGCAACTCCTGAGACACTTCGGCCACAACGGCACCTTCGGTCTCACAATATACAAATACATTGTTCATAAATTGACTATTCTGATTTTAACTACATGATTGACTTGGGACTTTTTTGACTATGTTGTGGCAATGACTTTGAGTACTTATCGCATTAGTAAAAGTGTTCATGGTCAATGGTCATAGTCAACAAGCCTTTGTCATTCGTATATTCTCCTCTTTTATCCGATGATTTTATCTGCAAGCAATTCTTTGATCATGCCTTCCACATCGGCATCGCAGGCGGTGAGTGTTTTACTTTCCTTGGCTTGGAAGACGATGTTCTGCACCGTTTTCACCTTGGTGGGGCTTCCTGAGAGGCCGCATTGGTCGGGGTCGCCATCCACATCGGCCACGCTCCACTGGTTGAGGTTGAGGTAGTTACGGCTCTCGTAGAGGTCGGCGCGAGGATCCTCGGGCTGACGCTCCAGCGGGCAAGAGGCATACTTGTATTTCATCACCAACTTGGCGTTGCAAGGACGGCAAGGTGCCGCGCTGCCGTTGACGGTGATAACGCAAGGCAGCGGCACTTCAACAGTCTCCACGCCCCCGTCGATATGGCGGCGGATGGTGGCGATGTTGTTCTCGATCTTGAGGATTTCCTCAGCGTAGGTCACTTGGTTGAGGCCAAGTTTTTGCGCCACCTGCGGCCCCACTTGTGCGGTGTCGCCGTCGATGGCCTGACGGCCTCCGATGACGATGTCCACATCGCCGATTTTCCTAATGGCGGTGGACAGTGCATAAGATGTGGCGAGGGTGTCGGCGCCTGCGAAGAGGCGGTCGGTGAGCAGCCAGCCCGTGTCGGCGCCACGGAACAATCCTTGGCGGATGATTTCGCCGGCGCGAGGCGGGCCCATGGTGAGCACGCCGACGGTGCTGCCCGGATGTTGTTCCTTGAGACGCAGCGCCTGTTCGAGCGCATTCAAGTCTTCGGGATTGAAGATGGCGGGCAGGGCGGCGCGGTTGACAGTGCCTTCAGGCGTCATGGCGTCTTTGCCCACATTTCTTGTGTCGGGCACCTGCTTTGCAAGCACCACAATTTTCAATGCTTTTGTCATAAAATAAAAGATCTCGTTTTCAATTTCGGCGGCAAAGGTACGGAATTTCTTTGAATTACAAAAAAAATCCCGATGATATAGGGTTTGTAGGGCCGTCACATTGTGGCAGTTTGTAGGGCTGTCACATTGTGGCAGTAGGGCTGTCACATTGTGGCAGCCGCAGCGACAAACCGATGCTGCGGCTGCCGTGGTACGACAGCCCAACAAACCAAACAATAAAACCTCAACAAAAGGAATGATTAATGATAAAACCAATGACTAATATTTGTCATTATAAGGCGTGTCCTCTACCCCTTTGTTTTTAAGCCTTGCCACAAATTTGTCTAAAGCCTTGCGCCAAAGCCTCTTAAACCAAGAGGTTTCACCAAACCATTTCACCAAAGTTGGACTAACGGCATAATAGGTTTTGATGAATGCCCTGCCATACCATGTTTCATCCAAAGTATTATCGCGGAAACGACGAAGTGTCCAGACTTGAGGACAATTGTAGGAGCCGTACACAGCAGTAGCCACATAGCAACCTGATTTCTTTTCGTCTTGTGGCATCATAGCATTATCCTGAGTTTCATCAAAATAGCTCGTCGTTGGAAAATCTTTTCTTAACGACATATCGACAGCCTCATACTTCTTGCTTAATTCCTCTATGGTTTCCTTGTCATACGGATTCAATTCATGGATGTAGTCGATAAGACATTCCGTGAAATCTTGAAAGGCACCCACAAAATCATCCCCTTTCGCTTGTATAGCCTCACTGCTTTTAAAAATTGAAAATCCAGCAACGGCTCGTTCCAAAGCAATGGCTTGATCGCAATACTTGTCAAGCGATTCGGTATTATGAAAAACGGAATCTTTATCAACCTCGCCGTTCAATAAAGAAAACGCAGACCGTAGCATCTGAGCCCCCGTATCCATGAAAAACAGTCCCACTTCCTCTTCTTTACTACGACCTAAAGCAATAATGCTTTTGCCAATAGTGAGTATTTCACCAGTCCTCGGATTTTCTAATGTGCCCATTTTTGAAACACATTTCATTCGTATCATCCATGCTTCAATTGAATTGGGGGTCAATTCAAGTATTTTATTGGCATAGTCGTATGCTTCCTTGAGATTGTCAGCCCGAAGTGCTGTTTCAGCAAAAGTAACCCATGTTTGAATCTTTTGACTTTCATCGATTTTCACTGTCCCCTTCACCTCAACCGTCCCTTCTATCATCATTTTTCTTGCCGCTTCAACAGAATACTTCGTGCCGCAATTTTGGCACACAAACAAATCTTCTTGCTTCACGACATCGTTGCTTCCGCACATTTCACATTTTAATGCTTTCATATTTCTTTTATTTTGAAGTTATTTCTCTGTTTATTAGGCAACAAAAAAAGCGTGGAATCAATTCCTTGCTTGAAGTCCGGGTTACCACGCCCACATCTCTAACAAGTATTCCACGCCGTAACAAATACGGCATTTGCGACTTGCCCTTGAGATGTTTGTCCCCTTTCGAGGACGAAGTGGTAATTGGACTTCAAGGACAGCAACAAGTGCTATCTGATTATAATATGCTTATTGTGTTTATCTTCCTTTTGTTCAATTATTTTTGTTCAACTAATGTCTTTATCTTGTTTATAGATTCTTCAACCTTAATTCAACACAACCCTCTCCTTCATCACATTCTTATAAAAAGGTGTAATGCTCCGTTGCCGCCACTCATCGTAAGTGTAAGCCACCGGATTGATTTCAACGCCAAGTGACCAGCCCAAAGAAATGAAAGGAAACACCCAACGGTCGAAATCCTCATTGCTCACTTTCTCGCCTTCCAATAGGATAAGCAAATCCCGGTCGGAATCGCTTCTTGCCTCATCACGAGCCTGCGACCCGAAAAGCATCAACCGAGCATTTTTCGGAAGTATTTCTGCTCCAAGACGTTTGATCAAACCTTCTATTTCAAGTTGTCGTGTTGACATTTTTTCCTTCTTTTTCACCCTGCAAATATAAACATTTTCCTCTTTATCAAGCTTTTTTTTCGTATCTTTGCATCAAATATCTGCGGTTACAGATGAACAAGTTTTCCATCCGATTCTTCAACGACAGAGAGGTGCGCGCTGTTTGGGACGAGACGACTAGCAAATGGTGGTTCTCGGCCACGGATGTCGTGCGTGCCATAAATGATGAGGAGGACTATACAAGGACCCGTAACTATTGGAAATACCTGAAAGGCAAGATGGCCAAGGACGGAATTCAACTGGTTAGTGCCACTAACCACTTCAAATTCATGGCTCCCGACGGCAAGATGCGTGCCACCGATGCGTTGGACAGCGAAGGCGTGCAGACTTTGGCCAAACACTATCCCAACAACCGCGCACACACCTTCCTCGACTGGTTCGTTTACAGCGACAACACCATAGATGGACAAAGCAAGAAGAAGGCTTATACTTTGGTGGAAAGCGGCATGCTCGACAACATGAAGCCTGGCACCGTTGAGTGTCTCCAGCAGATTCACGCCTACCTTTTCGGGGGCTTGTATGACTTTGCCGGACAAATCCGCACCAAGACCATCTCGAAAGGCGGCACCCTCTTTTGCAGGGCGGAATACCTGAAACAAAACTTGGCTACCATAGAGCAGATGCCGCAAAACACTTTCGATGAGATTGTGGACAAGTATGTGGAGATGAACATGGCGCACCCCTTCATGGAAGGCAACGGGCGCAGCACCCGCATCTGGCTTGACTTGATTTTCAAGAAACAACTGAAGGTGTGCGTGGATTGGAGCAAGATCGACAAGAAAGACTATCTGGAGGCCATGCATCAAAGCACGACGGATGCCAACCGCATAAAAATCCTGCTCCAAGGAGCGCTGACCGACAAAATCGACGACCGCGAAATCTTTATGAAAGGCATTGACTATTCCTATTATTACGAGGAAAACTGAAATGAACATTAACGATATTTTATTAAAATCCGACCCTTCGACCCTTCGACAGGCGCAAGGACTTCAAGGCTCAGGGGCCTTCACTCACGAGGAAATCAAACTCCTCCTATCTGCCGAAGGCGAGGATAAAAAGAAACTTTTTGACCGTGCTTTAGAAGTGAAACTGAAGCACTTAGACAACCATGTCCACCTGCGCGGGCTGATTGAATACAGCAATATCTGTACCAAGTCGTGCCTCTATTGCGGCGTGCGCAGCAAAAATCCAAACTTTGAGCGATATCAACTCAACGACGAGGAAGTGATTGAATGTGCGAAACTGGCACACAGATTGGGCTACGGCTCTGTGGCCCTGCAAAGCGGCGAACGGTCCGACAAGGATTTTACCGACAAGATTACGCATTTGGTCAAGGAAATCAAGAAGATAGACGGTGGAAGCCTCGGCATCACTTTGTCGTTGGGCGAACAGAGCGAGGAGGTCTATCGAGAGTGGTTCGAGGCGGGCGCACACCGTTACCTCTTGCGCATTGAGGCATCGAACGAAAAACTATATTATAAGATACACCCGGATGACGAAAAACACAGTTTCAGGAAACGCATAGACTGCCTCGATACGCTGATCAAATTGGGCTTTCAGACGGGCACCGGCGTGATGGTCGGTCTGCCTTTCCAAACTTTGGATGACCTTGCCAACGATTTGCTTTTCTTCAAGCAAAAAGATGTGGCCATGGTCGGCATGGGGCCTTTTATCCCGCACCCCGACACGCCGCTTTGGCAATACAAAGACCAGATTCCTTCTGCCGAGGAACGCATGGAAATGACACTGAAAATGATTGCCACACTCCGACTGATGATGCCCGAAATCAACATGGTGGCCGCCACTGCCAACCAAACCCTCGACCCGACAGGGCGCGAGAAGGCCATAGCCGTTGGAGCCAATGTCATCATGCCCAACATGACACCAAACGCCTACCGTGAAGAGTATTTCATCTACCCCGACAAAGCCAATGTGAAAGACAAACCCGGACAAACCCAAACCGAATTGGACAAAAGTCTGGCCTCCATCGGGCACAAGGTGCTCTACAACGCATGGGGCGACTCGGTGGCCTTTATGAGGAAAAATGCGTCAAAATCCACCTCGATTTGAAAAAAAACTATTATTTTTGCCGTCTAATTAATTGTCATTCACAATGAAGAAACACCTATTCACATTCTTGCTCGTCATGCTGTCCATCGTAACTTTCGGTCAGCAATGGATTGGTATCAAGAGCGATTACCCGAGCACCATCAAGACGGAACTGATTTCCTCTTCGGAAAGCAAAGTTACTGTCAACCTTCAAGTTCCCGGTTTCTACGCCAAAGAGGTAACCACACCTCGTGGCGCTGCCAACATCATCTCGGTTCCCAGAACGGTCAGCACGGCTGAAGCCGGCGAGCCCAACCTGCCTATGATTGCCGTTCCGGCCATCGTTGGCGACCGTCAACATTACGGTATCCGCGTTGTTGATGCGCAATACACTGATTTTCAGATTGAAGTCGCGCCCTCAAAAGGCGATTTCCCACGCACCATCCACCCTGACGATGTGCCTTATACATACGGTGAGGCATATTTTACAGATGCTTTCTTTCCTGCACAAACAGTAGGCCTCTATGAGCCTTATATCTTGCGCGACTTCCGCGGACAGAACATGGTCGTCTATCCCTTCACCTACAACCCGATTTCGAAAACCTTGCGTGTGTATTATAACATGACCGTGGAGATGTTCAGCGACGGCCTGTCGAGCGAAAATATCCTTGACCGCCGTTCCACCATAGTGAAGATGGACCCCGAAATCGAAGCCATATATGACAACCAGTTCATCAACTACCGCGAGAATGTAAGCAAATACACACCCACCAATGAAACCGGCGAGCTGCTCATCATCTGCCATGATGCCTTCATGACCGCCATGCAGCCTTTCGTCAACTGGAAGAAACAAATCGGCAGACCGACCACCATGGTGGGAACCTCCGTTTCCGGTTCCACCAGCGAAGCCATTAAAGCATACGTTCAGCAGCAATACAATAATAATCAAAATATCACACATTTACTCCTTGTGGGTGATGTAGCCCAAATTCAAGGATACTACGCATACAATGGCGGTTACAGCGGAAGATCCGACAACTGGTACGGCCAAGTGGCCGGCAACGACCTTTACAACGACATCATTGTAGGGCGTTTCTCCGCGGAAAACACCGATCACGTCACCACGCAGGTTAATAAAGTCATCTATTATGAGCGAGACCTTGACGCCTCTGCCACTTGGTGCAGCACGGGAATTGGCATTGCCAAGAACGAGGGTGCGGGCGGCGGCCACTTCGGCGAGGCCGACCATGTACACATGGATTTCATCCGCGACACCTTGCTTCATTACAACTACACTAATGTACATAGAGACTACCAAAGTGTTCCCGGTGTCAACTCCTCTGCCACCATCATCAGCCAGCACGTCAACGAGGGTGCCTCCATCATCAACTATTGCAACCACGGTTCGCAGACCAGTTGGGGCGTGTTCGGTTACAGCAACAGCAATGTTAATGCTTTGACCAACGTTAATAAACTTCCCATTGTGTGGTCAGTAGCCTGTTTGAATGGCAAATACGACCACGAAACACCTTGTTTTGCAGAAACTTGGCTTCGTGCCAATAACAATTCGACCAGTTCACCTACCGGTGCCATTGGTGCCATGATGTCATACATTTCACAACCTTGGCAACCGCCCATGTACGGTCAAGACGAAATGGTCAATGTGCTCACAGAAAACAAGGCCAACAACATCAAACGTACCTTGGGCGGCACCTCGTTCGACGGCAATATGAAGATTTTGGACCAATACGGACAAAGTCAAGGCGCGGGTGCCGGCACTTATATGACTTGGATTCTTTTCGGCGACCCCACCCTCACACTGCGCAACGCCACCCCTGCCAACATGAATGTAACCCATGCCTCCACAATGAACACCAGTGCCACGAGTTTCACCGTGAACGCCACCAACGGCAACGGTGCCTTGGCCACCCTGACACGCGATAACGAAATCATGGGCTCGGCCACCATCACCAATGGCAGCGCCAACATCACTTTCACGGCACCCGGACAATCAGGAACAGCCACACTGACCGTATTCGGCTACAATAAGATTACTTACATCGCCACCGTTAATATTGGCAATGGCGGCGGTACACAATACACAGTGAGTGTGTCGGCCAACCCGTCCAACGGCGGAACTGTTTCCGGCGGAGGCACCTACAACCAAGGCCAATCCTGCACCGTAACAGCCACAGCTAATGCAGGTTACACCTTCACCAACTGGACAGAAAACGGCAGTGTGGTCTCAACCAACGCCAGCTACACCTTCACGGTAAACAACAACCGTACTTTGGTCGCCAACTTC
>JBHACT010000018.1:0-25405 GCA_041854745.1 Candidatus Limimorpha sp. | reverse complement strand
TGCTATTCCCGGCTGCGGCTTAGGGGTCGGCCCCGACCCTTCACACCGGCAATTTGAGGGCCGGTGAAGGGTCGCGCCCTCGTTTCAACACTTGCACTTCTATGTTGAATTTAAGACTTGCACTTCTATGTTGAACTTAAGCTTCTATGTTGAACTTAGCTTGCTATTTGAACCTGCCCCCCTCTCCGCTATTCGTTTTTCATGGATAGTTTCGGAAAAGTTTGTATTTTTGCAGAAAATAAGGAAAGATGGATACTGTAAAAATCGATATAGAATTGCCATCATGCGGCTATTATTCCAAAGAGGAACTGACCGAATTGATTTATTCATACGCTTTGTCATTGGTGATGCCGAGCAGCGTTTCAGACATGCCGCTTGAAGACGAACTGAAGCGTCGCGCGGCCGAAATGGAAAATGATCCATCGGTTTGCATACCTATAGAAAAAGTGTATGATTTGGTAATGTCAAGGCTGTGAATAGAAAAGTCGTCTTACATGATTTGGCCATGCAGACACGCTATGATGTGATTAATGCGAGGCGAAATCAGCGTTTTGTCAGTCGACCGAAGTCGGTCAGAAAGATTGCAGCAGCATATTGATTTATTTACACCTTATTATATATGCTCTCCAACCTGAAGAAATACCAAATCATCTTGGCCTCCAAATCCCCGCGCAGGCAGGAACTGTTGCGCGGCATGGGGATAGAGTTTTCCGTATTGGCCAAGGAAACACCCGAAGACTATCCTGTGGACTTGCCTTTGGACGAAGTGCCGAAATACCTCAGCCTACAAAAGTCATTGGCTTTTGCTGATGAAGAATTACCCGTTGATTATCTGTTGATTACCTCCGATACTGTCGTGATTTGCGAAGGCAAGATTTTGGGCAAGCCGAAGGATAGGGAAGACGCTGCCAGAATGTTGCAGCTGCTTTCGGGCAAGACCCACCGTGTGGTAACGGGTGTTACGGTGCGCTCGGCGGAGAAGACAGAGTCGGTTGCGGTACCCTCCAATGTGACTTTTGCTGCCCTCGATTCGGAGGAAATCGATTATTATATTGAGCGTTGCCAACCTTACGACAAGGCCGGCGCTTACGGCATACAGGAGTGGATTGGCTATGTGGGTATCAGCAGATTGGAAGGCTCGTTCTACAATGTGATGGGTTTGCCCACCAGAAAGTTGTATGGCGTTTTGAAAATGTTCTGATTTTTTCCTACTTTTGCATTTCGTCAGCTCTGGGAAAACGACACGAAAAGGTTAACAATAGCAAACCCGATAAACGACGAAGATATGAAGAAATTTTACATGAAAACAAGCCTGCTCATCCTGCTGATAGCTTTGCCTTTACTGCCGGCCGCAAGCCAAGCTCCGGAGACGGTCTGATGGCGGCGAAATGACCGACACCACGGAAACAGTGGTGAAGAAGTATCTGGTGAAAGCATACATCTCTGATCCCGAGCAACCGGAAAAAATCATAGAATGGGATGAGGGGTTTAATTGAATCAAGCGCATTGTAGCGAAACCGAACAATCCCTATGAAATCAATTACAGGTTTGAATACGATGATGATTACTTTCCCTAATGTCTCGAAGTGGTTTTTTTCTGTTTCTTCTTGTGGGATCCACTATTTTTTGCGATATTTGCCACTGATTTTCGGCAAGGTTAGTTGGATATCTATTATTCACACCCAATTGATTGAGACCCATAAAGATGCGAATGACTATCCAATAAACATGCTGATTATCAATAAATTATTATTTGCCTCCACAACAATTATTCTTTCTCAAATCAAAACAGATTATTAGCAAATCAATGAATAGTATTCGACATAAGATATTGATTACCAATGATGACGGCCATACGGCCAAAGGCTTGCGAAAGCTCGTCGGGTTGATGCGCACCCTCGGCGATGTGGTGCTTATCTCCACCGATGAGGTGATGTCGGCCAAGAGCCATTCCTGCACTATTCGCGATAGGCTATATGTCCGCCTCGTGCATGAGGAAGGTGGTTTTAAGGAGTATCGTTGCAACGGCACACCTGCCGACTGTGTGAAGCTGGGCTATCAGAAATTGATGGCACAGCCTGATTTGGTCGTCTCGGGCATCAACCACGGGGTGAATGCCGCCTCAACGGTGGTCTATTCCGGCACCATCGGCGCAGTCATAGAGGCTTGCATGAATGGCATGGCCGCCATCGGTTACAGCCTCTTCAGCCTTGACCCCGATGCCGACTTCGACCATCTCGACACGGCCATCCTTGAAATTGCAAAGAAGGTGCTGAAAGAGGGCTTGCCCAAGGGCGTTTGCCTCAATGTGAATTTCCCCAAACGCTGTGAAGAGCCCATGAAGGGTATCAAAGTATGCCGTCAGGCAGCCTGTCGCTGGGTGGAGTATTTCAAAGACAAGTTTGATGAGAACGGACAACAATTCTATGATTTGGAAGGCACATTCGAGAGCGACGACATCATGCCCGACACCGACCTATGGGCTTTGCAGCACAACTATGCCTCAATGGTACCCACCTGCTACGACTGGACGGCCCACCGTTGCATTGAACCGATGAAAGAGTTTGAAACAATAAGTATTTGAAAATGAATCATATTGACGAGAGACTTCGAAGCGTGAAACACGAGAAGGGCATTGCTGACCTTGTTTGGAAAGGCCAGTCCCGTGTTCCGCGGTTCCATGTCTCAAGTCAAAAAACAAAATAAAACCATGAAAGTAAAAGATAGCTTTTGGCTTGGATTGTTGATTGGAGCGGCCAGTTTCGGGCTGTTTTTCCTCTTGTTGAGCCTGATTCCTTGGGAGAGTTTGGGTAGGTTCTCCACCCGCGCACCTTATCTATTGGCCTTTATCCCCGGGGTCGTCTTGTTCAGGATGATGCTGGTAAAGTGGAACCTCGACAAGATGGGCCGCGGAGTGTTGGCCGTTACTGCGGTGGGTATGCTGTTGGTGTTTTTCCTTGTGTAACATTACCAACAGAAAGACACGAGACAAGAATCTTTCGGCAGGATTATGCCCGGTTCCGTGTTTCGTGACGCCGAGATAAAATGATGTTTGATACAAAATTTTGAACTGATGAAGTACTATATCATAGCAGGTGAGGCTTCGGGCGACTTGCACGCTTCAAATCTTGTTGCCGAAATCAAGAAGAAGGACAAAAAGGCCGAGTTTCGGGGTTTTGGCGGCGACCTGATGAAAGCACAAGGCGTCAACTTGGTGAAGCATTACCGTTGGATGGCTTTTATGGGCTTTGTGGAGGTGGCTGTCAACCTACGCAAGGTGCTGGGCAACATCTCCCAATGCAAGAAGGATATTGCTGATTACCATCCCGATGTTGTTATTCTGGTGGATTACCCCGGTTTTAATTTGCGCATTGCCAAATTTGCCCACAGCAAGGGTTTTAAGGTGATCTATTACATCTCCCCTCAGATTTGGGCATGGAAACGCCGGCGTGTGAATAAAATCAAGGCCTCGGTGGATAAGATGTTGGTCATCTTGCCTTTTGAGGAAGCGTTCTATAAGCGTTATGGAGTGGATGTAACCTATGTAGGCAATCCTTTGTTGGATGAGTTGGCGAAGTTTGACATGGCCAACCGCTCGATTTTCCTGCGGCGCAACAGTTTGGGCGAGTCGCGCGAAATCATCGCCATGCTTCCCGGTAGCCGAAAGCAGGAAGTGAAGCGGATGCTGCCCATGATGCTGAAAGTGGTGCCTCATTTCCCGAATTATCAGTTTGTTGTCGCTGGCGTGTCGTCGCTCGACAAGTCCTTGTATAAGGACATTATCGGCAATACCGATGTGTTTATGGTCGAGAACCAAACCTACGAGCTGCTCCAGAACTCCAGTGCCGCCTTAGTCACCTCGGGGACGGCAACTTTGGAGACCGCCTTGTTCACTGTGCCGGAAGTGGTGTGCTACAAAGCGACGGGCTTCTCCTACCGTCTTGCCAAATGGATGATAAAGGTGAAGTTTATCTCGTTGGTCAACTTGGTGATGGACCGGGAAGTGGTCAAAGAGTTGATTCAATGCGACCTGACGGAAGGCAATCTCGTCAATGAACTGGAACAGTTGCTGTATGACAGCAAGCGTCAGCGTAAGCTATTGGAGGAATATGATGAGTTGCGTGACCGTTTGGGCAATGCCGGTGCTTCCGAAAAGGCGGCTGGGGTCATCTGCGATTCTTTGAAAGTCAAAAAGCCCGAGTATCCAAAAAAATGAGTTTGGAATGAATGTATGACCGATTGGAGCAAATACCCATTTGTTAGAATGCTGATACCATTTGCCTTTGGCATTTGGGTCAGCATTTTTGTAGTCTCTTTTCGGCTGCCTCCAGTCACAATGAGTGCCATCGCTTTGGTGTTCTTTGCCATGTCGGCCTTGACCGCGTTTTTGTTGAAACATCAACGGCACAGCTGGTTTTTCGGTGCGGTTATGGCTTGCTATCTGTTTATGGCGGGCTACTCGTTGACACGGGTGCATGAGGCCGAGGTGCAGAAAGATTATTACCGCCGTTTCCAATCCGATGCGAGCTATTATGTGGCGCGTATTTACGAGTATCCTACGGAACGCCCCAATTCCATCAGGACGGTTTTGGAGTTGGAGTATCAGTTTGGCGACAGTCTGCCTTCGCGCCGTGTTTCGGGCAAGGTGATGGCTTATTTCCCCAAGTCGGACTCGGCCTTTGCCTTGCGTTATGGTGACTTGATTGCTTTTCCGGCCCCCATTCGCGAGGTTGCGCCACCGTTGAACCCTGAGGAGTTCGACTATCGGGCTTATCTTGGACGGAAGGGCATCACGGGACAAGTCTATCTGAATGACGAGGACTGGATGGAATTGCGGGTAAACAACGGCAATCCCTTGTATGCCTTCTCTTATCGTTTCCGCGATGTCTTGCTGGCTTCACTGCAACGCAGTGGGCTGACCGACGATGAATTTGGAGTTGCGGCAGCCATCCTGTTGGGCTATGATGACCACCTCGCCAATGAGGTGCGCAAGAACTATGTGGCAGCAGGTTCCATGCACATCCTTTGCGTGTCGGGCATGCATGTCGGCATCATCTATCTTTTGGCTTCGTTCCTGTTGGGTTTTCTTAACCGTAGGAAGTGGCAAAAGACGATGAAACATGTGCTCTTGCTGACTTTGATTTGGTTTTATGCCCTCATTGCTGGCCTGTCGCCGTCCATTTTGCGCGCTACACTGATGATTTCTTTTGTCATTATTGGTGAGGCCATCGGTCGCAAGTTATTTATAATCAATTCTATAGCAGCGTCCGCTTTTGTCTTGCTTTGTGTCAATCCAAACAATCTGTTCGAAATCGGCTTCCTGTTGTCGTATGCTGCTGTCATGGGTATCGTGGTGCTGCAAAGACCGATTTACAATTGGTTTTACATCAAGAATAAACTGCTCGACAAGGTTTGGCAGATTACGGCGGTAGCATTAGCTGCGCAGATTTCGACAATTCCGTTTACTTTGTTCTATTTCCAGCAGTTCACCACTTATTTCTGGCTCAGCAATCTGTTCATGACTCCAATTTCTTTCATCGTCGTCATCAGCGGAATGGTGCTGCTGTTGGTGTCGTGGATTCCATACATCAATGTGATGGTCGGCTATTTGGTTTGGGGCTCGGTGTATGTGATGAATTGGGTGGTTGCGCATGTTGAAAGCATCCCTTATTCCATCATCAAAGGCTTGTATGTCAATGATTTTGAGTTTTTCATGTTGCTGTTTGCCTTATTGTTGCTCATGTTGACGTTCATGTTGCGTAAACGACGTATGTTCATCGCCATGTTGGCTGCCTTGCTGATCGTGATGGCTTCGGTCACATTTAGGCAGTATGACTCCGACAGGCAGCGGGGGATGACGGTTTTCAGCTTACGCAAACATACCGCTGTTGATTTCGTCAGCGGAGGGAGACATGTGCTTTTGGCCGACTCAACATTGATGGCCGACGAGTCCACCGTAGATTACAGCCTTAAAGGTGCTTGGAGCAAGCGTCACCTGTCGTATCATCCGCAGGTGATTGGTTTTGAAGATGATTTTGAAGGCGTTTTTCTCCGTAAAAAGTCAAACTTGGTTTCTTTTGACGGCATGTTGCTGGCCCTTTGGGATGATGTGTCGCGATGTGAGGACAGCCTCGCTTATCGTCTTCCGGTGGATTATCTGTTGATTGCAGGCAGCCAAAAACCCGATGTACAATCTATTGTTTGTCAATACGATGCGAAGAAACTCCTTGTGGATGGCTCGGTACCGCGCTATTTGGCCGAAAAATGGATGGCCCATGCGGAAGAAAAAGGTCTTCCCTGTTATTATCTTGGCGATGGAGCCTTGGAGATAGGCTATTCATCCAAATAGGCTAAATACCCTTTGTTTATGTCGCAAGAATATTTGTTTTGTTTGTGTTTTTTAAATAACACGAAATCAATATAATATAATTATTTTCGAGAAAAAATGCAAAAAAATCTCAAAAAAACATTGTCAGTTTCAGAAAAGGTTGTACTTTTGCACCCGCAAAGCAAAGCAATAGAGTTCTTTTTCAGGCTGGTCCGGTAGTTCAGTTTGGTTAGAATGCCTGCCTGTCACGCAGGAGGTCGCGAGTTCGAGTCTCGTCCGGACCGCAAGAGCGCAAGTCGATAAGGCCTGCGCTCTTTTCGTTTATATACAAGGCCTTTTGGCGGGTCGGAGGACTCCCCCACACACACTTGGTGTTGGGGATGATTCCCAATTTGTCACGCTTCGTTTTTATTCCTATTTTTGCACGCTTTTTTGAAAACAGTTCACAATGACTTTTTTAGATGAAATCAACAGGCGGAGAACTTTCGCCATCGTCAGCCACCCCGACGCGGGCAAGACCACTTTGACCGAGAAACTGCTGCTTTACGGCGGTGCCATTCAAGTGGCCGGTGCCGTAAAGTCGAATAAAATCAAAAAGACCGCCACCTCCGACTGGATGGAAATCGAGCGGCAACGCGGCATCTCTGTGGCCACCTCCGTGATGGGTTTTGAATATAAGGATATGAAAATCAATATTCTGGATACTCCCGGACACAAAGACTTTGCAGAGGATACCTTCCGCACGCTGACTGCCGTCGACAGTGTTATCGTAGTCATCGATTCGGCCAAGGGCGTAGAGTCGCAGACGGAGAAATTAGTCGAGGTGTGCCGCATGAGGAAAACGCCCATCATCGTCTTCATCAACAAGTTGGACCGTCCGGGTAAGGATGCCTTTGAACTGTTGGACGAAATTGAGCAGAAACTGAATATCCGTCTCACACCGCTGAGTTGGCCCATTAACATGGGGCCGAAGTTCAAGGGCGTTTACAGCATTTACGACAAGAGCCTCTATCTCTTCAACTCTGACAAGCAGCATATCACTGAAGGCATCGCTTTCGACGACCTGACCCATCCCGACCTCGACCAAATGATAGGCGAGGATGCCGAGACATTGCGCGACGAGACCGATCTTGTGCAAGGTGTTTACGACGATTTCTCGCGTGGAGCTTATCTAAAAGGTGACATCTGCCCTGTTTTTTTCGGTTCGGCTTTGAACAACTTTGGAGTCAAGGAATTGCTGGATTGTTTCATAGAGATTGCTCCCACACCCATCGGTCGCGACACGGTGGAGCGTAGCATTGAGCCTGTCGAAGAGAAGTTTACGGGTTTTGTCTTCAAGATTCACGCCAACATGGATCCCAACCACCGCGACCGCATTGCCTTTGTGCGTGTGGTGTCGGGACGCTTTGAGCGTAACAAGAACTACTTCCATGTGCGCCAGCGCCGCGAGCTGAAATTTTCCAACCCGACGGCTTTCATGGCGCAGAAGAAGTCCGTCCTCGACGAAGCCTATCCCGGCGACATCGTGGGTCTTTACGATGCTGGCAATTTCAAGATTGGAGACACCTTGACTGAGGGCGAAATCTTGAACTACAAGGGTATTCCGAGCTTCTCGCCCGAGCAGTTCCGTTATGTAGAGAATGCCGACCCGATGAAGTCGAAGCAATTGGCAAAAGGTTTGGAACAACTTACTGACGAAGGTGTGGCTCAGCTCTTTACGGGAAAAATGACGGGTCGTAAGATCATCGGCACGGTGGGTGAGTTGCAGTTTGAGGTAATCCAATACCGTTTGTTGCACGAGTACAATGCCTCATGCCGCTATGAACCGATTTCGCTTTACAAAACCGCGTGGATTACAAGCGACAACGAAGCCCAACTTGCTGATTTTAAGATGCGCAAGGCGTTGAACCTCGCCGAGGACAAGGAAGGCCGTGATGTGTTTCTGGCCGAGTCGCCCTATGCCTTACAGACGGCGATGGAGAAATACCCCGACATCGAGTTTCATTTCACCTCGGAGTTCTGATTCTTGTGAAAAGAATCTTTCTGCCCATGTCATTGACTGCATCGAATGCAGCGCATCTCTATTAGGAATCTATGGATAGAAAGATTTTTTGTTTTTTCTTGCACCAATTTGATTTCTTCCTAATTTTGCGCTGAAAAACAATTGGCTATGCCGAATTATCGTTTCAATAATCAATAATTAAACATTTAAAACACAGCATTATGGGTAAATTTATGCGTGAATTCAAAGAGTTTGCCATGAAGGGCAATGTTATGGACATGGCTGTCGGTGTCGTCATCGGCGGTGCATTTGGAAAAATCGTCTCTTCATTGGTGTCCGACATCATCATGCCGTTGATTGGCTCAATCATGGGCGGTGTTAATTTCACCGAATGGAAGTGGGTCATTCGCGCCGCCGTTGATGAGACTCCAGAATTGGCGGTAACTTGGGGTAACTTCCTGCAAGTCATCTTCGACTTCATCATCATCGCCCTGTCCATCTTCTTGGTCATCAAGGGTATCAACAAAATGAAGAAAGAAGAAGTGAAACCCGAAGAGCCAGCCGCTCCTGCCGGTCCGACACAGGAGGAACTCCTCGCCGAAATCCGCGACTTGCTGAAGAACAAGTAAGTACTTGGGGCGGATTCGGAAATCCACCAGAATAGGTTTGTAGAGACATGCCAAAGTGTGCCTCTACAAACCTATTGTTTGACCGTTCAACTTCCTGAGGCACTTCCGCTTCGCGGATGTTTTTTACGGTACTTGAGAGTGTCGCAGGGCGCGGTTCAGAAAAAATCCCTACATTTGCAGTTCCAATAATAAACGATGAGCCTGAGGAAGCCCATAGGATTGCTTCAGTTTTTGGAGGCATGTCATACTGAACGAAGAAGGAGAGAGCGTATCGATGCCTTCAAAATCGTTGGAATGATATGCGCGTTTCTCTTTTGTTTCGCTTTCACGGCAAGAGCCACGCATCAGCGTGCTGCCGAATTTACTTACACTTGGCTCGGCGGCAACGCCTACGAGTTTACGCTTACCTGCTATACCTACACACCAAGTCCGGCCGGCATCCAGCGCGACTCACTGCTCGTGCAATGGGGCGACGGCATGGAGGAATACATTCCCCGCGTGGTGCTGCAAGATCTTGGAGAAGACTACACGCTGAATATCTACAAAAAAATCCATAACTACTCAACTTCAGGTACTTATATCATCAGCATGGAGGACGCCAACCGTAACTTTGGCGTTGTCAATGTGCCCAACTCAGTGATGGTGCCCATGCACATCGAGGCGGAGCTGGTCATCAATCCGTTTTTGGGTCACAACAATTCTGTACAACTGCTTAATGCGCCAGTCGATAAGGGCTGTGTGGGGAAATTATTCTTGCACAATCCCTCTGCCTACGATCCCGATGGTGACAGCCTGAGCTTTCGGATCGTCACTTGTAAAGGCCAAGATGGTATCGAAATCCCCGGATACACCTTGCCCCAAGCCTCGCAATCTTTTGTGATCGACTCCATTACGGGAGAGTTGCGTTGGGATGCACCGCTGCTTCAAGGCGAGTATAATGTGGCCATCATGGTAGAGGAATGGCGGCATGGCGTGAAAATCGGCTCTATTGTCCGCGATATGCAGATCCTGATTTCAGTTTGCGACAACGACTTGCCTGAGATACATTGCGCGGACGAGTATTGCCTTGTGGCGGGCGGACAGCTCGATTTTATCATTTCGGCCTCCGACCCCAATGGCGACAACATTACTCTTACTGCCACGGGTGCGCCTTTTGAGGTGCCGATCAGCCCAGCTATCCTCAATCCTGAGTCGGCCTTTGGCATACAACCTCGTGTGGAGTTCCTTTGGAACACCAACTACGCCCATATCCGCCGCACACCTTATCAGATGGTAATCCGTGCCAAGGACGATGGCTCGCCTGTCAGCCTGACCAATTTGAAGACTGTGAGTATCAATGTGATGGCTCCGCAAGTGCGGGACTTTGTCGCCGAGGTGCATGGCCACGATGTTGCGCTTTCATGGACGGCCTATCCTTGCCCTAATGCTGCGGCATTGCTGGTTTACCGCAGGTCGGGCTGCGATGGCTATGAACCGGATGACTGCGAAACGGGAATCAGAAACGGCTACCAGCTTGTCGCCACCATGAATGATGTTACGGCCACATCGTATACTGAGCACAATCTCTCGCAAGGCGTTGCATACGAGTATCGTATCTTGGCTCGGTTTCCCGATGGTGCCCTGAGCATCGTCAGTGATGCGGCCTGCGTGACGCTGAAGAACGATAGTCCGCTGATGACCCATGTCAGTAACGACAGCATTGATCTCGTATCGGGTCAGGTCATTACCTGCTGGACACAGCCGAAAGAGATTGATGAACAGTATGTTGCGCCGTTCAATTACTCATTAATACGCATTCTTGATAGTGAGACCTCCGTCGTATACGAAGGTGCCGACACGGCTTTCCTTGATGCAACTGTTGATTTGGCGGAAGTTACTTCATTATTATATAAGGTGGAAATGCGTGATGCCCGCCAACAACTGATGGGCACGAGTGCTACGGCCTCTGCGGTCATGCTTTCGGTGAGCGGCAACAAAGGCGAAGCACAACTCACCTGGACCGAAAATGTGCCTTGGATTGTTGACAGTACGCAAGTGTTTAAGGAAAAGGGTAGCCATTTTGTGAGGATAGCTACTACTTTGGATATGGCATATACCGATTCTGATGTGGAGAACGACGAAACCTACCGCTATTATGTCCGCACATTCGGGCATTATACCATGGAAGGCATTTTGCAGCCATTGTTGAATTATTCCGCCATCAAAACGGTGCGTATCGGGCATGTCGAGCCCGTGGAGGAGTTCTCTTATGAATTGCCCAATGTGATTACGCCCAATGGCGACGGCTACAATGATGTTTTTGAGCCGAAGGCAACGGGGCTGGACTTGATTGTTGGTGCCCGGACGGTCATCTTCAACCGTTGGGGCAACATTCTTTACGATACCGACAACCCACTCATCCAATGGGATGGCAAAAGCAGGCAGACCAATATGGACTGCCCATCGGGAACCTATTTTTATGTTACTGACATCACATACAGAGGTGATACGGGTGAGGAGACACTGCATTTGCAGGGCTCAATTACCATTGTCCGCTAAGCCTTTTCAATATGATTTCGATTTAGGCAAAAACATTGATTTAAATATTTTTTCTAATGAAAACAAAAACATTATTGATGGTATTGGCTGCCTTTCTAATCATGCTGACAGCGTGTGGGGACAAACAAGCCAACAAAACACAAAACACTGACAGCCAGAAAAATGCTATTATAGAAGAAAAAACCGAAGCAAAAGCAGCAGAAGGTGTCGATGCCGAAGAGGACATGACAGAAGAGGGGGATGTGTCTTTGTCTCCGGGACAAATAGCAGCCATCCGCCGCGTATGGGAATCTAAGCCGCTCACTGGTGTCGCTGCCGATGGAATGGCCGACATTGAGCGTTTTGCTTATGCTTTCTGTAAAGAATACTCCGATTACGAAGCCAACAAAGCGATTTGCGACTATCTCGAATCTCCGACGAAGTATAACGAGGAGAATACACGGTTCCGTGTCGAGAGCCAGAAGAAGAGCGGATACATCTCGTGCATGGCTGAGTTGCAGGTTAGCTGGGATACGGAAGGTTGCTATTGGAAACGCAACAACGGGCACAGTCTCGTGGCTTTCTGGATGGAGCAAGGGCATGAGAACAACCCCGAATACGCTGACCAAATGTTGGTCTTTTACGACTACGACCCCGCTACCGATACCATGACACCCGAGCCAGCGCTGAGCAAAATGGTGAACGATGCCATGACTCATTACGACGGAGGATATACCGTCAGACTTCCGAAGCAGGGCAAGGACATTGATTTGACGGGCCATAAAATCAACTACGAAGAAGATAATTGCGATAACACCTACTACATCCTCCGCTGGAACGGAAACGATTTCAACTTAGAGAGGACGGAAGAGTAATGTAATCGGCAACGCCGTTCATTTCCATTTGATTGCGGATAATATGGTCATAATAACGCGATTGCCACACGAACGAAAGGTCGTGTTTGATGGCGTATTTCGTAACAGCGGATTTAATGCCGCGTACCACAGACGGCAAATTCCCAGATTGCGTCCCTACAGGCCGACAAAATCCGCAAACCTTTCGGCTTGCTCTTTCAACTGGGCCATCTGTTCCTCGGTGAGGCTGAACTCGCCCTTGGTCCAGGCCTCCATGCCGAGGGCAATACCCGTCTGCGGCTCTTTCATCACATCCATCTTGATAAATTCCAGCAACTCGTTCAGCTTGGCACGACACGAGGCGGTTCGGTTCTTGCCGCCAGCACCACTCGCTGTAACCTTTTTGCCCAGCACCGCCGAGGGATTGCCAAAGCTGCTCATGTCCATCTGGCGCGAGAGCCAATCAAACAGATTTTTGAGCAGGCCGGGATAACTGGAGTTGTACTCTGGCGTGAAAATCCAAATGCCGTCGGCAGCAAGCACTTCTTTCCGCACGCGGCTCACCGAGGCGGGAACAGGTGTTTCCAAATCCTGATTCATCAGCGGGACATCCTCGAAAGCGAGGTATGTGATATTGAAACGATCGGCCAACATTTTTTCGGCTAAGGCCGACAATTGGCGGTTAAACGACTGCTTGCGCAGTGATCCAACGATAAAAAGAATGTTCTTCATGTTGTTGTGTTTTTATTGGTTGTGTTTTTGTCATCTGTGTTTTTTGAAGACATCTATCTTCGAGCCATTCCGCACCACGGTAATCGTGCTGTCTGTCGCAAATCGGGGCAACATAAAGGGATGGGAAGCATTTTGATTGCCGGTCGCGATGATACGAAAAGTCTCCGCCACATCGTAACGGCACTTCCCATGTCCGAACAGAAAGACATATTCTCCCTGCCCCTCGGCGCCAATATCAGGAATCGCTTGCGCAAAATGCCATGAGACGGTCTTTCCGTCGCCGTTAAAAATCAAGGTATCGGCGCCGCATACAAACATTCCGTTGTGCGGGCTTGGCACAGGAGTGCCCGGGTCGGGTGGCAGGTTCAACGATGTGCACCCTCTCATCCCAATGATGGAAGGAACCATAAGTGCCATAATGCACACTAACAATGGATGGAACTGTTTCATAATGATTATCGATATTTTGCATTTGGACAATGAGACTTGATAAAATCAATCACGAAATCAAAATCCTTATCGGCGACATAGACTTGGTTCTTGAAGAGCAGCTGGTTGACCTTAATCAGGTTCCTTCTCCGACAGGCCTTGACACGGCGTACTTTGGAAAAAACGGAAAAGCTTGCGGGTTTGGAGGCTGACATCAACCCCGCCCCCATCGTTGCCGGATTATTCGCAACGCAACCCACAAGAAAGGTAATCATTCCTGCCACTTGCGCTTTCTTGAACTGCCGCGACACTTGGATGTGCGCCACACCCTTCGTGTCCATCACAAAGAGAACTACATATTTACCGCGATAAATGGCAGCCATCAGCAAAGTGCCGAGCAAGGTCAAGACGGCAAAAATTGCCAATACTACGAGGCCTGCCTTAGCCGTACCCCAAAGCCCAGCCCAGCCGCCGCTTATCATATTAATGAGCCCCAATACAACGAATATGGCCAAAACAATCCAAAAAAAGAGCTTGAACACTGTCAGGGCGATGGTAGGATTCCTCAACAGGCTCATCTCATAAACCCAGCGATATTTCCCATCTTTGCAAAGTCGGACTTCATCGCCTTGATAGGTCTGGTTCTCAATAGGCTGCGAATGGTTTTCCATGGTGTTGTAAATCGATATTTTTTGCAAAAATAAAAAAAGGATGGTTTGCACCATCCTTTTTTGTTGGTTTTTTGGAGAAAAAGAGTTATTCGCCCAATTTGATACGAACGAAGCTAACCACAGTGGCTTCCTTGTCGGCAGCCTGAATGTATTCGGCAACCGTCTTGGGGTCGGCAACGAGAGAAATCTGGTTAAGCAGACAGCTCTCCTTGAAGAACTTATTCAGACGGCCATTGGCGATGTTCTGAATCATGCCTTCGTTGAGTTGCACCTGTCCGGGCACCGTAG
Source organism: Candidatus Limimorpha sp. (assembly GCA_041854745.1). Lineage (GTDB taxonomy): Bacteria > Bacteroidota > Bacteroidia > Bacteroidales > F082 > Limimorpha. The sequence goes on along the minus strand of JBHACT010000018.1, from coordinate 10,955 downwards.
CCTTGATTTCGCGAGCCATTGTGCCTTGTTCCTCGGTGATGTAACCCTTGGTGATGTTCGAGTTGATGTGGTCATCGCTATCGACATGGTTGGGGTTGATACTGGCCTTGCGGAGAGCTTTCTCCACTTCTTTGGCAATCTGTTCTTCCTTGGTCTTCTCGACGGCAACGGAGAACTCGCGGTCCTTCACCTCTTGCGGGATGGAGGCTTCGCTCACCGAAAGCGGGTTCATGGCGGCAACATGCATGCACACCTCGTGGCTCACTTCCTCGGCGCCGTTAAATTCCTTGTTCATCTCAACGATGGTAGCGAGGCGGTTGCCCGGGTGGTTGTAGTTGGCGATATAAGCACCTTCGAGGACTTTGAAAGCGCCAAGCTCGGTTTTCTCGCCGGTAACGGCACCTTGGTTGGCGATGAGGGCCTCAACGGTTTGTCCGTCAATTTCCATAGCTTTCAGCTCGTCGATGTTCTTCACGCGGTTGGCGACGGCCTTATCAAGTACATCCTTGGTGAACTTCACGAAATCGGCGTTGTTGGCCACAAAGTCGGTTTCACAGTTCAGCATAATGACAGCGGCGTACTTGTGGTCTTCGGCAGCCTTCGAAAGCACGCAGCCTTCACTGGCGCTACGGTCGGCACGCTTGGCGGCCTTGGCCATACCCTTCTTGCGCAGGATGTCGACAGCGGCCTGAATGTCGCCATCGGTTTCGACAAGGGCCTTTTTGCAGTCCATCATGCCGGCACCCGTCATTTGTCTCAGTTCGTTTACTTGAGCAGCAGTAATATTCATTTGTGTGTTGTTTTTAAAGGTTGATTTTAGGGCAACTGGCTTTTGGCTGTTTAAGCTGTTAGCTTATAGCCGTTAGCTATTAGCTTGAGAGCTACCGAGCTAACAGCTAATTGCTAACGGCTAATTACCGGAGGCCAGAGGCCAGAAGCAAAATTTAGTTCTTAGCGACGGGACGGCGAGGACGGCGGTTGGTGCGAGGACGGCGTTCGTCCTTGTTTTCCTCTTCCTCTACCTTGTCTTTCATCTCGTCAATATCTTCCTCTTCCTCTTCTTGGATGAGGTCTTTGTTGTTCTTGCGTTCGGTAATGCCTTCCTCGATGGCGTCCACCATCTTGCCGACGATGAGGGCAATGCTCTTCGAAGCGTCATCGTTGGCCGGGATGGGGAAGTCGATGAGGTTGGGGTTGGTGTTGGTATCGACGATGGCGAAGGTCGGGATGTTGAGCTTGCGGGCTTCAGCGATGGCGATGTGTTCCTTCATGATGTCGACAACGAACAGGGCGGAAGGCAGACGGCTCAGGTCGGCGATGGAACCGAGGTTCTTCTCAAGTTTCTCGCGTTCACGCTCAATTTGGAGCTTCTCGCGCTTGGAAAGGCTCTTGAAAGCGTCGCTCGTCATCATCTTGTCGATACCCGTCATCTTCTTGACGGCCTTGCGGATGGTGGCGAAATTGGTAAGCATGCCGCCGGGCCAACGCTCGGTAACATAGGGCATGTTGACTTTTTGGGCGAGTTCGGCGACAACATCCTTGGCCTGCTTCTTGGTGGCCACGAACAGGATACGCTTGCCCGATTTGGCCAGTTGGCAGAGGGCATTGGCAGCCTCGTCCATCTTGGCTTGTGTCTTATAAAGGTCTATGATGTGAATGCCATTGCGCTCCATGAAAATATAAGGAGCCATGCTCGGATTCCATTTTCTCTTGAGATGTCCGAAATGACAACCGGCATCCAGTAATTCTTCAAATGTTACTTGTGTCATGAGTTTTCTTTTTAATGTTTACATTCGCTAAATACAATCGCCGAGTAGTCTCAACAATAAGAATCTCAGCAATTTGGATACTAAACAAAATCGCTCGGCTTCTGAGGGCTTAACGTTTGCTGAATTGGAACTTCTTACGGGCACCGGGCTGACCGGGTTTCTTACGCTCGACCATACGCGGGTCGCGGCGCATCAAACCTTTAGCCTTCAGGGTGGGACGATACTCTGGGTTGACCTCGCAAAGGGCGCGGCTGATGGCGAGACGCAGGGCCTCGGCCTGACCGTTGATACCGCCACCGTCGAGGTTGACCTTGATATCGTATTGGCCGAGGGTCTCGGTCAGCATCATAGGCTGTTCAACCACATAGTGGAGAATGCTCGTCGGGAAGTACTCCTTGTAGTCGCGCTTGTTCACCGTAATGTTACCACTGCCGGCCTTCATGTAGATACGGGCAACGGCGGTCTTTCTTCTACCTAAAGCGTTGATAACTTCCATGATTACTTGTTGTATTGCTTAATTGTGTTGATTTTGAGTTCTTCGGGCTGTTGTGCCTGATGGTTGTGGTTAGGACCTTCGTAAACATAAAGGTTCTTGAAGATGGCCTCGCCGAGTCTGTTCTTCGGAAGCATACCGCGCACGGCATGTTCAAGGACGAAGATGGGCTTGCGCTTCATCTGCTCAGCGACGGTTCTGGTACGCTGGCCACCCGGATAACCCGTGTAGCGCATGTAATACTTCTGTGTCATTTTGTTTCCGGTCAGGACAACTTTCTCTGCATTGATGATGATGACATTATCACCACAATCGCTGTGGGGAGTAAAGCATGCCTTCCTTTTGCCACGCAGAATCATGGCAACCTGACTCGCCAAGCGGCCGAGGATTTGACCTTCAGCGTCAACCACATACCACTTTTTGTTGGCATTTTCCTTGTTGACGCTTACTGTTTTGTAACTTAAGTAGTTCATTTTGTGTTTAATGTGTTTATCCAATTCTATAAGACACTACCCTTTTTTTGGGCGTGCAAAATTACACCTTTCTTCCTTACGCTCCAACTTTTTTTGTGCATTAATTCATTTTCGCCCATAAATCAATGCGTTAGCGCGTTCAGAAGACCGATGATGGACTTACTAACGAGGCCGCAAAAGTACAACTTTTTTGCTTACCGACAATGGATTAATTCAATTTTTGCCAAAAATAATCTCATTTCCCCAAAGCGGCATTAATGCGCCGATGTCCATTTTCGACATAAGCATCCAAAGTTTTCGCAATTTCAGGATAGAAATCATTGAAAGTAGGGTATTTATCGCGATGGTGCGTGTATTCTTTTGAGTGCGCTTACCAATTCGGGCATCCGGAGAAAACCACAGCCAAGTTGGTCGTACATCTCCTGCTCTACCTGCCCGGTAGTGAAGCCTTTCTCTTCCAAATAGACGCTAACGGCAGCGCGAACAATGCTCTAACCACAACATTAATTAATTGTGTTTTTTTTCAAAAATCAAAACCTGAACCGCACCGAGGCCAACACTTCCATCGGGCGAAGGGTGTAAATGGTTTCCTGCACCGAGAAGGCGCCCGAATAATAGGAAACATACCGTTTGCTGTTGAAAATGTTGTTCCAGCGTACCTCAAAATTGAGATTGGGCTTCTTGATGGAGAACTCGTAACTCGCATCCACAAAAATATAGGGCTGCCCTTGATGGCGGTAGTATTCCGCCGTCAGACTTGCGGTTTGGTTGCGGCTCAAGAAGGCGAAAGCCTTGCCGAAATGCCGCATATAGCTGATTTCGCTGCGTTTATGGCCATCAGTATATGAATACAATTTGTTGTGATTCATCGAATAATCCACATTAAGCCATTCTGTTACCTTGACCATTAATGAAGGTGAGAGGCTGTAGGAAAGGGATTCCGTGTTCAATAATGCACCATTGACCAAGGAAACACCGTGCGAGTCCAAAAAGTTGCATTTCAAGCCGATACTTGTGCGGATGGGGGAAAAATACTTCTTGATACTGCCGCTTAGGGTTTGGTAGAAGCGGTTGTTGGGCATGGACACGACCTGTAAGGTGCTGACACCTCCCTCGCCAACATCGTAGCGGTACATGTTCTCGGAATGGGTGTGGCCGAGACCATAGCGCAAATCGGCATTCAGGGAGATGAAAGGCTCCTTGAATTGCACGCTCACGCTGCCCGACAGGGTGCGCGACAGCGAAAGTGGCGCCTTGCGAAGCACCAAATCCTGATAATCAGTGAGCAGATAGGTATCTATCCAAGTGTCGCTGTTGTCAATGTTGTGTCTCATCCCTGCCAAGGTGCTGAGTGTCCAGAAGTTGCCGAGTTTCAAGCGGCTCCACAGGCTGGGATTGAACAGGAACTTCGTCATAGCGTCGCCGTTGGTCTCGCTCTGTACCGTGACGGTTTGCAGGCTCAAGGGCAAATCCATGCCGGCAGAAAAGCGCCTGTGCTTGTATTCCACATCAGCCGTGAGGTAAGGTTTCATATTGCGCCGCCTCACTTGCACATCGGGGGCAAGGTCGCTCTGCCATTCGCCTGTGCCGTTGGAAAGGGCAAGGTGCGAAGCAATTTGCCGCTCCACAAAGAGGAAGCCCGCCTTGGGCCGGACGGTGAACCTGCCTGCTGTGAAAATGGCACTGACGGCATGGTCGGCGAAATACTGACGGGTGTTCAGTGACTGGATGGTCGCCGCGTAAGCAAGGCTGTCGTTCAGCAAGTTGACAAACTGCCCCGGCGTCACTTCGAGGCGGTGGGGCGTGTGTCCGTAGCCAATATAAGAGGTGAAATCCAAAAGGCGTTTCCCGACAGGGATGATGAGCCTCAAATCATTGTCGATGGACAAAGCCGGCGTTTCCAGTGTTTGGCTGATGGGCCGACCGTTGTTCACATCAAGGCCGAAGGCGTTGTCCCAAGCCTTGGAAAAGTTGAGCTTGTTGTCCAAGAAATAGGCATTGTCGTTGCGGTTGAGCGTAATGGTGCCAAACAACTGATTGTTGCGCAAGCGGTTATCAATCTGTTCAGTGTAAGCTAAAGTGTCTGTTGCGAGATAAAGCGTGTTGCTTTGGCTGACCGACTGTTTTCGCAAGTCGTTGAGGTAATAGAGATTGACACGCAGGGAGGTGCTTTTGCTGAGAGGAAACAGCGTGTTCATGTTTACCAAATGTGTTTTGTTATCCAAATGGCGACTGGTGCTGAACAGCGGCGTGCCGGTCTGCTTGACACCCAACTCCTCGCCCAACTTGCCGGGTCGTTCGCTTCGGAGGTTCTCCACAGTGAGCCTACGGCTGTATATCGAGAGGTCTTCTCCAGTGTTGTTGGTGCGGTAGGCAGCCAGTGCCTGCACCTTGCCGGAGAACAGCATGGGCGTGAGGTTGACATTCCAGTGGAAAGGCCATGCACCCAAACCCACTTTGGCCGTGCCAGTGAGAGCTATGTTCTTGGCCAATTTGATGTTGATGGAAGCCTGCTCGGAACTGATACGGTCTTCCAACATCTTGATGGGCTGGTGGTTTTCGTACACCTCCACCGACGAAACGGATTGGTGCGGCAAGTTCTTGCTCACGGCGGCATAGCTCCCGCCCATCAGGTCCATGCCCTCGACATAAAACTTTTGTATGGGCAGGCCTTGGTAGGTGATTTTGCCGTCGTCAGCCACTTCGATGCCGGGCATGCGTTTCAGCACATCCTCAATGCTCTTGTCCTGCTTCTGCACGAAGGAGCTTACGATGTATGCCAAGGTGTCGCCTTTCTGCTCAATGCTGCGGGCGCGCACGGTAACGCCTTTCAGTTCCTGCACCTCCTCGCGGAGGATGAAATCCACCGTTTGGCTGCGGTTGGCAATGCGGCGGCTCTGCTTGTCGAAAAACAGCGACGAGGTGGCCTCATCCAAGCTGTCGGCCTCGGCGTTGACACTGAGGCTGTAGCGGCCCTCGTTGTCAGTACCTGCATAGGCCACGATGATACGGCTACCCGCCTTGTAAACCATCACCTTGATATTGGGCAGCGCCTCCCCTTCGGTGTCCTTCACGCTACCATTGATCACGGTTTGGGCCGACAGAATTGGGCAAAACAATAGAAGAAGAAGGAGATGATAAAACTTGATTCTCATTTTCTGTCTAATTCAAGAGGGTTGTTTTTTGAAATCTGATACTGGTGCAGCTGCTTTTGTTGGCTGTTTCTGTTGCCGTCGATGGGGGCGGAATGCTCCATGACATTTTCGATGATATTGGCGCGGGCATTGTCGCTGGCCTTGAAAAAATCCTTTTTCGTTGTCTTGATGTAATCCTTCCTTTTCCATAAAATTGGGCTGTACTCGGAAAGGATTTCGGCTGAAAGCATTTCAAAACAATAGTGGCCTTCCGTATCCGCAATCTTGACGATGAGTCCCGGAAGGCCGCAGAACCTGTAAGGCCCATCGCTAAAGGGCAGCTCCTCGGCGAACCATGCTTCCCAGCGGCGTCCCCCATAGTCGCATACTGCCTTTTGCGCCGGATGTCCCGCCACGGTCAGGGTGTCGTCCGCAATTTCCCAAACGAGGGCATTCAGCTCTTCCTCAAACAAAAAACTGCCGGCAAAGGCGATCTGGTCGGTAAAGGTAAGTTTCCCTATGGGATAATTCTTGAAAATCCGATACTGAAACCTTGCAATTTCGTCTTTTTCTAAATATATCGGTTGGCTCAAAGTGGATTCCAAAGTGCCTTCCCGTTCCATTTTCCTGAATTTTTCAAAGAGTCGTAGTGCGTTGTGGCTTTGGAAAAGGCTGAGCTTGTCCCCGATTTCCAACATCATTTTTTCTTTTCCGACATGGTCGAGACGGGCCGTGTCTTCGCGGTAGCTCAGCTCGTACATCACTATCATGCGGGCTTGGTCGATGGTGTCAACGGGCGATACGAATTGTGCATGGGCGCAAAAGCCGACGACCCATAAAAGCGTAAATAGTGCGAACCTTTTCATGGTTGGATGGGGTTATGGTGAATACGCGGCAAAAATACAACTTAAATCACAATTTTACAACTATTATATTAGTTATTTTTCATATTGTTTTGAATTATTCCATATTTATTTGATATTCAATTGCATTTCTTGAAACACGAAGCAAGCATTTACTGCTCCCGAAAGCCTTCATTTCCATTCCAATTCTATCGGATTGTTTTTCGATTTAAGAATTTCGTAAATCCTCCTTCTCATTGCATCCTCGGATCCATTTGCTGTGATGGAGCCCATCACTTCATCCACAATGTTATCCGTATCCTTACTTACTACGCTCAAAAAAGCCTCCTTCGTCGTTTTCGTATAGTCTTGTTCCTCAAATTCCACCTTCGTACCTTCTTCGGGGACTTCTACAGAAACCAATTCAAAGCGATAATGGCCTTGCGTGTCGGCCACTTGCAGTATCAGTCCCGGCAGGCCGTGGAACTTCCACGGTCCGTCGTCGAAAGGCAGTTCCTCGGCAAACCAAGCTTCCCATGTGCGGCCACCATAATTGCATATCGCCTTCTGAACCTGAAAACCGATAATTTCAGTCCTGTCATCTTGCATTTCCCATTGGAAACCGCCCATTCCTTCCTCGTAAATACACCAATGGTCGGTCATCTGTATGGCATCAGTTGTCGTGATCATACCTTTGGGATAGTTCTTGTAGACAGAATAGAGCAGTTTGCTCATATAACGCATTCCCTCGCCGCTCTTCCTCCAAGCGTCGAGAGTTCCATCTTGTCGTTTTTGCCTGACAATTTGGTTCAACCGATAATGGTTATAGCTTTTGAACACACTGACTTCGTTTCCTATCAGAAGCAGCATTCTCTCGTTGTCTTCATGCGCCTTTTGGGTAGTGTCTTCATGATAAGTCACCCTATAGATGACCATCAGTTTGGCATCATCGAGGATTATGATATCGTTGTCTATTCCTTGGGCTTTGCTAAAAACCGCACAAACCAACAGTAATAGGGTGAATATATGTTTTTTCATATTCATTTGATTTAATTGTTAGGCTTTGGGGTTGGGAACGGTTGTTCCCAACCCCCGTTTTTGTCAGCCGACAACAGCGTTATTTTTCACACTCAATGATAGTGGCGCCGCATATCTCCGCGATTTTCTTGTAGACAGCGGCTTCGTTCGGGCCACATATCGTTCCGCTAAATCCATTTTCGCATTCATAATCTGCGCAGAACACTTGTGGCCCTCTATCTGGGGTAGGCTCCGTTATTGCCTGTATCGGTGCGACAAACACAAAAAGTCCCAAGAAAAACAGGACTAACATTGATTTTCTGAAAATTTTCTTCATTTTCTTTCAAATTTAAGATTCATAATTTGTTTAGTTCTTTCAGCACCTTGATAAACAATAGGATAGTGCTATTGTGGCGCACCATACAGGTGTTCTACCAATGGCCTACTTTATCAGGTTTTCAGCAAAGCGAAATCATATCGACACCCTTGCTGAAGCCGCAACCTTTTTATCAAGGTAACGGAGGTCTCTTACCCAATGAATCTATTTTTCCCCAACCACCATTCGTCCATGAAAAACCACAAAACTTGCCTCTCTGATTGGCAGAGTACTTGTTTCTGTTCGCAGGACATCGTATGCGGGTGTCTTGTTTTCATAATATGCGGATGTTTACGTGACAAAGGTAAGCATAATTTTCAAACAAACAAACAAGAGATTTTTTACTTTTTTCTTCATTTTCTGTCCAATTCGATGGGGTTGTTTCGGGATTGCATCATGCTAAACATCCTTTTTTGCATCTCAGGGCTTGTCCGCTCATCGAAATGGCTCATGATGTTTTCGCGCAGTTCGTCCTCAACCTTAAACAAGCCCTTTCTTGTTGTTGAAACGTAATCATCCGTCCCATAATACGACACATCATGCCACTCGATGTTTGTGCCACTTTCGGGCACCTCAATGGATACAAAGTCAAAACTATAATGATTTTTTGTGTCGGCCACCTTAAGAATCAGTCCCGGCAAGCCATGAAACTTCCAAGGCCCGTCGCTGAACGGCAACTCGTCCGTGAACCATGCCTCCCAAGCACGGCCTCCGTAATGGCAAACCGCCTTTTGACAGAGGTAGCCCTCAATATGAAGGGTGTCGTCAAGAATGTCCCATCCAAGCGCGTTCATATCCTCTTCATACCTGAATCTGCCTGTCAGGAAAACATGGTCTGTTACGGTTATTTTCCCATTGGGATAGTTCTTGAATATTTGGGACATGTATCTTCCCACATAATCGCCTCCGCTAACGCTGAACCATTCCGGATAAGTTCCGTCACGCATCTTCTCAAATCGGATACGATCCAACCTGTAGTTCTTGTAACTCTCGAAATCAGAAACACTGTTACCGATGAGCAACATCATTCTTTCCTTGTTGGCCCATTCCAAATGAGTTGTGTCCTCTCTATAAGTCAGATCATACATGACTTGCATACGTACCACATCTAACGAATCAAAGATGCCTTCCTTCGATTGTGCTGACAGCACTAAAGAAAAGGCATAAAAAAATAATCCAATAGTAAAAATGCGTTTCATATTTTGTTTGTTATTCATAACCAATTGTAGATTGTTTCCAAAAGCAATATGATTTTAGGAGACTCCTGATTATAAATGGTAGAGACGTTTCCTGAAACGTCTCCCTCCATGTTTTCATGGTTGTTTCCCGAGACGTTTCGGGAAACGTCTCTACAGGCCTCGGCTTGCAACAAGACCTTGTTCATACGGCGCTTCTCGTTGAAACAGACAGGCATTCGCAACACGCTGTCAATCAGTATGGCTGTGCTGTCGGGAAGGGTGTCGCGAAGCTGTTCGGCACGCCTCACCATGCGCCGCGCCTCACGTTGGGGATTGTGGCATGAAGCCAAAACCAGCAGCAGAACCGTTCCTATGAATAAGCTTCGTTTCGCGGGTGCAAAAGTAACAAAAAAACCATCGCAAATATACTTTCGTGATTTTCCAAAATTTTCTACCTTTGCAGCCAAAATCAAACAGTGATGTCCATCGAAATCAACCATATCACCAAACGCTACGGCGAGCAGCTCGCCCTCAACGATGTAACGCTCACTATTAATAAAGGTATCGTCGGCCTGCTTGGCCCCAACGGCGCGGGCAAGTCGACACTGATGAAAATCATCACCTGTTTCATCCCACCTACCTCGGGCACGGTGAGCGTCAACGGGCACGACGTCATCGACGACCCGATGTCCGTCAAGCGCATCGTGGGCTACCTTCCTGAGCACAACCCTTTGTATTTGGACATGTATGTGCGCGAATACTTGGAGTTTGTGGCAGGTATCCATCAACTGAAAGGCGAAGCCGCCCGCAAACGCATTGAGGCGATGATCGACGAGACCGGCCTCGGTCTTGAGGCACACAAGAAGATAGGAGCCTTGTCGAAAGGCTACCGCCAGCGTGTCGGCCTCGCCCAAGCCATGATGCACGACCCTCAGGTGCTCATCTTAGACGAACCCACCTCCGGCCTCGACCCCAACCAACTCATCGACATCCGCAACCTCATCTCCGACCTCGGCAAAGAAAAAACCGTGCTGCTCTCCACCCACATCATGCAGGAGGTGGAAGCCATTTGCGAACGCGCCATCATTATCAACAAAGGTGTGGTGGTGGCCGACGACAACATCGAAAACCTGAAACAGGACAACGCCACGAGCAATGTCGTCATCGTGGAATTTGAGAGCGAAGTGAGCGAAGGCCTGCTGCGAAACATCCCACAGGTGAGTCAAGTGCGGCGCGTGAAAGAGAACCACTGGATACTTGAACCCCAAGACGACACTGACATCCGCGCCAGCCTGATGAAATGGTCAGTTGAAAACAACCTCATAATCAAAACTTTGCAGAAAGAAGACCTGAGCATTGAAGAGGCGTTCCAGAAGCTGACCAAGTAAAATAAAACTACAATTTCACTAATTTTACCCATACCTTTCGTTAGGATTAAAAGCGAAAAAACTATTGCCCAATAGGAGCAATAGTTTTTGCAAATGACTTGAAAACTGTTTACCGACTCTTCACCAACTTGGCGGTTCTGACCGTGTTGTCCTCGTCGCTGGCAATTAATTCAACAGAATCATTATTAAACATGTTTTGCAATCTCGAAACAATACTATCATAATAATCAAGATTGTTGACAATAATATTGGCAGAAGTTTGATCTTCTTGCCAATAATGGCGAG
>JBHACT010000017.1:0-3032 GCA_041854745.1 Candidatus Limimorpha sp. | reverse complement strand
TACTTGGAACACCTACGCCAGCACCTACTCCACTTGGTCGGCTGCACTGAACCTCCGTTTGAACTTCTAATTCACGGACAAATTGTAGAGACGGCATAACACCGCCTCCATCGAAAAAGCACCTCGCACGAGGTGCTTTTTCCATTTATTACATGAAGCCAAGGGCACATCACGACAATAAGTCCTATCTTTGCAGCGAATTTATTAAACTAGAGCGAATGAAAAAAGTTTTATTTCTCTTTTTGGCACTCCGTTTGGCCATGAACTTAACGGCACAAATCACCACTTCAAACATCAGTGGGAAAATAACCGACAGTAAAAAAGAGGCTTTGCCGGGTGCAACCATTACGGCAACACACCTACCGTCGGGAAGCCAGTATAATGGTGTGACTGACATCAACGGCACTTATCGTCTGCTCAATGTTCGTCCCGGCGGGCCATACCGATTGGAGTTCCGCATGATGGGTTTCAGGGCCCTCATCCGCGACAATGTAACCATCAAGTTGGGTGAAACCGAGACAGTGAATGTGCGCATGGACGAAGAATCCGTCGGTTTGGGCGAAGTTACCATCTCGGCCAAGTCAATGAACGGTGAGCACACGGGGGTATCCACGGCCATCGACAACGAACAGATAGCCGTCCTGCCCACCGTCAGCCGAAGCCTGAATGATGTGTTAGCTTTGACACCACAGGCAGCCCTCACCTCCAGTGGTCTGGCCATCGGCGGAGGCAATTACCGTCAGTCGTATGTTACCGTTGACGGTGCCGCTTTCCACAATGCCTACGGCATCGGCACCAATCTACCAGCAGGCGGTTTTCCCATCTCACTCGACGCCATCGAGGCCATCAACATCAGCATTGCCCCGCATGATGTTCGGCAAAGTGGATTTACAGGCGGCGCGGTCAACGCCATAACCAAAAGCGGCGGCAACACCACCCATGTCAGCGTTTACGACTACTTCACCAACGACGGCCTCATAGGAACCAAATACGGAAAGAAAGACGAGCTCGGCAACTATCCCGAACGCCTCAAACTCAATCAATCGTTGGACAACCTCATCGGTACCTCCATCGGCGGACCTATCGTAAAAAACAAACTTTTTTACTTTCTTAACTTTGAGTATCAAAGTGACATAAACCAAGGGCGGAACCGCTTCGCGCGTAAAGACGAGTCAGCACCATGGGGAGGCGCAACCCAATACAACCGACCTACCGAAAGCAAGATGAATGGAATACGCCGTTTTCTGCAAGACACATACGGATATGACCCGGGAGCATATCAAAACTACACATTCAGCACCCCCGACTATAAAATGCTGGCTCGGCTCGACTGGAATATCAACAATGACAACAGACTCACCTTCCGTTATTCTACCGTAAGGCATCAGTTCTTCTCGGCACCTTCCAACTCCATCACCCCGCTCGGCGGCAGCGTTTACAACAAGAACAGCTACGGCCGCGGATCGGATTACGCCCTGTATTTCGAGAGTTCATGCTACTATCAGCAGCAAAACTTCTCGTCATTGGCTACCGAATTGAACAGCCGCTTCCTGAACGGACACTTGAACAACACCTTTCGCGCCGTCTATTCCTTACAGCGAGAACCACGAAAATTGACCCGGTCTGTTTTCCCCTCCGTTGATATCTTAGAGCCCCTCGACGACGGCACCAAAGCCGTTTACACTTCATTTGGCCCCGACCCGTTCACCTACGGCACCGGCAGCTCCGTCCACACCTTCATCGCCACCGACGAAGTTAGCTACACTACTGACATTCACAATATCACAGGCGGCTTTCAGATAGAAATTGACAAAACCATAAACGGCTTCATGCAGGGAGGATCAGGATATTATGTCTACAACTCATGGGATGATTTTGTACACCAAGAAGCCCCCACCGCATTTGTCATCACCTTCGGCAACAACCCGGAGCACAAACAAGCCTTCCCCGCATTCAGATACATCCAACATTCCGTCTATGCGCAAGACGAGATAACCGTATCCGAACGCTTCAAGCTAACCGCAGGGCTACGGCTGGAGCTACCCACCTACCCCTCAATTGCCAACAACAACACCAATATTGAATTCGATTCTCTTTCTTCCATCAAGAGTTTTCTATCCGATGCATCTAACGAAGCGGTTCCTTCAACCATCTTCGGACTTTCAACAGCCGATATGCCCAAGGCACGGCTTAATGTCTCTCCGAGGTTAGGATTTGTATGGGATATTCTTGGAACACAACGGATTATACTTCATGGCGGAACCGGACTCTACACTGGCAGGCTCCCTTTGGTATGGATTGTTACAGCGGTATGCAACAGCAATGTAGCTCAAAACCAATACATCGCTTCCGGGGAGGACATTGGTTTTTACCCCCATGTTGAAGACCTGATTGCCAACAACCAAGATAAACTAAAAACAGGCGATCTGCCCGCTCCGCAGTTTGCCACCATTTTGGACAAAAAACTCAAGATGTCCCAAACATGGAAGACTTCCTTGGCTATGGACACCCAATTGCCGGGCGACATCAACATCTCTGCCGAGGGTGTCTTTGCAAAAGACCTCTCTTCCGTGGCCATCACACGACTCGGCATTGTACAAGAAGACTCCATTCAACTGCCGGGAGAGCCTCAGAAACGAATCCATTGGATCAGCGAAGGCATTACCAACTCGGTGGGTAACCGTGTCACTCCATATTACATCACCAACAGCGAACGAAACGGTTATTACTTTTCCTTTACCGGACAAATTGCCAAACAATTCAGGTTCGGTTTAAACCTGACGGCGGCATATTCCTATTCCATAGGCAAAAATGTCACTGACGGTATGGGAGACCAGATTATGACAGCTTACGCAAGCAACACTTTCGGCGTGAACGGCTCCAACGCCCATGAAATCGGCTACAGTTCCTATGTTACGCCTAACCGCGTACTCTTCAACGCCGGCTGGACCTGGGCTACGGGTAAGCACACCACTGAGACCATCGGCCTCTACTACGAAGGCTTCAACCACTGCTACATCGGCAACTACAGC
>JBHACT010000016.1:0-7956 GCA_041854745.1 Candidatus Limimorpha sp. | reverse complement strand
CGGACAATAGTGATTAGTAATACTTATTTCCCTCTTCCTATAGCATATCCCATGCCGAAAATGTATCTGTTTTATAATCAATCACTTACAAAATACATATACAAAAAAAGTGTAAAGTTTCTTTACAGTGAGTGTAAAGAAACTTTACAGTGAGCGCCTTTCATCCGAGCTCCGACACCTCTTTCCCGTGTCGGATTACCATCTCCTGTCACACCCAAGATTTACGAAAATCGTTGTCTTTGGAAAAAAGAGTTATTACGCTTCACAGAACAGACAAAAATTCCAATTATTGGTTAAGAGAAGGGAAAAAACAGCAATTATTTTTCTTTTGAACCGTGTATGAAGGAAAAGTTCTTATCTTTGCACAAAATCTGGACTGCTTGCGGCGCAAAGCAACAGAATGTCTCGCGTCCCGCAGTCCCGTTTCATACTAAGAAGCTTGAAATCATATATTTATAAATAAATCATTGTAATGGACCAAAGAATTGCCATGAACCCCAATCGTCTGGTGCAGTACCTTCAGAAGCCTGCATCAGAGTTCACTCGCGCCGACATCATCCGTTATTGCGAGGAAAATGAAATCGAATTCGTCAACTTCCACTATTGTGGCTGGGACGGGAAACTGAAGACCCTCAACTTCGTGATCCTCAACTCAGAACATTTAGAAAACATCCTCACCGCCGGTGAGCGTGTCGATGGGTCGAGCCTCTTCCCCTTCATCGAAGCAGGTAAGAGCGACCTCTATGTGGTGCCGAAGTACCGCACGGCCTTCCGCAACCCCTTCACCGAGACGCCAACCCTCGACATCCTCTGCTCTTTCTACAACCGCAATGGCGAACCTTTCGAGAGTTCACCGGAGTACATCCTCCGCAAGGCCCACGAAGTGTTCAAGAAAACCACGGGTTTGCAGATGGAGACCATGGGCGAGCTGGAATACTACATCATCGCCGACGACGAGCAGATTTACGAAGTGCCCGACCAGAAAGGCTATCACGAGAGTGCCCCTTTCAACAAGTTCACCGAGTACCGTGTGGAAGCCATGCGCCTCATCGCACAGGCAGGCGGCCTGATTAAGTATGGCCACTCCGAAGTGGGCAATTTCACCTACGACGGCAAGATCTACGAGCAAAACGAAATCGAGTTTCTGACCACCAACATTGAAGACGCCGCCGACCAACTCGTTGTGGCCAAATGGATCATGCGACAGTTGGCATACGAATACGGTGTCACCCTGACTTTCGCCCCGAAAATCACTGTGGGCAAGGCAGGTTCGGGCATGCATGTGCATTGCAAGTTCACCAAAGACGGCAAGAGCGTGATGGTGAAGAACGGCGAACTCACCGACTATGCCAAGAAAGCCATTGCCGGTTATATGGAGTCAGGCACATCGCTGCCTGCTTTCGGCAATCCTAATCCGCTGTCGTTCTTGCGCTTAGTGCCCCATCAGGAAGCCCCGACCTCGTTGTGCTGGTCTTACTCAAACCGCAGCGCCCTCGTGCGCGTGCCCTTAGGCTGGAACAGCAACGGCAGGGATATGTCAGCCAATGCCAACCCGCTGGAAAAGAAGTCGAACAAGGACTTCAGCGAGAAGCAAACCTTCGAATGGCGTGCTTCCGACGGCTGCGCCGACATGTATCTGCTGATGGCTGCCCTCTGTGCCGCCGCCCGTCACGGCTTCGAAATGCCCAATGCGCTTGAAATCGCCGAGAAGACCTATGTCGGCGTCAACATCCACGACGAGAAAAACAAGAAACTTCAGGAGTCGCTCGAACAGCTCCCCGACAGCTGCGTGGCTGCCGCCAAGGAATTGCAGAAAGACCGCGAAATCTACACCGCCAAGGGTGTGTTTTCCGATGCTGTCGTCGACTATATGATCAAATTCCTGTCTGATTTCAAGGATGTCAACCTCCGCAAGGAATTGGGCAACGACACCGAGAAAATCCTGAAATTAGTGAAGGATAACATTCATGTGGGATAAACCACTATCGTAGAGACAGCAAGCGCACTGTCTCTACCTGAAAAACGGGAATGGCCATGACAAAGGACAAAAGATTCAATTGGAGATTTTACCTTTGTTGTGGCCTTTTCATCTGGTTCATCATCAGCCTCTTACAAGGCGTTTTCACTGAAATTCAGGAAGACGAAGCCTATTACGCCCTCTACGGAGAGCATCTCGCTTGGGGCTATTTCGACCACCCGCCCATGGTGGGCCTGATGACCTTCCTCAGCAGCCTGCTATTCTCGGGTACTTTAGGCGTAAGATGGATGACCGTGCTAACCTCTTGTCTCTCCCTTTGGGTGATTTGGAAGATAGCTGAAGTCCCCAAGCCTGCGGGAGCTGAACACGGTCGAAGTGTTGTAGGGCCGACCCCCGAAAAAGTCGTGCTATTCTTCATCTTCGCCTGCTCCGTCGTGATGTTCAACATCTATGGCTTTGTTACCACGCCCGATGTGAGCCTCATCTTGTTTTCTGCCTTATTTCTGCTGGTTTATCAGCAATATTTGGCCGAAAAATCATGGTTGAAAGTGCTGCTGTTGGGCCTGCTGATGGCTTGTATGGCCTACAGCAAATACCACGCTTTCCTGTTCTTGGGATTGATTGTGCTGTCCAACCTCGCGCTGCTAAAGGACGGCAAGTTTTATGTGGCCTGTTTCTTGGCTTTGGCCCTGCTGACACCGCACTTCTTGTGGCAAGTCAACATGGATTTCCCGAGTTTCAAGTACCATCTAATGCAACGCAGCGAGCCGTTCCGTTGGAGCTATTTCCTTGAATACTTGCCCAATCAGTTGCTCGTCTTCAACCCATTTACTTTTGGGGCCATCGTTTATGTGTTGTTGAAATATCGGGCAAGAGATACCTTCGAGCGCGGTTTGCATTTTATTCTCGTGGGTTTCTTCTTTTTCTTTTGGCTGACGGCCTTTCGTGGCCATGTTGAGCCACATTGGACCTTCGTTGGCGTTATTCCGGCGACCGTGTTGGTCTATCGAAGGTCTCATGAGGATGAGAAGTTGAAGCGATACGCCAAGCGGGTCATTTTTCCCTCGCTGCTGACTGTGCTTGCCTTTAGGGTTCTCCTCGCGACACCCGTGGCCGACCGTTTCGGCTATCACGGCAAAGAAGCGCATTACCGAGCCATCGAGCAGGCGGCGGGAGACTGTCCGGTGGTGTTCTGTGGCTCGTTCCAAAAGCCGTCTTTGTATCATTATTTCACGGGCAAGGGAAGCTCAACGCTGCAATGCTATTATGACCGCATGACACAATATGACTTGTGGCAGTTCGACAAGGCTTGGGCTGGAAAGCCGGTATTCGTTTTCGGCCATATCGACGAACGCTCGAAACAATACCGTGTGGGCAACATGGAATTGGAAGGCTTCCTCTGCGATGACTTCTCCTCCGCCAACCGATTGGTAACCACCTTTGAAATCACCAATATGAGCAGCGATAACACCCCCGTGTTCCATCACGGCGACACCATCCGTGTTGACTTCGCCATTTACAATCCCTGCGAGGTCTCCATTGATTTCCAGCACAAAGACTTCGCCAAAAACATCAAGGCACATTACCTGCCCGGCGATGTCATCAGCCATTGTTACTATAAGAAAATCGGGGAAATCGAGCCCAAATCCACTTACAAAGGACAACTCTATACCATAGTGAACGACGAAGCCGGCACGGGCAAACACCTTTTCAATCTTGGTATCGGCGACCGTATCTCATCGTTCGTTACCGAGGAAAGTGGCGTGACAATTATGATTGAGCCCTAAGAGCCGCCAATCGGGCTTCATGCTCGCGTATCTTTTCCCTAACGGCTTTGATGTCGTTCTGCTTCTTTTTCTTCTCGGTCGCCTTTCGCTCGCAGTCTGCTATGGCCTCCAACACTTGGCGCAAGTTTTTGTCTTTTTCCAGCACAAAGGCATGGACAACACCCTCTATCTCGCGGAGGCTGCGCATGATATTGATTTGGCGTTCGGCAGAAAGGGCGTTTTGGATAAGAAAAAGATAGTCCAAACGGGGCTTGAAAGGAAACAATACCTTGTCCTTGCTCAACAACGACACGAGGTTGTAAACATTATAGTTCTCGCCCGCCGTGTAATAAAAGAAAGCGAAAGGTACGCCCTCAAAGACAAGGTCGTCGTATCGAGTAAGGTCGAGTGAGAGCTTGCGATTGATGTTCCAAGCCAGTTTGTAGCCAACCAGAGCAGAATTAATGCCAACAACGATGGTATCATCGAACGAGGCCGTCTGTATTTTATTGTTTTTGGGTTTCATGCCGCAAAGATAATGATAATTATGCAATCATTGACTTCACCGAAATCGAAGATTCCATCAAAGCAACGCTTCCTTCCGTGCACATATTTCTGCACAAAATGACCTAAGAGGCTGAAATGACGGCGGCGGCAGGTAACAATCCTATTTGAGCAAAACCTGACAGGTCTTTTCGGCTGCCAGCTGCTCGGCACCACGGATGGAGCGGTCGATGGCGTCGGCATAAGGATGTCCGTCGATGACAATCTGGACACGGAACTGTTTCTTGTGTCCTTCTCCGACTTCCTCCAACAGCTTAAACACGGTGCTTTTCTTGTGTTTTTGCGACCATTCCAAGAGTTTGCTCTTGAAGTTGACATCGGTAGTCTGTAATTGTTCCATGTCGATGTGGATACGGACAATACGGTCGATAATGATGTGTTTGGCGAAGTCGAAGCCACGGTCAAGGTAAATGGCACCCATGAGGGCTTCGAAGGCATTGCCGCACATCGAGTGAGCATTGTTTCCCACATCCGGGGAATGCCGAATGTAGTCGCTAAAGCCGAACTTTTCCGACAACTTGTTGAGGGAGGCGCGGCTGACGATACGCGAACGCATTTCGGTGAGGAAGCCTTCGGGCTGGGTGGGATAGGTATGGAAAAGGTAATCGGCTACGGCAGTGCCCAACACGGCATCGCCAAGGTATTCCATACGCTCGTTGCTGACATGGTAGTTGCCCACGGTCTCAGCGGCCATCGACTTATGGGTGAAAGCCACACGATACAAGGCGATATTCTTCGGATAAAAGCCGAAGATGTTGTGGATATAGTCGTAGAGAGCCTTGTCAGCCGGGTTTTTGGGAGAAGAAAAGGGGAAGAGTGCCATCTTATCACTCAAACTTTTTGAAAATCACGGTGGCGTTTTGTCCGCCGAAGCCAAACGAGTTGGAGAGTCCGTAATGGATATCGCGTTGGCGGGCCTGATTGAAGACGAAATCAAGGCGTGGGTCGATTTGCGGGTCGTAGTCAAAATGGTTGATGGATGGTGGAATAATGCCATTTTTGAGGGCGAGGATGGTGGCGATGGCCTCAACAGCGCCTGCGCCACCAAGAAGGTGACCTGTCATCGACTTGATGGAGTTAATGCTGATGTTATAGGCATGTTCGCCAAACACTTTCTGGACGGCCAAAGTCTCGGCAATGTCGCCCATAGGCGTTGAAGTACCATGCGCGTTGATATGGTCAATGGCATTGGGGCTCAACCCAGCATCGTTCAGGGCGCGTTGCATACTGAGGACACCGCCCGCGCCTTCTGGGTGGGGAGCGGTGATGTGGTAGGCGTCAGCCGACTCGCCGCCACCAACCACTTCGGCATAAATCTTGGCGCCGCGAGCAATGGCGTGTTCGTATTCCTCAAGAACAAGGCAACCGGCACCTTCGCCCATGACGAAACCATCACGATTGAGGTCGAAAGGGCGTGAAGCCGTCAGCGGGTCGTCGTTGCGTGTCGACAGGGCTTTCATGGCATTGAAGCCGCCAATACCGAGTTGGCCGATGGCCGCTCCTGCACCGCCGGAGACGACAGCCTTGCACTTGCCGAAACGGATGTAGTTGAAAGCTTGGATGACGGCATGCGCCGAAGATGCACAGGCCGATACAGTGGCAAAGTTGGGGCCACGGAAACCGTATTTTATGGAGATGACGCCACCCGGAATGTTGACAATCATCTTGGTGATGAGGAAGGGGCTGAAACGCGGCGTGCCGTCGGTTTGCGAGTATTCCATCACCTCGTCATAAAGGTGTTTGACGCCGCCGATACCCGAGGTCATCATAACACCTACTTCGTCCAAGTCGCAGTTGTCGGCAGAGAGGCCTGAGTCGGCAATGGCCTCGTCGGCAGCGATGAGGCCAAATTGAGCGAAATGGTCGTACTTGCGCACGGTCTTTTTCTCAAAATAGTCCTCTGGGTTGTAGTCCTTTACCTCGCAGGCGAAATGCGTCTTGTATAAAGAAGAATCGAAACGGGTAATCTCTCCAGCACCGTTTCTTCCGCTCACCAATCCCTCCCAGAACTCATTGAGAGTTTTCCCGATAGGGGTGATGGCACCAAGGCCTGTGACGACTACACGTTTCGATTCCATGAAAAACTTTATTTTTCTAAATCAGTGAAAATCAATTGTTTTCAGCACGCATCTTTTCGATGAGCTTAACAACATCGCCCACGGTCTGGATGTTTTCCTGTTGGTCGTCCGGGATGGAGAGGTTGAAGCTCTTTTCAAATTCCATCATCAGTTCGACGGTGTCCAATGAGTCGGCACCCAAGTCGTTGGTGAAGCTGGCTTCCATAGTGACTTCCGAAGGATCCACGCCGAGTTTCTCAGCAATAATCGGAACGATTTCATTCAAAATTTCTGACATAATTTCTTTTTTTTAGTTGATAAATAGGCCGCAAAGATAAGACTTATTTCTTTTCATCAAGCATATTTTTTCAATAAATTGAAAATCAATATCTTATAAAAGAACATCGGTCGCACTTGTGACCAATAATTACTCGTTTTCGGGCGCAAAGGTACGACTTTTTTTGAAAATCGCATCTTTTTTCGATTTTTTGGCGTTTTGGAGACGAAAAAGGCGGATTCAGAAATCCGCCTAACTGTGTGTTGATCGCTCTATAATTCACTCTTTCGCCACCTTGTCCGAATAAGTCTTTCCGTCCTCCATTATGATGCGCATCATATAGGTGCCAGCGGGCAGCTGGCTCATGTCGATGCGCTCGAAGTTGCTGCGCTGTGTGCGCACCAGACGGCCTTGCAGGTCGTAGAGTTCGATTTGCTTGGGCTGAACATCTGGGGAGAACTGCATGAGCAGCTGGTTCTTCACAGGGTTGGGATAGAAAGTGTAGGGGCGCACAAAAGTTTTCAGTTCAGGAACGGAAAGCGAGCCGTCAGCGAAAAACTTGAGGACAAAAAGTTCAGCTTCTGTTTGGTCCAGTGTCCAATATCGCCCCGTGACCAAACAACCTTCGTCGCTTGTTGCCATTACTGAGCAAGGCTGAAACACATGCTCTCCGTCTTCATAAAAACGACTCCAAATGATATTGGCATCTGCATCCGTCTTGGTCACGGTAAAACGATTCAGCCCGTCTATTTCGCCCTGATATTGCCAAGGTCTTCGGTCATATACGCCATTGCATACATAAAACGCTCCTTCATCCGACTCGTCCATGCCGTGGCAGAAAGCCAACGCCCTAACACTGTCGTTGTCATGAGGAATAAATGACAAGGCAACGATACTGTCGTTTTGGTCCAACTTCATGAATACAATCACATCGTCCCATAAAGTAATATTCCAACCATCCCAACGCTGTCCTCTGGTACTCATGTATTTTGTTCCGTCATGCAACGAAACCACAAACGATTCCGCATAATATCTATATATAAAGATACCGTCTGCAATACAATAAACGGAATATCAAACAATTACAACCAACCTCCTCCCACCACCCGTCAAAAATGTAGCAAATAATTTATTGTCAAATGATAAAACAGTCGTATCTTTACACCTGTAAACCAAAGCTGAATTCAAGTTACAAATGCAACTTTTTTGATTAAACATTGGTTTGATTTTGCAAAGTTAGCGAAAAAGTATTCGATGGGTGTCAAAAATCCGAGTTTTTTTCTTGGTCTGTTGTTTAACTTGTTCTGAATCATT
>JBHACT010000015.1:0-10365 GCA_041854745.1 Candidatus Limimorpha sp. | reverse complement strand
GGTAAACAAACAACTGTCGCTTCCGACGTTTGACCCTGATTTTTCAGCCTGCAATTTGACCCATTGAACAACAACACTCGTTTTTCAGCCTGCAAAATGACCTATACGCCGAAAAAAATTGGGAAGCAAGGCTTAATTTTATCGGACAGCAATAGAAGCAAATATGGTTGTCGCATAGAAATACGGCTGCCACGGTATGACAACGAATACGGCTGCCACGGTGTGACAGCCCTACAGGCCCAATTTATGATAATGGCAAACCATTATTCCGTCTGAAACTGTCGTATGCAGGTGCATGGCTCCTCCCAAACAATTTTTAAAAACCTTGCAATCAGCACATTGCCCTGATTTCATCCAATTGCGGTCGCGGAAAGGCTGGAAACGGTTTTCCCAAACATCAAGAAAATCATCCTTGTATATGTTGCCTTGCGCGAAACGGCGGTCAATGTTGGGACAAGCCGAGATGGAGCCGTCAATCAAAACGGAACCGACTGTGATACCCGCGCGGCAGAAATAAAACCAATCGCGGACTTTGCGCTCATAGGGACCGACATAGGCCTCGCAACTGAATTTGCAGTCCATTTTCCCCTCTTTTCGGGTCGCGACGATGAAGTCCATCAGTTGGCGGAACTGCTCATCGCTAAGTTGTAGGCTTTTGTCAATGGCGGCACGGCCTATCGGGTCGATGGTGAACAAACGCCAAGCTTTCACTTTATGCTCGACGAGCATTTGTTTTATCGCTCCCAATTGACCAAAATTCATCGGACTGACACAAGTTACCACATCGTAAACAGGCAATCGTTTCTCGTTGGCAATCAAGTCGATGGCATGCAAAGCGCGATCGAAACTGCCTTGTCGTTTGCGGAAAGCATCGTGTGTGTCGCGCAAGCCGTCAAGACTGATCGTAATGCTGCACATTCCAGCGGACATCAGACGATTGTGCATGGTCTCGTCGTAAGCATAGCCATTGCTGACAATGCCCCAAGGAAATCCGTGTTGCCTCAATTGCCTTCCGCAGTCGGCCAAATCGGGGCGCACCAAAGGCTCGCCTCCCGTGATAACCACCAATACCGAATTGCGTTTATACTTGGTTTCCAATGGTTTGATCGCATTCAGAAAATCCTCGAAAGGCATGTCCTTGTAACGCGACGAAACCACACAATCGGAACCGCAATGCTGACAGTTGAGGTTGCAGCGTTGCGTACACTCCCAAAAGAGGTAGTTCAGTTCGTGGAGTTGGGTTTCCTTGCGGCGGAAATAATTATGAAAGGCTTGGAGCATCAGTTATCGGATTGTTTTTGCAATTCAACAACATTTTGCAAATCGGGGCAAAGCGTAGTATCCTTCGATTGATAATCTTCCTTGCTGAAAATCAAATCTGTACAGTCATTTTTATCCAAAACAAACCGCCCCACTTCATCGGTATAAACACTAATGCTGCCATCCGCTGCTTGAACCGACACATTGGGCAATCCCTCCTGTGTCGCTTTGTCCATCACTAATCCATTAATGCAATCGGGGTATGGGACACCATACATTACATTCGTTCCATATTTGCAACAGCAAGAGAAAAGCAGGCCGAATACAGGAATGCCTGAAAACATCGCCACGCGACGAAGCCACTTATAAAAAGAACACTTTTTCATAATTCATTGATTTTAATTACTTTCCAACTTGATTTTCAAATCCCATACATCATAGTCACAAATCAAGGTGTCAAATGTTTGGTAACGGCCTACCGAATCGATGAAGCTCAATTGGTGATCAACATAGATTTCGTCATATCTCAAGACATCGAATTGCCCATTCTCATCGGTATAGCCCCATATATGGCCATCGACTCTATACTCAATGTCCTTCAGCGGAAGCCCAGTCATCTTATCAACAACGACACCGCTCATTTGCACTTGGTGCTCCCTCATAGGCGTACCATAGCAAGCCTGCATGATAAACATCACTGTTGTGAGGGCCGAAGCACTCAGTAACCCTCTTAACCATTTGTAGATTTTCATAATGCCAATAATTTGATTTGTTGATGCAAAAATAACAA
Source organism: Candidatus Limimorpha sp. (assembly GCA_041854745.1). Lineage (GTDB taxonomy): Bacteria > Bacteroidota > Bacteroidia > Bacteroidales > F082 > Limimorpha. Next base: position 8,315 of record JBHACT010000015.1, on the reverse strand, counting down.
GAAAAGAAAAAGAAAAAACATTTTTTGAGGGCATTACAAACTTTTTAGAACCATTAAAATTGATTATCAATAGGTTATATATTTCTATTACAAACAATTTATGTAATGTTTCCCTTTCAAACAGGAGAAAAAATAGCTATAATTGCTTCGCAAGGCTTATTAATACTTTACAAAACGGTGCACATGCGACCCGATTTTGACAACATACACCCCAGAGCACAACTCTGATCCCAACACAATCTCTTGGCAGGCTGACAAATAATGCTTGCCTCCCAAAATCACCCGCCCCATAACATCGCAAAGCAAAAAACTGGTGGCTCGCGAACGCCCATCAAGCATTTTGATGTAAACCACATCTGTTGTCGGATTGAGATAGATAACAAAATCATCCGTATTCGACTGGTAATGATGTATTTTCAATGGCTCAAATGTCTCACAAGCCTCCTGATAGAACCTGTTCCTATCAACAAGGAAATTACGAACCAAGAAGCAACTCCAGTCCCAAAAGTCAATGGTTTTCGGATAGCCAAATCGCGCTATCTGACTTGGCTTTTCCATTCGCAAGTCTTGAACGGCACCATCAAGGACAGGAAGTATTGAATCATACCGCAAAACGGTGTTACATAACTCATTGACACGGCTTAGAAAAACGAGTTTAAATTCATTGTTCTCCAAAAGCCTCCTGAACAGCAAGGTCGATTTTCCGCCCGTATACCATAGGTCTTCCGCAACATAGGTGGCATTTGAACCCTATCCACTTCCAGCACGACATTTCTCCTATTTTTTAATGCTCAAAATCACACCCAACGCTACGCCAAGCAAGGCCGCAAACAACACTTGAAGCGTACCCGGCAACAGGAATGTGATGGTGTGGGCGGGATACCAAAACAAAGGTATCGTCTTGGCAAAGACAAAACCATATTGGATGTCCCAATTGATTTTTTCAGACAATGTCTGTCTGATTTTCAATTTGTTGCCGAAAAAGCCTCCAAGTGTACCACCCGTTTCGGCGATATGGATGTCGGTGATTTTGTGGAAAGTCATAAAGACAGGGGCGAACAGGGTGTTCATCAGTACGCTGATACACAGGGCCACAAGGAATTTGCCCCAGCCAAAGCCGCCGACAAGCCACGCGGCAGCCTTTCCGCCCAAGTGAAAACCACCATCAAGCAAGGCCACAGTTCCCGTCTTGAAAATGGTCATAGCCGAAGCGATGACCACACCCAACACGCCCCAAACCAACATTTTGGGCAAAAGGCCAAAGTCTTTCTTGAGATACATGCCTTCACGAATGCGTAAGGCCAACATCTCACCAAAAGTGCCGAGGATGGCGAACTTGAAGAAACCCATCAACAGGCCGTGGTTTTTGGTGGTCGTGTTGAACCAGTCCCATGCGCCCGGGATGAAGGCGAAGCCGCAAACGACGGCGGCCACAATAATCAACGCAATCAAGTCAACTTTTTTCATATTGTTTAACTCATTGAATTATAAATCGTTTTGTCTTGTTCCTGAATCTCAACAAATACAACCCTGAAGCAAAATGGCAAGGTAACAAAATGTCGTTTTCACCACTACAAAGCATAAGCTTAGCCGAATAAACTTCCTTACCCATCACATTATAAACCTTGATTTCACTGAGGGCAAAACTGCTGCTCCACAGTTTGATATGGATATCTCCAATTGATGGATTTGGATATATATCATTTATAATCATACTTTCATCATCAACAAAAAAGTAATCGTCCAATCTATGCTTCATATTTTCCACTCGCTTTTCGAGGAACTCCTCCACTATGGTAATATCCTTTTCCCAACACGAAAGCGATACAGGCATGCCAACCCTTTCGGCTTGGTTCGGAATCTCTTCCCTGACTGCCGCCTTAGCCGCGTCGAAATATGACTTGGTCACGGCATAACTGAATTCATTGCCCATCAGCGCATAAAACCGCTGGATGAAACGGGAACAAAAATCATTGTTCTCAAGCAGTTTTCTAAACATCAAGGTCGACTGGGCGTCGGTGGGCCAACCTAGATTGAGCAAAGAGGTGGCATTGTCGAACACATCGAAGTCCATGTTTTTCAAGCCATCATCACCGTCGAAAAACACCCAACGCCATTTCCCATTGTGCAATTGATAGCAACGCATATTGTTGGCAGGCCAATCGCTATTGGCGATAAACAACTCTAAGCAATAATAATCGATAAAACTTTCAACATCAATCAATTCATTGATTTTGGCATAATCATCCTCTTGTGTCAAGTCGCATTGCTTCACCCACTCCATCATCTCAACAAAAGCCGTCGTGTCGCCATCCACTTGGTAGCCATACCAATAACAGACCATGTTGTAATCGGTGTCCTCATACCCGAAATGGTCTTCAAGGTAATGGGCATCGGGCTTTTCCTTGAGATAATAGATGCCCCAATACTCACCATTGAGGAAAAGTACCATGGGACGAGAAGCTATTGACTCGACATTAAGTCCTGCCGCCATGCGGTTACAAATGTGGTCTTGGATTCCAAAATGATACCAATGATATCCAAACGGCTTCAGTACCAGATGTTTGAAACTTTCATTGGGGATAGACTCAAAAAACTTGTGTTTGAAGCGCTTAGTGCCATACTCTTGGCGGGCATAAATCTTCAAGCCTTTCTGCATCTGCCGTCGGGTTGTACCGCCATGGGTACGCAGCCCCGCTTGCTGGTTGATGCCGCTATTGTCGTTGGGCTCATAAAACTCCACGTTGACCAAACGTTCCCATTCCCTGCCTTCCTCATAGAAATTGCCCGTCCACATTGGATTGTCGGGGTCAAAATTCACGCCTGGGACGAGGATGCCAGTGTTATAGTCAAACAAGGCCAAGGAATCGGAGGCTAGTGCCATCACGGGCAAGCCATGCGTCTCACATCCCAAGGCACGGATGAAATAACTCTGTGTTACGACAGGACCGACCCGGTTTTCTGCCGCATCAAAAGCCGCCGCCCTAAGCGTGATGCAATGCCGCACCGATTCAGGCTGATAGAAATATTCGTCGCATGCGGTCGGAATCGAATAAATGTCAACTTTGGAATAAAGCCCATTATCCAAATGAAGCAATTCGGTGTAAAGCGTCGAATGTGCTGTAGGTGTTGCGCCATTGGTGGTATATCGGATATGATATGGGGCTCCGCAAGTCAAGGTCAGGTCAATACTGTTTTCGTAGAATCCGCCTTGATGCGAAAACTCCACACTGTCCTGCGCCATCGTCTCGAAAGCAAGCAAAAACAAACCCAGCAGCAAGAAGACGCCACACCTCATCTTTCCCTGTTCCTTTTATCCAATTCCTTATTCTGCCAATAACGCCCCAACAGGCAAAGCAAGCACATACCACAGAGAACGCCACCGAGCACAAAGCCTGTCTGGCTTTCGCCCTTGGCCAAATAGAGATAAATGCCGAAGCCGAACATGGCCAAATCCACGATGATACTGAGGATATAACCGATGGTGCGGTTGGTTTTGTCGGGTTTCTTCAGCATGAGGTTGTCTATCAAAAATGTGATGACAATCAATGCCGCATAAACCAAATAATAGGTTGCTTTTTGGGTAATCATGATTTTATGGGGTTGGTAGAGACGCGATTAATCGCGTCTCTACAAGCCATTTCTTATTTCTCAATTCTAATACGCGCATCCACAGCGACGACATTCTTCGGGTTGCCAAGCAAGGGATTGAGGTCCATTTCGGCAATCTCAGGAGCGGCCATCACAAGGGCACTGACGCGAGCAATTTGCTCTGCGTAAACATCCACATTGACCGGCTGCTGACCACGCACGCCTTGCAGGATCTTGTAACCACGGAGCTTGGTGAGCAGTTCTTTAGCCTCGTCGATGTTGACCGGTGCCAAAGCACTCTGCACATCCTTCAGCACCTCGATGAAGATGCCGCCGAGGCCGAAGAACACCTGATGGCCGAACTTCGCATCGCGGATGGCTCCAATGTAAACCTCGGTGCCATCGAGCATGGGATACATCTCCACGGCGTATGTGTCCTTGATGGCCATCAAGCGGTCGAATTCCTTCTGCACGGTCTCAATGTCGCGCACATTCAGCGTAACACCGCCCACATCGGATTTATGTACCGGCCCGACAACTTTCATCACGAGCGGATAACCCACTTCGTTGGCGAAGTCGACGGCCTGCTGCTTCTGGTCCACCACACGGATTTGCTTCTGTGCAATGCCCGCAGCATCAAGGAGTTGATAAATCTTATCGGGATCAATGTAGCCGTTTTCGCAGCTGTCGACGACTTCACGGATACGCTTCACATCAATTTCGGGCAAGGTAGGATTTTCGGGCTGCGGCTTGGGCGTGTTGTAAATCTTGCACAAGGCATTGCCAAATACGCACTCCTCTGGGAAGTTGATGCGGTGCTTGTTGCGGATGAAGTCCTCAATCTCGTCCTTCACGTTGATAATGGAAGGCAGGATGGGGAAAATGGGCTTCTTGCAGGTCTTCATCTTTTCGTCCAAGACCTTATAAACCTCATAGTTTTGGAACAAACCGGGCGATCCGAAGATGACACACATGCAGTCGATGTTGTCGAAGTCGTTTTCCACGGCATCAATGATATAGCCAAGCTGCTCGGCGGTACCCGTAGCCAAAAAGTCAATCGGATTGCCCACTGACGAGCCGTTATACAGTTTGCCCAACAGTTCTTGAGCCTTGGGTCCTTCGATATGCGGCACATCCATGCCATTGTTGGAGAGCACATCGGTGAGCATTACGGCGGGGCCGCCGGCGTGGGTGATGACGGCCATGTTCTTTCCCTTCACTTCGGGGTGCATGAAGATGGCACACACCGTGGTCAGCTCCTGACGGTTCTGGCAGCGGACGATACCCGCCTTGCGGAACAGCGCATCGACAGCGACATCAGAAGTGGCCAAAGCACCCGTATGCGAGCTGGCGGCGCGGCTGCCGGCAGCAGAACCACCCGACTTGATAGCGGCAATCTTGCAGCCTTTGTTGATAAGCGAGCGGGCATGTTTCAGCATCTTCTGCGAGTCGCCAATCTTCTCCATGTAGAGCATGATGACACGGCTGCTCTTCTTGGGGTCGAAGGTCTCGTCAAGGTGTTCGAGCACATCCTCAATACCCAGCTGCGCCGAGTTACCTACCGCCCACACACTATTGAATGTCAATCCGTTGCTAATTCCATACTCCTTGATGAACACCGCTGTGGCGCCAGAGCCGGTGATAAAGTCGACACCGTGCGGGTCGAGGGTTGGGATGGGGGCGTCGAAAGCCCCGCAATAGTTCGTATTGAGGAAGCCCGTGCAGTTGGGGCCAATGAGCGAACCGCCCACACCGTTGATGGTGTCAGTAATCTGCTTCTCGTATGCGGCCCCTTCGACACTTTCCTCGCCAAAACCTGCCGAGATGATGATGAAGCCCTTCGTGCCTTTCTGCGAAGCCAAAACATCCACTGTGGCAGGGCAATACTTGGCGGCAATGGCCAAGATGGCGCAGTCCACTTGAGGCAGGTCTTCCACCTTGGCAAAACATTTCACGCCCTGCACCTCATTCTCTTTGGGATTGACGGCATAGACCTGACCCTTAAAGGGGCTGGCCATCAGGTTCAACAAAACTTTTCCGCCGGGTTTGTGGATATCGGCGGAGGCTCCAACGACCACGATACTTTTGGGGTCGAGTAATTCTCTTGCTATCATATTAATAAGGTATTTTGTTGCTTAAACATAATTTGCGGCAAATTTAGCCTATTTTGTCAAATGGACAAACGATTGACGGTTGTTTTGCAATCTTTCTTCACAATCGAGCAGCATTTGGTAGTGGAACGGATTGAAAAGTCCCATCTTGCAAAGCAATTCAATATCCTCATGGCTCATCCACGACACTGAGTCCACTTCATCCTTTTGCAGCTTCAACATCGAAGCGGGGACATTGCTCTTGAGCATATACAAAAGCGTAAACTTATGTCCATATCTCCTGATTTTCACCAATTTAAGTTCACTCTTAGTGGTAGAAAGGCCTATTTCTTCCCTCAACTCGCGCAACATCGCCAAAGCGAAGTCACGCTCGCCGCTTTGCACATGCCCAGCCGGAGTCGAATAGTAGGAGCCTTTCTTCTGAGCCACTTTCTGTATCAGGTATTGCCCTGTGTTGTTGTAAACATACGCCGCCACAATGGGAATCATCAAACCCGTTGGAACACGCTGCCCACGCTCAATGGTCAGTCCCGTAGGCTTTAGGTCGCGATCATACAAATCCAAAAGCTCCATGAATAATCCATAGGTTTTTAAGTTGCAAAAACAAGCAAAACTTGGCCACAATGAAAAGGACAGCGAGGAACAGCAATATGCCATAGAGGACGAAAAAGCGTGCCCTCAACTTATATTGCCGGATCTTGTCTTATTTGCCGAGCAATTCTTTGATCCCACCAAGCGAGCCCAACAGATTAGAAGCCTCGTAAGGCAGATAGACGGTCTTGTTTTGCTGTCCGCCAGCCACCTCCTTCAAGGTTTCGATGTATTTCACTGCAAGTAAATAGTTGACCGGATCGGCGCCACGGTCGGCAACAGCAGTGGCTATGTTGCGGATGGCTTCGGCTTCGGCTTCGGCTTGCAGCACCTTGGCGCGGGCTTCACCTTCGGCTTTCAGAATATTGGCCTGCTTATCAGCTTCAGCAGCATTGATTTCGGCTTGCTTCTCACCTTCCGAGTTCAAGATTTGTGCCTGTTTCTCTCCTTCCGCTTTCAGGATTTCGGCACGACGGTTACGCTCGGCCTGCATCTGGAGTTCCATGGTACGGCGGATGCTCTCTGGAGGTGTAATATCCTGCAACTCAACGCGGTTTACCTTCACGCCCCATTTGTTGGTAGCATCATCAAGCACATTGCGGAGCTTCGTGTTGATGGTGTCGCGCGAGGTAAGGGTTTCGTCAAGTTCCATCTCGCCCACCACATTACGGAGCGTGGTCTGTGTGAGCTTTTCGATAGCGACAGGCAGGTTCTGGATTTCGTATGTGGCCTTCATCGGATCCACAATCTGGAAATAGAGCAAGGCATTGATTTCGGTCATCACATTATCTTTAGTGATAACACTCTGCTTGTCAAAGTCATACACTTGTTCACGCAAATCAATGCGATTGGCGCGGTCAAGTCGGCCATTCTGGCGGCGAACGATTACTTCCTTGGCTTCCTCAATGATGGGAAACACGATGTTGATGCCCGCATTCAAAGTGCGGTTGTACTTTCCGAGACGCTCCACAATCATGGTTTCCGACTGCGAAACAATCTTAATGCCCCGAAGGATATAGATCACAACGAGGGCTATCAAAACGATGAGTACGATGTTAAAGGGTGTAGGCATGGGATTATAGATTTAAAGATTTGTTTTTATTGAATGTTGCGTTTTTGATTTCAAGATTATGCATTGCCAACTGAACAATTACAGACTGTCAGCTCTTAACTGTCAAAATAATGCTATCCATTTTCATGACTTCGACCTCCTTGCCTTTCTCGATGACATTACCGTCTTCCGAAACCGCCTTCCAGTCGTCGCCATCAATGGCCACGCGACCAGTATGTTGCGATGCGTCGATGCGTTCCGAAACGATGGCCTTACGGCCTATCAGGGCTTCGGCATTTGTTTTCACATCTTTCGATTTCTTGTCCAAGAACCTCACCACTACCGGCCTCAGGAAAATGAATGTCAACAGCGAAACAACGGCAAAGATGACAATTTGCCATGTTACATTCAAACCTAAGCCTGCCGCCAAGGCAGCCAAGCCTGCGCCGATAGCGAAGCAAACGAATCCGAAACCTGAGGTGAGGATTTCAACAATCACCAATACAATAGCGGCAATAAGCCATATTTGATAGGTATCCATAACGATTGAATTTGATTTTGCAAATATAATCATTTTTCTGAAATTCGTCATTTTTTCACCATTTTTTTCGCCTGTCGTAGGGCTGTCATATCATGGCCCCCAATTGTAGGGCTGTCATATTATGGCAGCCCTATATTTTTACAAAAAAAGAAAGGCAACCCAAACGGATTGCCTTTCAATTTTTTCGGCGGATGTAGAGACGCGATTAATCGCGTCTCTACAAACCGATTGTCGTTTATCGGCCCATTGTAGGGCTGTCATATCATGGCAGCCCTACCGGGGAGACGCGATTAATCGCGTCTCTACAAACCGATTGTCATTTATTGCATGACAGTAACGCGCTTGACGACCGCACCTTCCTCGGTGTAGACGCGCACCATATACATGCCAGAGGTGAACTGGCTCATGTTCAGGGTGTACACGTCAGCAT
>JBHACT010000014.1:0-20044 GCA_041854745.1 Candidatus Limimorpha sp. | reverse complement strand
GCTTGGCAGGATGCGCGATGCCTTGAAGAAGTTCTGGACTTGGGTAGGCAAGACCCTGTTGGGCAAGAAGGGCAACATCAACATTGACCAAGTGTCGAACATGGTGCTGGCGGACTTGGTGAACAGCGTTGACCCGTTCAACCCGAGAGGAGGGAAGAGGACTAATAGGACGAAAAGGACGGATGCTTCGATAGAGGATGTGAACGAGCGTTTCAATGGGGAGTTGGAAGGTCTGACGGAAGATAACGCCCGTGAAACACTATTGAATTGCGGCAGGCCATCAAGTATTCTACTATCGTGCGGTATCGCTGATAAACCTATCCGTTTGTATGGTGCAAAACTGTTGTCGAAGGCTCGTAAGCATGGTTATAAGGTGACCGACATAAGAGACCTTCCCAAAGCATTGGCTCATCCTATTGCCGTATTTTCGGGAGCGAATGAGAACAGTTACGCCATCCTTACAGAATTAAATATAAATGGAAAGAATGTCCTTGCAACCCTATCCGTTGGCAAAGGTGGGCATGATGTTGACTTCAATATCATTTCGTCAGTGTATGGTAAGCGAGAGGACAGTATCATCCATTGGATAAACAACGGGAAACTTCTTTATGTGGATAAAGAAAAAGCCCTTGGTTATATCAGCGATTCCGCTCCAATTGCGGAGGCTCAACATAAGCAAGGGTTAATTTCCAAGCCCACCGATGACGCTCTTCGGACTAATCCCGTGGACTACATCAATGTAGATGAACTTGATTCGGCTGCAAAGATAGTGGAAAATTTTGAAAATCCGCAAGTGGAGGGTGAAAATTTTTCCGATGTTGATTTGAGCATCGTCGGCCCCGACAACCAAATTGCCGAGGAATACAACCGCATGACGGGCTATAACAGCGAGGATGTGAGCGGCTATGTGAGGGGCAAGGAAGAGTTGTTGCGCTCGTTCTTTGACGGGTTGCGCCCCTTGGAGCAGATGCAGCAGCTTGTGGAGAAAGCCCTTGGGCGCAAGCTGCGCGACAGCGAGAACGCCTATGGACTGGCTACCTTGCTGCCTTCGCTCAACAAGGCGATGATGGATAAGGCCGAAACGGAGTTTATGCTTCCCGTGTTGCGCCAGTCTGCAAATATGATGAGAAGGCTTATAGGACGGAGGGGACATAGAAATATGAGCCGTGAGGAGGCGCGGGAAATGCTAAACAACTACTTGCTTGCCAAACACGGTTTGGAGCGTAACGAATGGTTCCATCAGCAGGCACTTGCCAACGACCCCAATGCAGAAGAGGAGGATAAGGCCGGATTGCGTGGCCTTGCTGAATCGCTTGGCGAGAATCCTGATGACTATAAGGCCGTGGCCGAGCAAGTTGTTGCCGACTTTGAAGATGAGTTTGACGGCTCCGAGATTGATGCCTACTGGGCTTCGATGAAGGCCTTGACCGACCGTATGCTGGAAATCAGCTTTGAATCGGGCATGATTAACAAGGACACCTTCGAGAGATTAAAGAGCCAATACAAGCGGGGGGGGGGGAACCCTTGCCTCGCGCAACAGGCATAAGCCTTCACGGACCCGTCAAATCCTCTTCCTCCTCCAGTCCGCCTTCCAAATATACATCAGCGAAATCAACCCAATGAAAATGTTGTAGAGCCACTCGGCAGTCCACACGCCAGCAATGGTGGATACCTTGGTCATCACATAGATGTAGCCGAGATAAACGATGAGCACGCCAAACTCCAAAGCCATGGCCGATGTGGTGTTGCCCGTGCCCGACACAGACTCGAAGAAGGTCATGGAGAAGGCACCCAACAGCGTGGCAACACATATCACATACACCGAAGGAGCGGCTGCCTGCGCCAAGGCCATATCATCAGTGTAGATTTGCAAGACCAGATGTGGAATGACCGCTACCCCAACGACCAAGACAAAACCACACAAGAAGCTGTTTTTCACCACTTTCCAGATGGTCGCCATCACCTCATTGCTCTTACCCTCGCCAATGATACGGCTCGTCAGGGTGTTGGCCGTCGAAGCGAAAGCAATGCCCGGAATGATAAGGATCATATAAGTGCTGCGCACCACCGACGAAACCCCAATGGCCATCTCCCCCATCTTCTCAATCATGACGAAGAAGACAAACCATGCGCCAAATGAAAACAGGCGCTGTATCATGCTTGGGAAGGCCACCTTGAGGATGTTGCCCATCAAGTCGGGCTGCCATGGGTGCCACCGAAACATGCCATATTCCTCGTGCGGTATCTTGATGTAAGTGAAAATCCAGAAGAAACAGAACGCCGTGATTTCAGCCAACAGCGAAGCCAAGGCCGCACCGCCAATGCCCATCTCGGGCAGTCCCAAATGACCGAAGATCAAGGCCCAGTCGAAGAAAATGTTGACCACAGCCATGATAATAGTCGAATAGGTGATGACCCGCGTGCTGCTGATACCGACATAGAAAGAACGGAACAAGTAGTTGAATACCACAAAAAAGATACCGAACTGTCTGAAACTCAAGTATTCACTCGCCGCAATATAAATATTCCCCGACTCGATGATGACCTGCAACAGTTTGTGGCTGAAGAAGAACAAAATGCCAAACAGCAAAATGCCCAACCCCAGCACAAACAAAGCCCCATGCTGAAACACCACGCCGATTTTCTTGCGGTCGCCCTCGCCGAAACGCCGTGCTATGAAAATCTGGATACCTATGGCAAAGCCCATCGCCAAGGTAGTGAAAACAAAATAATACAAGCCTGCCATCATGGAGGCACTCAACTCGATGGTGCCAAGGTGACCAAGAAAAGCGGTGTCGGTAAAGGTAATGATGGTTTGGGCAAGATTACCCAGCATAATCGGGTAAGCAATGCGCCAAATTTCGCGGTTGGTGACTGTGGTTTTAATCATGCGGCAAAAATACAAAAAAACTCATTTCGCACGAAGCACGCCATACGCCTTTCCTAAACGACTCGTGATGTCGCCGGCGACCAAGGCCTCTTGCCCGTTTTCCTCGGCGGCAAGGTCGCCGGCAAGACCGTGAAGATAGACACCCAAGACGGCAGCCTCCTCAGGTGAATAGCGTTGCGCCAAGAGGGAGAGGATGATACCCGTCAGCACATCGCCGCTGCCTGCCGTAGCCATGCCCGGATTGCCCGTGGTGTTGAAGAAGCAAGTGCCGTTCGGGAAAGTAATGGAGGTATGCGCCCCTTTCAGCACTACGATAAGGTTGTTTTTCACCGACATTTCGCGCTGTTTCTCAAGGCGTTCGAACGAGGTAGAGGTCTTCCCTGCCAAGCGTTCAAACTCTTTGGGATGTGGGGTCAGGATGGTTTTGGCGGGCAGAAAAGCAATCCATGTGGGGTTGTCGGAGAGGATGTTCAAGGCATCGGCATCCATAATGAGGGGCACTTGCGCTTCCTGTATCAGACGCTTCAGGGCGCGGACGGTGCCATCAGCTTTACCCAATCCTGGACCTACGCCAATGGCGGTATAGTCATCCAGATGTGGGAACATAGTGAAGCAGGTGTCTGAATCGTCGCCGTCAATCATAGCCTCTGGGACAGCTGTCTGTAGGGGCAGCTGCGCCATTTTGGGCAGATGAACGCTCAACAGGCCCACACCTGTGCGCAGACAAGCCTTCGCGCCGAGCAAGGCTGCCCCCGTCTTGCCCTCCGAGCCGGCGATGAGCAGCGCGTGGCCGTAAGTGCCTTTGTGGGAGTATTTGGTGCGGTTGTGCAGGATGGGCTTCACCATCGACTTGGTAACCAGTAGGTTGCGGGTCTCCACCTCCTCGCAGTAATGCGGATGCAGACCGATATCCAAGACCTCGAAGCGGCCCACATAAGGGTCGTTCTCTGGGAAGAGGAATGCCAACTTGGGAAATTGGAAAGTCAGCGTGTAGTCGGCCTTGAAGATGAACCCCAAGGCACTGGGCTCGTCAGCAAAGAGGCCCGAAGGAATGTCGATGGCCACGCGGATGGCCTTGGTCTGGTTGAGATAGGACATTAAGTCGGCGGCCACGCCCTGCGGCGGACGGTTGAGCCCCGAACCAAAGATGGCGTCGACCACCACATCATCGGCCCCAACCTTCGGGAAATCGTCTTCGGTCAGGATGTCGAACATCGGTACCTTGGTCTCGTTCATCAAGCGGTAATAGTTCACCTCGCAGTCGTGGCTCATGCGATCGGAGTGGCGCACCATAAACACCTGTGGAACAACCTCTTGCTCATTCAACATACGGGCAACGGCGAGACCATCACCGCCGTTGTTGCCCATGCCGCAAAAGATTTTGACAGTCTTCTCGCGAGGTGTACGGCGGTAGAGCCATTCAAAGACCTTGGTGGCCGCACGCTCCATCAGATCGATGGACTCGATAGGCTCGTTCTCAATCGTAAAGCGGTCAGCTTCTCTTATTTGTCCTACGGATAAGATTTTCATATACTTATTGCTCAATTTTACTCGTAATAGTCATACCCATACACTTCAAAATAATATTCCAAACCCTCTGAGTCTGGCATCCACTGTATATGTGCTATGCAATTGCCTTGATCGTCATAGAAAAACAGGCTTTCATGCGAAAAAGTATAATTTTCCTCATCGCCACCATCATAAGTAGCGTAATAAATCAAACGATCTGTGTCTTTATAATACCTCCAAATCTTTTTATGATGTCTCAAATAAGGGCCACTTACCCTTACTTCTTCAACCACCCTACCCAAATCATCATACTTTTTCTTTTCTATGCGATAGGGAATCGTGTCATCACCTCTAATACTATTATCTTCTTCTTCGACCAATCGTCCAACACTATCAAATTCCCTAATAGTATTATACTTAAATTTGCCCGTTTGTTCTTTTTGAACATGCTCTTCTTTTATTGGAAGGCCTTTTGCATTACGGATAATCCTCCTTTCGAATTTTAACCTTTCCTTCTTCTTAGTTGTAACTATTCTATAATTAACATAATCAGCGATTTGCCCTGTCGAGTCTGTTTCTTGCCATCTAACATCATCCGAACCTATGTCGTTATGCCACCATCTTTTTTCCCTAATTGTTGCTTTTATAATGCTATCATTCCCATCATACTTGTATCTTGTTCTGCTTTTAACAAGATCTCCACAACCGCAATTTTCCACTCGCGCAAAAACAACATTTCCTCTTGAATCATACTCGCAATACTCTTTACTGTTACTCCTAGGAACTCCAAATCTCTCGCTTTTACGCAAAACGCCATTTTTATCATACACTTTCCTAAAAAAAGACTGTATAGAATCCCCTTTAAGAACTTTTTTCTCCACCAAGCGACCTTCCAAATCATACGCCCATTGAATTGTACGATAGCACATTACATGATCCCGACTTCTTATTTCCAAAAGCCGTCCTTCTTCATCATATTTGAAAACGGTAGTATCACCGGGCAACACTATTTTTTTCAGCAATCGGCCATGATTATCATATTCATTTTGATAGTATGTTTCATTTTCATATTGCGCAGAACTATATGACCTCTTCGTGTAATACCCAAATGAATCATATTCATGAACTGAACAAGATTTATGATCTTTTGCAGTTTTTATACTGTCAGCAAAGCGAATCATCCTTGCAGTATCAAATCCACATTGATAGAACCGCTGCATAAATTCGTCATGGTTGATGGAATCACTGATGTCAAACTCATAATGATATTCGGTAAAAGTCTTAACCCTGCCTTGCAAATAATCAGACTCCCAACCCGATTCTTGACCAGTGGCATTCCCTGACAAGGCAATTAGTACAAGCAATAGTATGTTTTGAATTGGTTTCATTGCAATTTCTTTTGCAGTTCTTCCTTGAGTTGGTCAAGAGATTGGAAAAGAATGCCATGTATTCCAATTTTGTTGGCAGCTTCAACATTGTTCGGGTTGTCGTCAATAAAAACCGTCTCCTCGGCCTTGATACCGAAGCGCTTCAAAGCCACTTGGAAAATCCTTAGGTCGGGCTTCATCACCCGCTCGGTGCCAGAAATTACCATGTCTTCAATGAGGTTGAGGACGGGATAGAGAGGCCGCACCAAGGCGAAGGTCTCTTCCGACCAGTTGGACAGTCCGAAGATTCGGAAACCTTTGTCTTTTAGCTGTTTGACATACGCCTCCATACCAGAAATCTGTCCGCCCATCATCTTGAGGAACTCACCATAATACAGTTCAATTTCTTTCTTCCACTCAGGGTGGGCGGCCACCAATTCCGCCGTGCCTTCCGCCACAGGACGGCCGCCATCGTGCTGGGCGTTCCATTCGTAAGTACAGATATTTGTGAGGAACCATTCAGCCTTCTCCACATCGCCAAAATAAGTGTCGTAAAGGTAATGCGGGTTCCAATCGAGGAGTACGCCGCCGTAGTCGAAGATTAGGTTTTTAATCATTGTTTCTCTTTTTTTAATGCGCTTTGCGCCATCGCGCAGGTGACTGATAATTTGCGGCAAAGTTAGCAAAAAATGAATACGGTTGAAAAAACAAGCCTTATTTTACAAAGAAAACCGTATTTTTGTGGCTTCATTTTTTGCTACATGGAAAATACAATTGATTTCGCCCCGCAAATCGCACAGGAACTCCATCTGGCCGCACATCATGTGGCCAATGTCGTCCGACTGTTTGACGAAGGCGCCACCATCCCTTTCATCGCACGCTACCGCAAGGAAATGACGGGCACGATGAACGAGGAGAATGTGGCCGCCGTGCAGAAACGCTTAGAGCAACTCGTTGAACTCCAGAAGCGCAAAGAGAGCGTCATCGCCTCTATCTGTGAGCAGGAGAAACTTACGCCCGATTTGGAGCAGAAGATACTGAGCGCCAAAACCTTGCAGGAAGTGGAAGACCTCTACCTGCCCTACAAGCCCAAGCGCCGCACCCGTGCCGCCATCGCCCGCGAAAAGGGCTTAGAGTCCCTCGCTGCACAAATCATGGCACAGAATGTGGACATGGTAGACCGTCTCGCAAGCCGCTATGTGAACACGCAGAAGGGCATCAACAATGTGGAGGAAGCCCTACAAGGCGCGAAGGACATCATGGCCGAATGGGTCTCGGAAAACATCAACGGGCGCAACCGTATCCGAAAGATTTTCCACCTTCAGGGCGACATCAGTTCGACCCTCGTCAAGGGCAAGGAAGAAGAAGGCAAAACCTACCAGCAATATTTCGACTTCCGCGAGCCTATCTCACAGGCACCCTCACATCGCCTTTTGGCGCTGTTCCGTGCCGAAGACGAGGGTGTGGTGAAACTGAAAATCAAGGTGGACGACGATTTCGTGCTGGGCGCAATGGAGAGTATTTTCCTGAAAAACGACAACGCCTCTTCGGAACTCGTGCGCGAGGCCATCGCCGACTCGTGGAAGCGCCTCCTCGAACCGTCTATTGAGACCGAGATACGCAATTACTATAAAGAAAAGGCCGACGAAACCGCCATCCGCGTCTTCGCCGAGAACCTGAAACAGCTGCTCCTTGCCGCCCCGATGGGACAAAAGCGCGTGCTCGCCATCGACCCGGGCTTCCGCACGGGCTGCAAGGTGGTAGTTCTGAGCGAGACGGGCGCCTTGCTCCACAACGAAACCATCTATCCCCATCCGCCCAAATCGGACACGGCGAGCTCCATTAGGAAAATCAAGAGCCTTGTGGATGCGTATAGAATCAAGGTTATCGCCATCGGCAATGGCACGGCAGGGCGCGAAACCGAAGACTTCATCCGCAGTATCAAGTTCGACCGCGACCTGATGGCCGTGATGGTGAGCGAAAGCGGCGCTTCGGTTTACTCCGCCTCGAAAATTGCCCGCGACGAGTTTCCCGACTACGACATCACCGTGCGTGGTGCCGTCAGTATCGGGCGACGACTGATGGACCCATTAGCCGAGTTGGTGAAAATCGACCCGAAGAGTATAGGAGTAGGCCAGTACCAGCACGATGTGGACCAAAAGAAGCTTGGCGAAAGCCTCGACCAGACCGTGGAGAGCTGCGTGAATGCTGTCGGGGTGGAACTCAATACCGCCAGCCAACAACTCCTCTCCTATGTGAGCGGCGTTGGCCCGACCTTGGCATCCAACATCATCCAATACCGCGAGGAACAAGGCGGTTTCAAGAGCCGTAGGCAACTCAAGGAAGTGCCGCGCCTCGGCAACAAGGCCTTTGAACAATGCGCGGGCTTCCTGCGTATCCACGGCGGCGACAACCCCTTAGACCAAAGCGCCGTCCACCCCGAGAGTTACCATATCGTGGAAAAGATGGCCAAAACACTGAATGTGAAAGTGAAAGACCTCATCGGCAACAAGGAGCTTATCGCGAAAATCAAGCCCAACGACTTCGTGGAGAATGATTTCGGCTTGGAGACCATCAATGACATTATGGCCGAGTTGGACAAGCCCGGCCGCGACCCCCGAAAAAGTTTTGAGGCTTTCGAGTTCGACAAGAACATCCGCACCATCAACCATTTGCAGTCGGGAATGACCCTCAACGGTATCGTAACCAACATCACCGCCTTCGGTGCCTTCGTTGACATCGGCGTACATCAAGACGGCCTCGTACACATCAGCCAGATGGCTGACCACTACATCAAAGACCCGAACGAGGTGGTGCATTTGAATCAAAAAGTGCGCGTCAAAGTCCTCGAAGTGGATACCGACAGAAACAGAATCAGCCTGACGATGAAGTTGTGAAGTCGCAAGACACCTAACACAACCGCACACAAATCGTACTACTTCATTACAATAATTGTGCAACAATCAAGTTTATTAAAACAAATAGAAATCAATATGAAGAAATTCCACGTACTCACCTTATTTTTAGCCTTCACCATTGCCACTCCTATCCTACTCCATGCACAAATCATCAAAGGCGAAGTGTTTTTTGGCGGCAACATCAGCCAAGTGGACGGCGACGAATGCTACCGTTTCCGCAAGGCAGGTATTCATGCCGGTGCCGGTGCCTTGATTCCCATCACCAGCTTCCTTGACATTGGCCTTGAGGTACTTTTCAACCAGAAAGGTGCCTACAAAGGCGACTCCATCAACCCACATCTCGGCCTCTACACAGGGCGCTACAAGCTGAACCTCAACTATGCCGAAATCCCGGTCATGATTTATCTGACCGACAAGGACCGTTACAGCCTCGGTATCGGGGTTTCCTACGGGCGCATTGTAGGGCTACAGGAGTATGTCAACGGCCAACCCACCGCCATCCGATTAGGCGACGGCCAAATCCATTGGAGAGACGAAAGTGGCACGCTTCCCGACCTCAGCCAAGCGAACAATCTTAAGGAATTGACCAAACTCGTCTATGAGGCTGGCTATCCACAAAACCAAGCCATAGAAGAGCTTGTCCCTCAGGTGATTGCCAACTCCGACAGCTACCGGGCCCACGACTTCAACATCTGCGCCAGCATGCGCGTGCGTGTCTGGGAAGGTATCCATGCCGAGCTGCGCTACCAATACTCGCTCATACCCATCAGAACGCGCCTGTTCTACAAAGACGCTCAAGAAACCTACCTGAAAACAGACGACCCGACAAGAGTGAAGCCCCTGCAAAGGCAATACAACAACAGTATCACATTGCGCGTCGTTTATCTCTTCAACGAGCACCGCAGCAAGGTCAATAAAGAGGTGATGAAGAAAAAATGAGGGTTTGACTTCGCCTAAGGTGGCGGAACCGGAAACCTACAGGCCCAGATAATAATCCTTCAGAAACGCATTGTATTGTGGCGTGAAACGGCTGTCCGCACCACGGATGACAAAAGTCTCCTCTTTGATTTCGTCCGACTTCCCGAAACCCAATTCCAAATTAACGCGGTTGGCTTCCTTCCCCGCCAAAGGAATGATGGTCAGCCGCTTGTGTGGATAAAGGCCAAAACGCTCCGCTGTCTTCATGAAATCCGATGACACATCGACAGGCAGCACCACCGCCAAACGGCCTTCGGGCTTCATCAGGCGGCAGACCTCACGACAAATGGTGGCATACGACAAACCCGCGTCGTTGTGCCTTGCCCTACTCTTCCGCTCCGAATCGCACTTGGAGAAACGGTTGAAGAACGGTGGGTTGGAAACGATGAGGTCATACTTTTTATCCGTCTGGAAATCAACGATGTCGGCGCAATAGGCTTTCAAATGGTCGCGCCACTCCGAAGCCTCAAAATTGCGTGTCGCCTCCTCTACGGAAGCCACATCAATATCCACCGCATCTACATGGGCCACCCCCTTTTGGGAGAGCATTAGCGGTATCAGTCCACAGCCCGTTCCAATGTCCAAAACCAAATCTGTCGGCTTCACTTCCACCCAACGCCCCAACAAAATGGCATCGGTGCCCACCTTCATCGTCGAACGATGATGAAAGAGGCTGAAATGCTTGAAGTGGAAGGGGCGCACATCGGTCATTGCAAGTACATGTCAATCAGTCCATCAGGAGCTGTTATCGTAAGTATCTTCTTATCTCTGTCGACATTCTGGATCACTTGGTCGAGAATGGGAATTAGGATTTCCTTCCCGTCTTTCATGATTTGCAGTATGGCTTGCGTGGGGTATTCCAGCACCTCGGCGATGGGGCCCAACTCGCCTTTCACGGTGTCGACCACCATAAAGCCCTTGACCTCATGGAAATAGAACTGTTTGCCGCTGAGTTTAGGCAACATCTCCATCGGCAGATACACCGTCTTCCCTACCAAGTTTTGTGCTTGCTCGATGGTCTTCACATCCTGCACGCCGACGAAAAATTTGTCGCCGTTCATGGCAATTTTCTCCACAAAGAATGGTGTCAGCACCTTGTTGATTTCCAGCAGGAAATACTTCATTTTGAGGTAGGCCGAGGGGTCGTCGGCCTCCAATTTGATGGTTACCTCACCTTTCAGGCCGTGTGTCTTAGCCACCCGACCCAAATAAAAACAATCTTCTTTTTTCATCGTTCTAACCAACTTCCGGAAGCAATGCTTAGGGCATGGAATACTTTGCAACCAAGAACTTCGCTCCCTTACATTAATATAATGTGCAAAGATAGGAAATTTTAAGCCTCGACAAAATTAATTCAAGTTTTTCTTGCAAAACTCGATGCATTATTTATAACTTTGCAGGCGAAACAGAACATTTGTTTAAATGATTCAAATTAACGCCCCGAAAATGAAAAATCGCATGTGTTTCCTCCTGCTTCTCGTTTTCGCTGTCGTTTCATGCGGTGAGAGGGAAAATACGGATTTGGGCAAACCTTATGTCCTAAAAGTAAAGATGAAGGAAACGGATTGCTTCCGTTGTGTGCAAGGACAAATCACCATGCGCGACCTTTCGGAAGTGGCGGATGTGGAAATCGTGTTCAACGGCTTGAACGACAAAACAATCAGTCGTTTTTTGGAGGCCAACGCCCTTGAATATGTCAAAAAAACCGATGGTTTCAAAATTATTTCAGACGAGGAGGTTTACGCCAAATTGAACACAATCCCGTCTGTTTCCGAAGGTCATCTGTTCGACAAAAAAGGCCGTGAAATCATGGTGTTTCCATTCAGGTTGGATAAAGCGGCCATGAGCCGTCTCAACGCTATTCAAAGAAAAGGGAAAGCCTTGATACAAAACGAACCTGTCAGCCTAAAAACCGATTTTGACAACAGCGGTGTCGATTTTTCCGTTCAGGGCAGTTTTTATGTCCTGACCAACAAGCCTATGAACCTTTGCCAAGTTTTCAATATGGATGGCGAATTGGTGCGTGAAATCGACGGCAACCTCGTGGACCCTTCCGATGTTTTTCCGGAACTGCAAGAATTGAACCCGAAGACACTTGATTTCATCAAAGAAATAGGGCAATACAAAAGCTCGATTGAACAGGCCTTCATCAACGGGAGAGAAATCTGGATTGGTTCTTTCGTTTCGAGTCCTGCTCTCGAAGAAAATAGTGTTAATCAATATTCCTACTATCAGTTGCTTTCATTTCCACTTTACGATTCCTTGCAACACTTCAAAGTGATTTTTGACGGAAGGCCCAATGTTACCACCACAACTTTCGACCATTCCAATGGAGACGATACCTTCATCATACTTATGAAAAACGACGAAGTGGTTCCTGTATGCAATCAAGCAAAATGCGAAGTGCGCGACGGAAAAATGGTATTATTAGATGAGCAGCCCATTCATTATCCTGAATTTGACCGGCAAAAATCCTTATTGTACAAGCCCACCTTGAAAGATGGTCTGCTGAATCTAATGTTTACAGAGTATCTTGTTAATTTTCAATCAGATACAGTATTCACTTTGCCTTTCCAATACAACACGAAAATAGTGGATAACGGCGGTTTCAATATTAAAATTACTATGGATGCCTGTCTTGAGGATTGGGCTTTCGATGGGGAAAAAATCGGCGTAATATATTACAACATGGTGGAAGGCGAAAAAAGCCAATGTCACTATCTTTCGTGGCAAAAAGGCCAAAACGGTTTTTTGGATAAAGTGATAACGCTTCCGGACGAGAAGATTATTGCCTTGAGATTGGTTCTGCCCGATGTGGCCAATTATCTCACAAAAGACAACAAGGTTGGAACGATTGTGATGGAGTAGAAAAAATGGATAAATAAAGAAGAGCATTATCATTCAAACTATTATTAAACAAATTAAAAATTTATCAGCTATGAAAAGATTCATGACACTTTTTGCAATTTTTGTCGCTTTCAGCGGACTTTTAATGCTTGGTTCCTGTGATCCCGACGATTTTTTCGGCGAAACTTGCACCGTCATCTTCAAGGCCAACGGTGGAAGTGGAACTATGGAACCGCAAACCTTCACAATCGATGTGGAGAAAGCACTTGCCCCCAATGCTTTCACCCGCGAAAACCACACATTTGCCGGTTGGAACACTGCTGCAAACGGTAGCGGGACCTCTTACACCGACATGCAAAGAATCACGATTGCCGACGACCTCACCCTTTACGCCCAGTGGCAGGCTAGTAACACGATGCCAGAAGGTGTGGTGGCACATTTCACTTTTGAGGGAAATGCCAACGATGTCAGTGGAAACGGGAACCATGCCACGGTGCATGACGCCACATTGACGGCAGACCGGTTCGGTAACCCCAACTGTGCCTACGATTTCAACGGCGAGTCAAGCTATTTGGATTTTATGCCTAGTGCTTCCATAAGTCAAATTTTTGAGACAGAGCAAATTACGATTTCTGTCTGGTTCAAAATACGCAATTGGTACCAGAATTGGAATGTTTTTTCCATCATTGAACAATATGATTTGGCTACGGATAGAGGTTCTCTTTTATTGGAAGCCAACTGGGATCACGGCGGAATCCTGTTTATACCCGGCTATGGGGCAAATAATGTGGGGGCAAATTATCAGTGGGACTTTAATCGCTGGTATAATCTGACGGTTACCTATTCAAAACAAAACGCAACAGCTGCGTTTTATGTGGATGGAATTTTGATTGACACAAAGACTTTCGATGGTGATTTTACACCGGACTACGAAAACTCATACGTAATCGGAAGAAGCCTTAGCGGGCCGGATGAATACAGCGACGGCGTAATTGACGACCTCATTATCTTCAAACGTGCACTGACTTCCGAAGAGGTTCGGAAACTTGTCGGAAGTCAATCTATGTATTGAATACCAATTACAAACCATTAAAACATTTCAGCCATGAAAGAATTCATGGCTTTTTTCGTAATTTTGTCTCCTTTCAGCCTGATACTGCGTGTCAGGCTGTTTGCTTTGTTCGCCCTTTCAGGGCTCTTCCCCGCATGTCGACCACGCCTCATTGCGAGGAGGTACGACGAAGCAAATCGAAGATTCGACAGAGTCAATCCCCCACCACCGTCATTGTGCGTCTCCACCCTTTTCCAATAGATTTCCTCAATGCATTGATACAGAATATCAATGTACAGCGTATCAAGAAATAGCCTATTTTTGCACCCGGCAACTAACCTAATTCATTAACACAACAAAAAAGGAGGCAAAAATGAAAAAGTATGAATGCTCCATTTGCGGCTATGTCTATGACCCCGCCGTGGGTGACCCTGATGGCGGAATCGCTCCGGGAACTCCGTTCGAGGAAATTCCGGATGACTGGACATGCCCGCTCTGCGGCGTAGGAAAGGAAGACTTCAAAGTCGTAGAATAACAAAGTACCATTTTGAAAATCCAATGGGTTTTGCAGGAGTTCCCGGCAGAACCCTTTCGGCTATTGGAGAATAGCCGAAAAATCATGCAATTTTACCGCCGGCAGGGCCTTGCATCAAATGTTGACAAGAAGAACACCGGCACATTATTAACCATATAAATAATTGAAACAATGAAAATAGCATTACCTACAAAGAACGACGGTACTATCGACAACCATTTCGGACATTGTCAGTTTTACACCATTTGCACCGTTCCCGGCGAGGGAGAAAATCTTCAGTATGAACGCATGGATTCACCGGTGGGATGTGGCTGCAAAAGCAACATCGCCTCTGTCCTGCACGGGATGGGGGTTACGGTGATGTTGGCCGGAAATATGGGCGACGGAGCTGTCAATGTATTGAAAAACAACGAAATAAAAGTCGTCCGAGGCTGTTCCGGAAAAGTGGAGGAAGTGGTCAGAGACTATTTGGACGGCAAATTGTCCGATTCGGGCGTGGCTTGTTCGGAGCACGAAGGCCATGTGTGCGGCAATGGCATTGACATTGTAGGCATGAAAACAGACCATTGATTTTCGGGAAGTGATTGTATAAATCTGCCTATTGTTTGTCAAATCGCGAACTTTGTTTTCGTATCATCTAAAATTCAACTTTCTTTGCACCCCGAAAGCAAATAGATGAAAAAGGCATCCGTTATATTGACCATTACCGGATCTGACGGCACGGGGGGATCAGGGGTTCAAGCCGACATCAAGACCATTTCCATGTTGGGAGGGCATCCGGTGTCGGCCATCACCTCGGTCACCATGCAGAACACCTTGGGTATTCAAGAGTTCTACGAACTGCCGGCCTCCATTGTGGCGGGACAGATTGGAGCCATCATCGACGACCTTGAGCCTCAGGTGTTTAAGATTGGCATGGTGAGAAGCTCCGAAGTGCTTGAAACCGTTGTGGCTTTGCTGCAACGCTATCGGCCTGCGCATACGGTGTATGCGCCGGTGGTTGTGTCGAGCCGTGGCGATGTGCTGATGTCAGACGCGATGGTGGCGAAGGTTTTGAAGCACCTTCTTCCGGTTTGCTCACTGGTCACCCTCAAAAGAAGTGCGGCTTCATTCATGCTGGGACACCCGGTGGAGACAGTCGAAGAAGGCATTAAAGCCGCCGAAGAACTGATGGACAAGGGATGCGGCGCGGTGCTGATCCAAGGCTTCGATACGCCGACAGCCGCCCTCACGGATGTCCTGCTGAGGAAGGGCGACCGGGAACCCGCCTATTTTGCTTCACCCTCGGCAGCGGATTTCAACGCCCACGGCGCAGGCAGCAACCTCTCATCGGCCATCGCCGCCTATTTGGGGCAGGGTTTGGATGTCCGCGACGCCATTGTTTGTGCAAAGACTTTCATCAACCAGCAGGTGGCCTATGCCTGTGATTTGCAAGGACGAAGCAGCGAACTGTATAACACGCTGATCAACAAGATTTCGGCACATCACAAAACAAATAGCGATGTGCGTTTCTATGCCGATTGTCTCAATGTAAGCAGCCGATACTTGGCGCAGGTAACCAAACGCATTGCGGGTAAGACACCCAAGGCTCTTATCGATGAGTATCTGATCAAAGAGATTGAAATTCAACTGAGCACCACCGGTAAAACCGTTCAGGAGGTGGCTTATGAGTTCGGTTTCAGCTCACAGGCGCACTTTGCAAAGTTCTTCAAGAAGATGAAGGGATTGACCCCGAGTGAATACAGAAAACAAAACATAAACATTAAATCATAATACTATGGCAGAAAACAGACAAGAGCTCAATCGCAATCTCGCCCAAATGCTTAAGGGCGGCGTGATTATGGATGTTACAACCCCCGAACAAGCCCGTATCGCCGAAGAAGCCGGCGCCTGCGCAGTAATGGCATTGGAACGCATTCCGGCTGACATCAGGGCAGCAGGCGGCGTATCGCGTATGAGCGACCCGAAAATGATCAAGAGCATTCAGGAAGCCGTTTCCATTCCCGTCATGGCAAAGTGCCGTATCGGTCATTTTGCAGAGGCGCAAATCCTGCAAGCCATCGAGATCGACTATATCGATGAAAGCGAAGTGCTTTCGCCGGCTGACGACATATACCATATCGACAAGAACAAGTTCGACGTTCCCTTTGTGTGCGGTGCCAAGAATTTAGGCGAGGCCTTGCGCCGTATCGCCGAAGGTGCCACCATGATTCGCACCAAGGGCGAACCCGGCACGGGCGACGTTATCCAAGCCGTGCGCCACATGCGCATGATGCAGTCGGAGATGCGCCGTATCGTCGGCATGTCCGAGGATGAGCTTTATGAAGAAGCCAAACAATTGCAGGCGCCCTACGAATTGGTGCGTTTTGTGCACGACAACGGCAAGTTGCCCGTGGTGAATTTTGCGGCGGGTGGCGTGGCTACCCCTGCCGATGCTGCCCTCATGATGCAGCTCGGTGCCGAGGGTGTTTTTGTAGGGTCGGGGATTTTCAAGTCCGGCAACCCCAAGAAGAGGGCTTGCGCCATCGTCAAGGCGGTGACCAACTACAACGACCCCAAAGTGCTTGCCGAACTTTCGGAAGACCTCGGCGAAGCTATGGTGGGCATCAACGAGCATGAAATCGAGCTGTTGATGGCCGAACGCGGCAAATAACCGATTTCACAACCGTTCCCGAAAAACCGACACATGGAAATCGCAGTATTGGCCCTTCAAGGCGCTTTTATCGAACACGAAAAGATGTTGCACCGTTTGGGTGCAACATCTTTTGAAATCAGACAACGCGCCGATTGGAACCGCCCCAAGGACGGCATCATCATTCCCGGAGGAGAGAGCACGACCATGACCAAGTTGTTGCACGAACTGCAATTGTTTCAGCCTGTTCATGAGGCCATAAAAGAAGGATTGCCCGTGTTTGGCACTTGCGCCGGACTGATTTTGCTCGCCAAGGAGGAGGCAGGAAAAAACACAACGCCTCACCTCGCCACAATGGACATGGAGGTGTGCCGCAATGCCTACGGCAGGCAGTTGGGCAGCTTTTACACGGAATCGGATGTCGAAGGACTTGAGAACAAGATTCCGATGACTTTCATCCGCGCCCCTTACATCAAACGGCTGTGGGGCGACGCGCAATGCTTGGCTACGGTTGGCGGACATATCGTGGCGGCCCGGCAAGGCAATCAGCTGGTTACGGCCTTTCATCCGGAGCTTAATGAGGATGTGTCGCTGCACCGCTATTTTCTTGATATTGTAAACAATCACAAGAATACCAAGAAAAGCGTATCTTTGCGGCTCAATTCCTGAACCATGCACGATTTTCTTGACTTGTTTTTGGACATCCTGAGAAACAGCGTCTTAATCACCGGATTGGTGATGATTATGATGCTGATGATTGAATACATCAACATCCATTCGCACGGAAAATGGTTTTCGCGGCTGCGCAAAAACCGCTTCGGCCAAGTGGTTTTGGGCGCAGGCTTGGGCATCATCCCGGGCTGCATGGGCGGTTTCGCCGCCGTATCGATGTACTCGCACAAACTGCTGAGTTTCGGTGCTTTGGTCGCCATGATGATTGCCACATCGGGCGATGAGGCTTTCGTCATGCTCGCCATGATTCCCAAAGAGGCCATGCTGCTGATGGGCATTTTGTTTGCCATCGCCATCCTCGTTGGCTGGCTGGTGGACAGATTTTCCGGAGCCATCCGTTTGCCCTTTATGGGTCCCCGCCGGAACGACAAAAAAGGCAAGCATGAAGGCTGCGAGGACGGCTACCAAATCCACCACGAAGACGAGAAAGAGAACGAAAGAACAGAAAAGGCAACCCTGCGCAACATGCGCCACGCCAGCGCAGAGCGCATTGCCCTGCTCCTCGGAGTAATACTGTTTGTTGTGGCCTTGGCTTTCGGCATGTTCGAGCATGGGCACGAGCATGAGAAAGCCGTCCACACGCGGCTCAACATCTTCGACGAATATTGGATGAACCTCATCTTTGCCGTCGTCAGCCTGTTTGTGGTGTGGTTCATCGCCACGGCAGGCGAGCACATCATCAAGGAACACCTTTGGGAGCACATCATCCGAAAGCACTTCCTGAGCATCTTCCTCTGGACCTTCGGTGCCCTGCTCGTCATCCAAATCGGACTGCATTATTTCGATTTCAAACAACTGATCAGCAGCAACATCCATTGGATGATCCTGCTGGCCGTCATCGTCGGCCTCATCCCCGAGTCGGGGCCGCATTTGTTGTTCGTCACCTTGTTTGCCACGGGGGTGGTGCCTTTTTCGGTGCTGTTGGCCAGCTCCATCTCGCAAGACGGCCATGCCGCATTGCCGCTTTTGGCCGAAAGCAAATTGGGCTTCATTAAAGCCAAGATAATCAACGCTTTGGTGGCGGCCGCTTTGGGGTATTTGTGTTATTTTGTTGGTTTTTGATTGGCAAATCAAAAAAAGTCTTATTTTTGCCCCCATGATACAACTAAAAAAAGATAACCACCGCAGACCAAGTTCTCCGTCTCCCCATTGCGAAAGGCGGAGAATAAGCGGCATTACCCCCCCCCTCGTGTTATCTAACTGATAATCAATATTTTACGATTAATACACCTGCCATGCTTCCGGCTTTTGCCGCGAAGCGGCATGGCTTTGTTTCCCGAAATCAAATTAAAATTAACAAAGAACAGGTATGGAAGCGATATCTGTCCTGCAGAAATGCAGTCTATAGTCCATAAAGGATGGGCAAGCGAAAAAATCATGAAAAAATTATTATTGTTGTGGTTTGTATTCGTTGGCTTTTTGCCATGTATGGCACAGTATCATTATGAGCCGACAGAAGACACTTTGGTGATCCGTCTGGCAGATATCTTGCCACCGCCAAATAATGATATCTGTGGACACGAGCCCAGTGTCATAAAACTTATCCCTACAATTAATGTATGGGATGTATCGTTTTATACTGCCGATTTGAAAATTTCGTGCTACAATGGAGTGCACGATAAGGATTTTTTTGAGGGAACTGCTGGTGCTTCGATAGAATCGCAAGACATCTTTATAAATATTTCTGACTTGTTTTACGAGTTAGAAAGTACTATGCCATCAAATCTTGAGTATTTAAACTGCATGGTTATGGTGTCAACTATTACGATACGAGATAACTATAATGTTGATGTCGACTTCAATTTATGGATCGATCTCTTGGAGGCAAGGATCATTGAAGTTGGTAATTACCTCAAGGTAATACCAGAGTCGGACTATATGTACTGTCTGTGGTCTGATGGTACCACAGAGCGGACCATTGATGATCCTACTATTGGAGACTATTGGTGTAAGGTCTCTAATGAATGCGATACTGTCATAGCCTATTATAACTATGATGCTGTCGCTGAGTCACGGCAAGAGCCTTGGTTCTCTCAATTCGGCAGTCAGGTTAGCCTGCTGGAGGATGGAGAGCTGGAGGTCTACAATGCCCTTGGGCAGCGGCTCATGGGCACGAGGGAGAAGGAGATTACCATTGCACATCCGGGCTTGTATGTGTTGCAGTTCCGCTCCATAGAAGGAGTAAAGAAAACAGCAAAAGTAGTCATACATTAGCAAGCAAAGCGCAGCACAAAGTCCCCCTTCCAAAGGGGGCCAGGGGGATTAAAACAGCCTCCCTCACACGCCGCCTCGCGCCATCGCAAGCAAAGCGCAGCAATTTATGTCCCCCTTTTAAGGGGGCTAGGGGGATTAAAAACATCCTCCCCCACTGCCGCCTCGCGCCTCACTGCAAGCAAAGCAAAGCGATGCGATGCAGTCCACCCCTTCCTTTCTCCTTGATGAGAAAGGAACAAAGAATCAAGGCCGACACCATCGGCCCAACACACAGCCGTCTAAAGGCCTGACCCTCAGGTCGCGGGGTGGTTTCCGAGAAACCAAACGGCAAGCGCCGCTCCGTGAGGGTCAAGCCTTTAGCCGTCCCTTGC
>JBHACT010000013.1:0-22003 GCA_041854745.1 Candidatus Limimorpha sp. | reverse complement strand
TGCTATTCCCGGCTGCGGCTTAGGGGTCGGCCCCGACCCTTCACACCGGCAATTTGAGGGCCGGTGAAGGGTCGCGCCCTCGTTTCAACACTTGCACTTCTATGTTGAATTTAAGACTTGCACTTCTATGTTGAACTTAAGTTACCTGTTTCAGTAATTGCCCGACAATGCCTAATTTTGCCGCCGTTTTATTACTTATGGAGAAGAACAGGAACATACATTGGGGCTATCTCGCTGGTATCATCTCGGGTATCACCTACGGCATGAATCCACTGTTTGGCGTGCCCGTCATCAACAAGGGTTTGGATGTCAACTCCTTGCTATTCTACCGTTATGGCGTAGCTACCTTGTTGATGTTGGCTTTCATGTTGGTGGCAAAGAAGCAGGTTCACATCACCTGGAAGCAGTTCGGAATCACGGCCATTCTGGGTGTCCTGTTCACAGGGTGCAGCATTACCTTGTTTGAGGCTTATAAATACATTCCTTCGGGCATTGCTACGAGTATCCTGTATGTCTATCCCATCATGGTCGCGTTGATTATGATGTTTTTCAAGCAGTTCCCGAATTGGAAGACTTGGCTGTCCATCTTTGTGGGCGTGGCGGGTGCCGTCATGCTCTCGCTCAAGGGCGGAGGCGGTTTCATCGATTGGCGCGGTATCATTTTGGTGGTGTTATCTGGATTGTGCTACACCTTATTTATTGTCGTCGTCAACCAGAGCAAGCAAGTCAAAGCCGTTCCCAATCTTACTTTGACCTTTTATTGTTTTCTCATCGGTTCGGTGATGCTGTTTGCTTTATCGGGTTTCGGTGTACATCTCAATCCTGTTCCAGATACGGTCAGTTGGTTGAATGTGTTTGGCTTGGCCGTCTTTCCGACTGCCGTGGCCACCATCACTTTAGCCGCTTCGAGTAAGGCGGTGGGCGCCACCAAGACCTCCATCCTCGGCATCCTTGAGCCTCTGACGGCCATCTTTATTGGGACGCTGGTTTTCAAGGAAGCCTTCACCCTCAATGTGGCCATCGGCGTGGCACTGATTCTGTTTGCGATTTTGTTTATGATTTTGACAGATAAAAAAACATAGTATGAATAGGGAGAAAGAAGTCTATAAGGTGACTCTTTGGGGCAGCGCAGTCAATGTGGTGCTTGTGGTGTTCAAGTTTATGGCAGGCATCTTCGGCCACAGCTCCGCCATGATTGCCGACGCAGTACATTCGGTGTCGGACTTTGTCACCGACATTATCGTCTTGGCATTTGTACGCATTAGCCACAAGCCCAAGGACAAGTCGCACGACTACGGTCACGGCAAGTTTGAAACCTTGGCGACCACGCTCATAGGTATCGCGCTCTTTGCCGTCGCTGTGGGTATCTTTATTGACGGAGCCAAGAAGATTGCCTTCTGGGCCAATGGCGGCATCCTGACCCAACCCGGGACGCTGGCCCTCGTGGCAGCTTTGGTCTCCATCCTGTTGAAGGAGTTGGCTTTTCAATACACCAAACGCAAGGCCGAACAGTTGGATTCGCAGGCGATGAAAGCCAATGCTTGGCACCATCGCAGCGATGCCCTGTCGTCCATCGGCACATCCATTGGTATCGGTGGTGCCATCCTTTTGGGTGAGCGTTGGGCTGTGCTTGACCCCATTGCTTCTATCGCCGTTGGTGCTTTGATAGTCAAAGTCGCCATCGACTTGCTCAAAAACGGCATGGGCGAACTGATGGAACAGTCGTTGCCAGAGGAAGTGGAGAACGAGATTTTGGACATCGTGAAGCGCGTGCCGGGAGTTTCGGAGCCTCACGACCTCCGCACCCGTCGCATTGGCAATCATTATGCCATCGAAATGCACATCCTGATGGACGGTAGTATCCCATTGAAGGAAGCCCACGACAAGGCCACCGAGATGGAACGGCTACTCAAGGAGCGTTACGGCGGGGAAACGCATACCTCCATCCATGTGGAGCCAGAAGGAGAGATGGAAAGTGTATGAAGGAAGCTTTACTTTACTTGCACCTTGCTGATACACCAGTTTTGTCCGTTGTAGGCTTTCACTAAATAAATGCCTGAAGACAAGGCGGATACATCGACGGTGTGTTGTTCCCCGTTCGCCTGACCTTGCATGACGGTCTGGCCGCTCATGTCAATGATTTCGTAGCAGCGCAAGCCTTCAAGGCTGAGGATCATTTCACCTTGGGTGGGGTTGGGATAAACAACCATCATGTCCATGACAGGTGCTTCATTTTGCGGGATGCCTTCAAAATACCCGTATTCAAATATGTAATCGCAAACATAGATGAGCTGACCGTTGTCGTTCAAGGTTTCCCATGCATAGCTAAGGGGGCGGTTGGCGAATTGGTCCCAACTCTCGTTGGGTTCGGGATGAAAGGGCATGAGCACATGGTCGATGGTGCAAGTCTCATCGTAGGCGTACACCACACGGTCAACGACTTGCCCGTTGGAGCGCCTTTCGCGTTGCAGGCAGTTGCCTTGGGTGTCGTAAATCCTTTCAATGTTTGAATCGGGCACCCAACCGTTTTGCCAATAGGAATATGCCGTGTTGGTGCAGTTGCCCGCTTCGTCGTAGGTGTAAGTGGTCAGGGATGAATTGGACCATCCGCTGCCGCCCCATGCATCATTATATTCTTCGAGGCATTGTGTGCAGAGGCCGTCGTCATTGTAGGAATAAGTACCACGTATGAGCAGCATACCGCCGAGAGTCATCTCATAGCCCATGAGCAGGTCGCCCTCATAGCTGTAGGTGAAAATGCCTTGCAATTGGAATCCGCTGCCGAAATCGTTATAGTTGGTACGGGTGAGGCGGCGGTTGTTGTCGTCGTAGGTGTAAGTGATGTAGCTCGGAAAGATCCACTCGTTGTTGTAATACTGGTAGCAGTTGATGCGGATTACATTGCCGCGTTCGTCGTATTGGAGCGAGTCGATGAAGTCGCTGACTTCGCCGCTCATGAGAGAAGTGGAACGGTAAGATTCCAACAGGTTGTCGGCATTGTAATAAAATTGCACCTGATCGACTTTGTCGTCGGAATAGACTCGGTCGAGGAAATAATCCTGAGCCATAGCCACATGGCATGACAGCAATGCGGTGATAATGAGGAAGAAGCGTCTGTGTTTTTTCATGATGAAATCGATTTAGGTTAAGTTTGGGTGCAAAAATAGAAATAAAAATGGAATTTATCCTATACCCCTTGCCCTGTCCCCAAAATTTTTCTATCTTTGAACCCCGAAAATTAGAGCAAAATTCGCTCTGTCTTTCAATACTAAACTTTCGATTATCAACCGCTTATGTTTCTTATCTTCGATACCGAGACCACTGGTCTCCCCAAAATTGAAAATGCGCCGCTGACAGATTTCGACAACTGGCCACGTATGGTGCAACTGGCTTGGCAGGAGCATGACGAACTGGGCCGTTTCGTGGAAAACCACAACTATCTTGTTCAGCCTGAAGGCTTTGTTATTCCCATCGACGCCAAGATGGTACACGGCATCTCCACCGAATACGCCATGAAATACGGCAAGCCGCTCAACGAGGTGTTAGACCTTTTCATGCAGTCTGCGGCCAAAGCCAAATATTTGGTTGGCCATAACATCAATTTCGATTTGAACATTTTGGGCTGCGAGTTCCTGCGTTGTGGCCGCGAGAATCCCTTGCGCCGCTGGCAGATTGTGGACACCTGCACGGAAAAAACGGCTGAGTTCTGCCAGCTTCCGGGCGGCAAAGGCGGCAAATTCAAGCTGCCGCGCTTGGGTGAGTTCCATCACCTGCTGTTCGGTGAGTATTTCGATTCGGCACACAACGCCTCCGCCGATGTGGAGGCTACTGCCCGCGTGTTCCTCGAATTGGTACGCCGTGGTGTGCTCGATGCCAACGACTTGGGTGTTGATGACCAATTTATCGCCGACTTCAAGGCGGCCAACCCCGAAATGGTTCAGCCTGCTGGTATCAAAGTGGTGACGAACTTTGACGAGGAAGAGAGGGGAGAAGAACCCGAAATGGGTGATTACATCCCGCAACACTTCACCCACCTGCATGTCCACTCGCATTATTCCATGCTCGACGGCATGTCGAAGGTGCCCGATTTGGTGGCGAAATGCAAGAAAAACGGCATGTACAGCCTCGCCCTCACTGACCACGGTAATATGTTTGGTATCAAGGACTTTGCCGATACCGTGAACAAGGAAAACAAGAAAGTGAAGGTCGCCATCAAGGAGCAGAAAGCCATTATTGAAAAACCTGAATCTACCGAAGAAGAGAAAATTGCCGCACAATACGAAATCGACAGGTTGAACGGGCAATTTTTCAAGCCGATTTTTGGCATTGAGACCTATTGCGCGCCCGTCAGTATTGATAAGCGTGACGGGCGGCAGGACCGTGGGTGGCACCTTATTTTATTGGCTAAGAACAAGGCAGGTTATCACAGCCTTTGCAAACTGAGTTCCATAGCTTATACCGACGGCTTTTACTACAACCCACGTATCGACCACAGCCTTTTGGAAAAATACCACGAAGGTCTGATTTGCAGTTCGGCTTGCTTGGCGGGCGAGGTGCCTCAGAAAATCATGAACGCCGACTTCAAGGGCGCCGAGGAGTCCATACAATGGTTCAAGAACCTTTTTGGAGATGATTATTATATTGAAATACAACGCCATAAGACTAAAAAGCCAGGCGGTGATACCGAAGTTTACGAGCGTCAAAAAGAGGTGAACAAAATCCTTTTGGAGTTGGCGAAGAAATACGAAGTCAAGGTCATTGCCACCAATGATGTGCATTTTGTGGAGGAGGAGCATGGCGAGGCGCACGATCGTCTCATCTGCCTCAGTACGGGTAAGGACTTCGACGATCCTACGCGCATGCACTACACCAAACAGGAGTGGCTGAAGACGCCCGCCGAAATGGGCCGTATCTTCTCAGATTTGCCTTTTGCTTTGGAAAACACACAGGAAATTGTCGAAAAGGTTGAGGTATATAACATTGATTCCGAACCTATTATGCCAATTTTTCCTATTCCAGAGGACTTTGCCACAGAAGAGGAATACCGCAAGAAATACACCGAGGAGGATCTCTTCAACGAGTTTACCCGCGACGAGCATGGCAATGTGGTGATGTCGCAGGAGGAAGCTGAGAAGAAGGTAGTGAAAATGGGCGGCTACAATCGTCTATACCGTATCAAATTGGAAGCCGACTATTTGGCCAAATTGGCATGGGATGGAGCCCGTCAGCGTTATGGCGAGAACCTCACCGAGGAACAGGTCGAACGCATCAAGTTCGAGCTGCATGTGATGAAGACTATGGGCTTCCCGGGCTACTTCCTCATCGTGAGTGACTATATCAGGGCCGCCCGTGAGGAACTGGGAGTGAGTGTTGGCCCTGGTCGTGGCTCTGCGGCGGGCTCTGTGGTGGCCTATTGCTTGAAAATTACCGATTTGGATCCGTTGAAATACGACTTGCTGTTTGAGCGTTTCCTTAACCCCGACCGTATCTCCCTGCCCGATATCGATGTGGATTTCGATGATGACGGACGAGAACGCGTACTCGATTGGGTAACAAAGAAATATGGCAAGGAGAAGGTAGCTCACATCATCACCTATTCTACTATGGCGGCCAAATCGGCCATCCAAGATGTGGGCAGGGTGCAGAAGGTGCCGTTGTCGAAAGTGGCTGAAATCAAGAGCTTTATTCCAGATCGCAGCTTCGATGAAGCTGCCGTGAAAGCAGTGGAGGGTACTTTGCCTATGAAAGACCCTAAGGTGAACCTGAAAAACTGCTACAAGTATGTCCCAGAATTGAAAAATATGCTCGAAGGCCCGGATGAGAACATTTCCTCCATGTTGTCCTACGCCGAAGAGTTGGAAGATACCAACCGCCAAGTGGGTATCCACGCCTGTGGGGTCATCATCGGTGCCGATGATTTGACCAATATCGCGCCCGTATGTACCGTAAAGGATAAGGATTCAAAAGAAGATGTGGTCGTTACACAGTATGACGGCCATGTTATTGAAGCCGTGGGACTTATCAAGATGGACTTTTTGGGTCTGAAGACTTTGACCTTGATCAAGAATGCCCTGCGCAATATCAAACGCACCCGTGGCATAGACATTGACATCGACCATATCCCGATCGACGATAAGGAGACCTACGAATTGTATTCGGCGGGCAACACCATCGGTACCTTCCAGTTTGAATCGGTCGGAATGCAGAAATATTTGCGTGAATTACAGCCTTCCGTCATCGGCGACATCATCGCTATGAATGCCCTCTACCGTCCGGGCCCGATGGATAACATCCCTGATTTCATCGCCCGAAAGCAGGGCAGGCAGGAAATCAAATACGACTTCAACTGCATGGAGAAATACTTGAAAGACACCTACGGTATTTGCGTGTATCAGGAACAGGTGATGTTGCTTTCGCGCGAATTGGCAGACTTCACGAGAGGCGAATCGGATACCCTTCGTAAGGCAATGGGCAAGAAGCAGTTAGACAAAATGGAGGAGCTTTACGGCAAGTTCATGAAGCAAGGCGTGGCCAAGATGACCCAAACTGAAAAACTGCCCGAAGACGAGGTGAGGAAGCGTTTGGAGAAAATATGGGAAGAATGGAAGAAGTTCGCTTCGTATGCCTTCAACAAATCACACGCGGCCTGCTATTCATGGGTGTCATACCAGACGGCCTATTTGAAAGCCCATTTCCCTGCGGAGTTTATGGCTGCTGTGCTCAACAATGAGTTGGGCGATATTAAAAAAGTGAACTTCATGACCGAGGAATGCAAGCGCATGAAGATTGAGGTGCTTGGCCCTGATGTAAACGAGTCGGAATACAAGTTCTCTGTCAACGAGAAAGGCGAAATCCGTTACGGCATGGGCGGTATCAAGAATGTGGGCGAGGCGGCAGTGGCAGGCATTGTGGAGGAACGCGAAGCCAACGGCAAGTTCAAGGACTTTGGCGATTTTGTAATGCGTATCTCCGATAAAGGTCTTAATGTCAGGGCTTTGGAGAGTATGGGTATGGCGGGTTGCTTTGATAGTTTCAAGGGCTTCCACCGCGCCATGTTGTTTTATATTGCCCCCAACGAATCGGCATCATTCTCCGAAAAGGCCTTGCGTATGGTGGCTTCGTTCAATGAGCGTAAGAATTCGTCGCAGATGGACCTCTTCGGCTTTGGCAATGACGAAAGTGTGGAGGAGACTTTTACCATACCCTTGCCCCAGTGTGAGCCTTGGTCGAAAATGAAAGAGTTGGATATGGAAAAGGAAGCCTTGGGCTTCTATATCTCATCACACCCGATGCAGGTCTATCACCTGCCAATCAAATACTTCTGCAACAGTGATGTGGAAGGCCTTAAGGTCGCACTGAACGATGTGGAGAAGAACCTGAAACGCCCTGTGCGTCTTGGCGGACAAATTACTCGTGCCGAGGAGTTTACTGCCAAAAATGGCAATCTTTACGGCCGTTTCACCATCGAGGACCAAAGCGGTGCCTTGCAGTTTGCTTTGTTCAGGGAAAATTATCTGAATTGTAGAAATATACTAACGGTAAATTCGTTCGTAATGCTTTCTGGTGTGATGGATAGGCCTTTCCCGAAGGCCGGTCAAGAACCGGGTGTCGTGTTGCAGACCCTCGAAGTGCGTTTTAATGAAGCCCGATTGCTGGATTCTTTGTTGGAAAACACTTCGAAGACGGTGTATCTCAAACTCAATGTGGCGGAAATGAGAGAGGGTGAGACGAAGGAGTTTATTGATGTTATAAAGAATAATCACGGAAAACAGAACTATAAGATCCATCTTTTTGACCCGATAGGCAAAAAATCATGCAACCTTACTCCGATAAGAGGTTCAATTAATGCCCAAGAGGTTTTACCCCTGCTGGAAAAGAAGCCGTTTTCGGATTTTGTTGAATTTGACTTGCGATAAAAAAGAAAATTTGTATCTTTGCAAACTCATTAAAAGAATAATAAATCAAACCTATTAAAACAATGGCAGTAATTCAAATGACTGACGACCGTTTTGAAGAAGTCGTCCTGAAATCGGAACTCCCTGTTATGGTGGACTTTGGCGCTACTTGGTGTGGCCCTTGCAAGAAGGTGGAACCCATCGTTGAGGAACTCTCAGAAGAATATGCAGGCAAGATGATTGCCGTGAAGTGCGATGTTGAGGAGTGCCCCGGCACCGCCGGAAAATATGGCATTATGAACATTCCCACCGTTCTCTACTTCAAAAACGGAGAACCCGTCGACAAGAATGTGGGCGCAGCTCCCAAGAAAGTGTTCATTGAGAAATTAGAGAAAGTGCTGTAATTGTTGTTTCGATTGTTAATCAATTGACAACCAACAGTTCAACAATCAACAATTCAACACCAATTGGACTTCTCAATCGATAGAAACCGACTGACCCAATTCGGCAGTCTGGAGTTCTTGGCTCGTCAAATCGTGGAGGGATTCATTACTGGTTTACACAAGAGTCCCTTCCACGGTTTTTCTGTTGAGTTCGCCGAACACCGCCTCTACAACACGGGCGAACCCATCCGACATATCGATTGGAAACTTTATGGCCGCACGGAGAAACTCTTCGTGAAACGCTACGAGGAGGAAACCAACCTGCGCTGCCAGCTCGTTATCGACCAAAGCTCAAGCATGTGCTTCCCCGTGAGGCAAAAGGTCGACTTTGAGCACCCCAACAAACTCTTTTTCTCCATTTATGCCGCCGCCTCGCTCATGGAACTCATGCGCCGCCAGCGTGATGCAGTGGGCTTGGACTTGTTTGACGAGACGGTCTCTTTTCACGAGCCGGCCAAATCGTCGAATGTACACAATAAGTTGATTTATAGTGAGCTGGAGAAACTGATTGAAGATTATGACAAAAACAACCGAAAAACCACCTCAACCCCGCAATGCCTGCATCAGATTGCGGAGATGACACACCGCCGCAGTCTGGTGGTGATTTTCACCGATATGCTTGACGGCCTCGCCGACTATCAGCCGATGTTTGAGGCCTTGGAACACCTGAAATACAACAAGCACGAAGTAATTCTGTTCCATGTGTTTGACTCCAACTTGGAACAAAACCTCGATTTCGAGAACCGCCCGTACCGTTTTGTCGATTTGGAGTCGGGCGACTCCTTGAAACTCAATCCCGTTGAAGTGCAGGAAGCCTACAAAAAAATTATGAACCAACGCAAAGACGCGCTGTTGCGCCATTGCTACCAATACCGGATCGATTATGTTGAAGCCGATATTAATAAGGACTACAATCAGGTTTTGACGAGCTATTTGATTAAACGGACGAAGCTGCACTGAACATTTTTCATCATTTTACGGAAAAACTTTTCTGAAAACTGTAAGATTTTCTCAGTTTTTAAACTTTTTGTGCTTGTATTAAGAGAGTATCGGCTCGTATTTGTTATAAGTCAGCCCAAATTGTTATTTTTACTACAATACTCCGCTAATGATGCGCGAAGACTTGCATTTTCGCAAAAAATCATAAATGAGCCACAAAAGGCAAAAATTCTTTTTTGGCCAGAGCATATTCGAGAGAAATTTTGTAACTTTGTAGTCCAAAGAAAAGACTTTTGAAGTAAAGAATACGATATGGTAAAGAAAACAAGTAAAATAGAAGAAAACCTGAACCTTGACAATATTTTGTTCAAGTGTAGGGATATATTGAGGCAAGCAAAGAACTCTGGTTCGTTCTTTGAGAAACGTGATATGATGCTTACGCTCGTTTTTCTCCGCTTTATGGGCGAGAAATACGAGAATGGTGTGGCATCACTACGCCAGCGACTTATCGACGAAGGGTTAGACCCAGACAATGAGGAAATCATCAAGGCTTTCTTTGATGACGCCACGTTTGCAGACGGCACATTCGATTTGCCTGTAGAGGCTCGTTGGTCAACCATCATCAATACTGCGGCACCACAACTGAATGTGGCCCTTGATACGGCTCTGCGCAGTATCGGCGAAACGAATCCTACGCTGAAGGGTTGTTTTGTGGAAGGTACATTCACACAACGCAATCTTGGAGCAAACGATATAAAGAAGATTGTGGACGAGGTCAATAAAATCAGTCACAAGACCTGGGGCGAGGAGAAAGACCTGATAGGCCGGGTTTATGAGTACTTTCTGAAAGAGTTTGCTGTGAATGCCACCAAAGAGGAAGGCGAGTTCTATACACCACATGATGTTGTTCAGCTCATTGCCACTGTTATCGAGCCGTTCGACGGCACTCTTTATGACCCTTGTTGTGGCTCAGGTGGTATGTTCATTCAGAG
This sequence comes from Candidatus Limimorpha sp., assembly GCA_041854745.1. GTDB lineage: Bacteria > Bacteroidota > Bacteroidia > Bacteroidales > F082 > Limimorpha. Next base: position 11,734 of record JBHACT010000013.1, on the reverse strand, counting down.
TACCGATCTGGTAAAAGTCAAACAAGGTGACATCAGTCGTATCAATGTATATGGACAGGAGAAGGAGGCTGCCACCTATCGTTTGGCAAAGATGAACCTTGCTCTGCGCGGTATCAGTCATAATTTGGGTTCTGAGAGTGATTCCACTTTCACCAACGACCTGCATAAAGGGATTTACTTCGACTATATCATGGCCAATCCACCTTTCAACTTGAAAGGCTGGTATAATGATAACCTGAAGAACGACCCTCGTTGGACTGACTATGCTACTCCTCCTGAGAGCAACGCCAACTATGCATGGATCCTGCACATGCTTTCTCATCTGAAGCCTCTTTCGGGTGTAGCCGGATTCTTGTTGGCCAATGGTGCTTTGGGCGACACAGATGCTCTTGAAATTCGCAAGGAACTGATAAAGAACGACAAGGTGGAAGCTATCATCATCTTGCCAAGGGAGTTGTTCATCACAACGGATATCAGTGTCACCTTCTGGATTCTCAATCAGAACAAAAAGGGTGGAAAGTATCATGATCGCCAACTCCGTAACAGAGAGCACGAAATTCTCTTTATGGACTTGCGTCAATGGAATGAGAATCCTGTCAAAGGCGAACAAAAGAAGAAGGTACGTCTCATTACGGAACAGATTCAGCGAGTGGCAGACACCTATCATCAGTGGCAGTCAGAAGGAACAGACGGCAACAACTTTGCTATGCCGGAATTGTATCGTAGCGTAGGCATTGACGAGATTGAGCAGAACAATTGGACGCTAGTGCCAAGTAAGTATATTGAATTTATCGACCACGATTTGGAGATAGACTATCCCAAGGAAATGGTTCGTATTCAGCAGGAGATGAGAGAACTGATGCAACGAGAAAAAGAATCACAAAAGATGCTTGAAGAGGCGTTTAAAGGGATTGGTTATGGAATCGAATAAGGAAAAGTATATGAAAGAGAGCAAAAACGCAGAAAAGCCATCGTTTGTATATCGTGACGGTATGACAGCCGACAAAGAATATTTGGAATGGTTGGCAGATGTTAAAGCGCATTTTCGCCAAAGTCAGATAAAAGCATCTATTCGTGTGAATACAACAATGCTTGAGTTCTATTGGAGCATTGGCAGGGATTTGGTGGCTTCACGAGCAGAAGAACGCTGGGGAGCTGGTGTGGTGAAACAGTTTGCTCTCGATATGCAGCAGGCTTTTCCTGATATTACTGGCTTTTCTCTTACCAATGTAAAATATATGAAGCGTTGGTATCTGTTTTATAATGAACGTGATGCAAAAAGTCAACGCCCCGTTGACCAAATGAGCCACCAAGTTGCTGACCTATTGCAGAAAGAGGAAAAAAGTCAACGACCCGTTGACCAATTAGGAATGCCGGAAATTTTTGGTCAGGTTCCATGGGGACAGCATATTGATATTGTCTCGAACTGCAATTCCATTGCAGAAGCTTTTTTCTACATCAGAAAGGTTGTAGAAAACGGATGGTCACGCCCAGTTCTGAATGCAAACATAGATGCCGACCTGTTTCAAAGTCAAGGTTCTGCAATTACGAATTTCGATACGACATTACCAATATCTCAGAGCGAATCGGCTAAGGAATTATTGAAGAAAGAATACGATTTGAGTTTCATTACAGTAGAGGAGGTTAAGAAAGAAAAAGACTTAGAGAATGCTTTAGCCAATAATATCACAAGGTTTCTACTTGAATTGGGTCGTGGATTCTCTTACGTGGGACGGCAAATGGAATTGCAGATGCCTGGAGGACAGACGTTTTTCCCCGATCTGGTGTTCTATCATATACCTCAGCACAGATATGTTGTTGTAGAACTGAAGGCTGTTAAGTTTATCCCTGAGTTTGCCGGCAAGCTCAATTTCTATGTCACGGCAGCAGATAAGTTGCTGCGTGGCGAGGGGGATAATCCTTCCGTAGGTCTGCTTATATGCAATTCTACAGACAAAACCATTGTAGAATGGTCGTTACAAGATATTCAAAAGCCATTGGGCGTTGCTTCTTATCAGTTGCAAGAAGTAGTTGAACGCACTATTGCTGAATTGGAAAACATGAAAAAGCATGACGATGAGGAAGTATAAATTGGGTGAACTGATAGAATTATGTGATGAGCGTAACTCTTATGTCTATTCCAACTTTTATGGATTGAATATCAATAAAGAGTTTATTCCGACATGGGCTAATACAGAAGGGCTTGACGAATCGAAGTATAAAGTGGTTCGGAAGAAACGTTTTGTGTTTAGTGGAATGCAGACAGGAAGAGATGAATGTATACGAATAAGTATGTATAATGACGCAGAGCCTATTATCGTTTCCCCTGCTTACACAACCTTTGAGATAACAAGAGAAGACATAGTCATTCCTGAATATTTCTTTATGCTTTTCTTATCTAAAGAAAAAGACCGTTTTGGTGCTTTTTGTAGTGACGGAAGCATTCGCTCCAACTTGGAACAAAACCTCGATTTCGAGAACCGCCCGTACCGTTTTGTCGATTTGGAGTCGGGCGACTCCTTGAAACTCAATCCCGTTGAAGTGCAGGAAGCCTACAAAAAAATCATGAACCAACGCAAAGACGCGCTGTTGCGCCATTGCTACCAGTACCGGATCGATTATGTTGAAGCCGATATTAATAAGGACTACAATCAGGTTTTGACGAGCTATTTGATTAAACGGACGAAACTGCACTGAACATTTTTCATCATTTTACGGAAAAACTTTTCTGAAAACTGTAAGATTTTCTCAGTTTTCACGATTGTACTATTGGGTAGCTCATCATACAATGACAGATAAAGACTTTAAGGATAGGATTCTTCAACTGCAGCCATATATGCAGAAAGTAGCCGAAAAGCTGTTGGGCAATGCTGACAAAGCCTCGGATGCTGTTCAAGAAGCGGTTATCGGATTATGGAGCAAACGGCAGAATCTGGACACCTCCAGCGATATGAAGAGCCTCTGCATCACTGTCGTGAAGCGCCGCTGTATTGATGTGATTAGAAAGCAGCAGCCAACGGTGCCTATTGATGAAGCAAGTTTGTCGTTCACCGATGTCTCGTCTGATGAACTGATGGAAGAGCGTTATCAGTTGGCCCGACACCTTGTTGATCAACTCCCTGAACGCCAGCGAAAAATCGTTTTGATGAAATATGAAGACGGAATGAGTAATGATGAGATAGAAAAGGCCTTGGGTATGAGCAGTACACATGTATATGCAACGCTTTCAAGGGCTTATAAATCGCTTAGAACTGTATTTGAAAATTATAAAAATGAAAAATGATGAAACAGGAAAATGAAATGGACCATGAGGTCAAGCAATTGCTTGAGAGCTTGACGGAACATCGGCGTAATGAGGAAAGAAAGCGGCAATTATCTGAGTTGTTGGATCAATTATCGGAACAGGAAAACACTGTTGCAGAGGAATCTAAGAAAACAAGGAAGTTGGCGTTTCTTTGGTGGGTTTCGGGCGCAGCCGCAGCTTGCTTGTTGCTTTGGGTGCTTTTTCAACCGTTTGGAAGGCCTTCGATGGACAAAGATGAAAAGATGCTCGCTCATGACCATGCGCAAGTTGATTCGGTGGTAGGTGTTCAGCACCCGGCAATGGTTATGGAGATAGCTCAGCAACAAGAAAAGATGGAAACACAAACTCTTTTCAAAATTTCAAAACCGAAAGTCAGGAATACCAAACAGATTGAATTTGAAATACCTGAACCGAAAGCAGAGGAAATTCTTTTGGCAGAGACAAGAGTGACCGACATAATAGATTCATCTTCAATCAATAAAGAATTGGTTGCGCAGGAAATAACCCAGCCAGAAAAGTTCCCATCGCGGCGTGTGATAAAAAGTGAAAACCTTGTGGGTTATGTGGAGCCTAAACCAAAACAAACCGAAAGGAAACGAAATAGAAATTGGGAAGATAAAATCTTTCTCGGGCTGCAATCGGATCCAAATATGCAGAATGGATCATTGGCTTACGAAATCAAGTTTTAGTCATTCATAAAATCTAAGTACTATGAAACGGTTAGTATTAATATTAGGTGTGATATGCCTTGCCCAGTGGGCGTGGGCGCAAAATGAGGTCGCCATCGAAACGCTTATTGGCGACAAGATTAATCAATTGGAAATCAATTCGGGATGGGATGTGAGAATGTCGCATTGCGAAAGCGATAGTTTGCGTATCGCCATCGTTGTCCCTGAACAGTTTGCCGGAATGGCACTTGAAGCCCAAATCTGTAACATTTCGGACGACATCTTGACACTTGTCGAAAACAAGAAATTTCCGCAAGGCACTATCGTGGAAATGGAGGGCAAATTGAATTTCAAGAAGATTGAAATTCTTGACAATGCAAAGGCTTCGGTAAATTGTATTAATTTGGCTGAAAAACAGATTATTGAGCTTGCAAATAAAGCTGAATTGCACATCGGACATTTGCTTTCGGCGGGAGAATCTTCTTTGACTATAAATGAAAGAGGTCTTTTGCGTATTGACACAATTGCAGGAAAGGGAGAAATCATGATTGCTCTTTATGATGCCGATTTTCAGTATGATGTATGTCTGCTGGACGGTAAGGTTATTGTCAATGAGTTTGAAAGTCCCAAATGGTTCTATGTGAGACAAACTCCCAAAGTCATTCAAACAAAAACTGTTGATGGACAACCTGTTACTACCGAAAAATTCCGCATTTGGGAACGCATTGTTGCTTATAATATTTCAGCGGGGTTCAAGGTGGGATCAGAACCCAACGATATTAGCAGTCCGTATTCCATGAGTGGAGGATTGTTTGTGTCGGGAGGTGTGGAAACTTCTTTCAGACTTGGTCGGCAATTTAAATTGTCCACAGGTCTTTCGTTCAACTCAACTTGGATGCGGTTGAATTTTCCGGTCGAAATGGGAGAAAATGGACTGGAGGTGCTTGATGGCCCTGAGACATTCCAACAAAATGCTTTGTACTCCGGTTACCTTTGTGTCCCCGTGACCTTATATTATCATTTTGGGAAGCAAAAACTGAACAGTTTCTCGCTGGATTTCACTACCGGTTATCTTCTTAATGGACAACTCTTAACAAGCTATCCTGAATTGGTTCCTAATGCTTGGATAGGCACAGAATACCGTTCGTTATTCAATCCATGGAAGATGGAAGTTGGTATAAGTTTCAATACAAACATTATTGGTATTATTCATGGTTTCCGTGTTTACACCAATCTTCTTCCCGAATTCAATAAAAACTTCACTACTGAAAAATTCAAATCATTTGGATTTGAAATCAAGTTTTAGTTTGTTTTATTTGGCCAAAAAAAAGTCCGAGAGCCATTGGCTCCCGGACTTTTCGTTTTCCCTTTCGGGAAAAGCATTACTTACCTAACTATTACTTTCATAGAAACTATGTTCTCGTTGTTTTGCAAACTGATGACATAGACACCCGTGGCAAGGTTGTGACCAATGCGTTTCGTGCTACCGGCGTTGATTTGCTGCTTCATCATCGGCTGGCCGAGGATGTTGAAGACGGTCATGTTGTAGTGGGTGGCTTCGCCGTTCTCGATGACAAACTCATGGTCGGCACTCCAAATCTTCACATTGGCTGCAAAGGGCTCTTCCACACCGTCGTAGGTGAGGTCGATGAAGATGGGCGTGTCGAGGCCGTTGGTCGGGTTGATGGTGATGGCTTCAGGAAGCCATAGGCCTTCCTCGGTGTAAAACTCGTTGGCGACTTCACCATATATGTCGAGAATCCAGATGGCATTGATGCCTTCCTCGTTGTCGTTGGGCAGTATTCCGCCAAACCAACCGTCTTGTCCGGCCACCAATTCTTTGTAGAAGTCGGCGTACTGGTTGATGTTGCCGTAGTCAACACCCACAGACTCGATACTGGTGGAGTAGATGGGGCGTTCGTCTTCGTCAGCGCTGAACATGATGGCGAAGCTCATCGGACTCTCTTCGCTCTTGGCATAGAAAGCTGAGCCTTGATAGGCGTTATGTTCGTTGCCAAAGTTGAGCACGGTGGCGTAGTCTTGTGAGGTGAAGGCCTGATGGACTGTGGTGCCGTCTTGGCCGTCGTTGATACGAACGCGCAGGAAGACATGGTTGCCGGGCGTGAAGCGGGAATTGGCCGTGGGCTCATTCATTAGCCACACGAAAGCCTCGCCGTCTTCAGTAGTGGTGAACACGCCGTAACCGCCTTCCGTAGCAAGGCTCGGACTGGTGCTGCGGTAGAAGCCTTCTTCGTTGACATAAATCACATTGCCGGCACCGGCCGTCTCAGGACCGTCGTTGCCATCAACGAGTTGGTTGGTGTAACGGTAGGTCGTGTTGGGCTCAAGGTTTTCGAAAACGCCGATAATGGCCACGGGCACACGGTTGTTGTTCGAACCGTTGTTGCCTTGGATGTACTGTGGCATATAGACAAAGAGGAATGGATCATTCTCACCGTGTACTGTACCCGCAAGACTGACTTCGGTGGTTGCACCGCCGCCCGTGTGGGTGATGGTGCCTTCGTAAGTGCCGGCTTCAAGACCTTCGGCCATACGGACATAAACGGTAACGGGTTGGTTGACAATCTGACCGTCGGCGAAGGCGATGGACAGCTGGCCGACAAAGGCTTCATTTTCCAACGAGATTTCAAAGCCTTCGCTTGCGTTGACCGTGATGTTGCCTGCACCTTCAAGGTTGGTTGCCGTCAAGGTGTAAGTCTGTGAGGCCGACGGGCCGCTGCCTTCGAGGTATTCGAGGCCATTAATTATAATAGGTGTGGCCGTGATGGTCGGGTTAGTGTTGGTGCCCGAGACGAGCATGATGTCGTCCACTTCCCATCCGGCGGCCTCGGTATCGGTGCAAGTGTACTTGAAGCCGATGTAACAGTTTGAGCCGGTGAAGTCGTCAAGACTGATGTCGCCCGATTCGATCCAAGTCCAGTTGCCGGTTGAGAGTGTGCAGGTCAAGGGGCTCCAAGTGGCAGCGGCAGGGTTTTGTCCATCGTAGTTGTTGGAGAAGAAGACCTCAAGATCGGGGCCGGTGTAGTTCATGGCCGTGCGGAAGGTCAGCACGACATCGCTATAGCTGTCGAGGTTGAAGGCGGGTGAGATGAGCCAGTCGGTGGTGCTGACATCGTGGTTGAAACCGTTTGCGTAAGCATAATGGTTGCCGCCGTAAGAGGCAATGCGCCAGAGGGAATCGCCCGTTTCTATGACTTCCGTCCATCCGTTCCAATCATCTTCCCAGTCTTGGTTGAAGATGATGACTACACCGAGTTGTATGGTGTAGGTGGCTTCGGCAACAGCACTGTTGTTGTAGCCGTCTTTCATGGCTATGGCCTTGACAGTGGTAGTCTCGCTGATTGTCAGCGGAGTGCTATAGACCGGGCTTGTTCCCGTCGGGTTGCTGCCGTCGAGGGTGTAATGTATGGTAGCATCTCCGGTGGCGCAGGCAATGCTCACGGTTTGGGCTTCATAATAAGTGCCGGCGGCAGGGGTGAAGGTGGGAGTGGCCACGGTGGGCGTGCCGCCTTCGCCTTGCATGAAGATGTCGAGGGAAAAGTTGTACTCGCCATTGGTCATGTTGTTGATGGAGTAAGGGCCTATCACGCTGCTGCTGGTTGTTACGCGAAGGGCAAAACAACGGCTGTTAGTAGTGGTATTGATGATGTTGAAGCCGTAGTATTCAGGCACCAAGCTTTCAGGTGGGGTGACGCCAGCTTCAATGTTCCATGCGGTATTATTGCCGTTCATCGTGAAATTGGCATTGCTTCCGTAGGCAATCATGTCGCCGTTGGCATTGGTGAAGGTGTAGCCCTCGGAGGTGATACCCACTGTCCAATAATGATCGCTTTCATTGCTTATGATGTCGGCAGGGATGATTTCGTTGCCACCGTTCATTACACTGGTGAACTCAGTGGTGTTGAGTTTGCCGCCCGACAAGGTGTTGGCTGCTGCACGATAGGCGTTGCTCGTCGTGTTATAACGGGCCGCCAAAATGACACGGTTGCCGGCGACGAGTTGGCCAACCTCCGAGATACGAACATAATCGTTGCCGGGAATGGGCATTTCGGTGACACTGCCGCTGCAAGTTACCTGAATTTCGTCAAGGTCGGCAGAGGTGATGGCGATGTTTTCATCGTTGTATTCGCCAACGGCCAAGCCGGATTTCAGGCGGACATAAATCGTGATTGCATCGATGGTACCGTTAGATTGCGACAAGGTAAGGGTGGTTTGCGCATTGAAATTGTTGCCAGAACCCAAAGAGATTTCATAATTGTCAGCTTCGGTGACGGTAACGTTGTCGCTCAGGTTGAGGGCCGAAACGGTGAAGGATTGTTCAGCCGACGGACCGCTGCCTTCAATGTAGCTGAAGCCTGTCAAAGTCAAGGGAGTCACTGTGATGACAGGTGCCGATGTCTGGCCGATGAGCATGATGTCGTCCACTTCCCATGTAGCGGCTTGGGTGGCCGTGCAGGTATATTTGAAGCCGATATGGCAGTTGGTTCCGGCAAAGCTACTCAAGTCGATATGGCCGGATTCTGCCCATTCGAAGTCGCCTTGTGAAAGGGCACAGCTCAATGGTGTCCAAGTGGCCGTGGTAGGATTTTGCCCATCGTAGTTGTTAGAGAAGAATACCTCAATGGCATTGCCATCATACTTGGTAGCCGTCAGGAAGCTCAGCACGGGGTTGTCGTAGTCGTCCAAGTTGAAAGCAGGAGAGATACACCAGTCGGTGTTGGCACCTTTATTGTGTCCACTTATCTTGGCGAAGTGATTGCCGCTATAGGATGAAATGCTCCATGAGGCTTCGCCTTCCACATCGACGAAAGTCCATCCGTTCATTTCATCTTCCCAGTCTTGGTTGAAGATGATGACCACACCGAGTTGTATGGTGTAGGTGGCTTCGGCAACAGCACTGTTGTCGTAGCCGTCTTTCATGGCTATGGCCTTGACGGTGGTGGTCTCGCTGATTGTCAGCGGAGTGCTGTAGACAGGGCTCGCTTCCGTCGGGTTGCTTCCGTCGAGGGTGTAATGTATGGTAGCACCTTCGGTGGCGCAGGCAATGCTCACGGTCTGGGCTTCATAATAAGTGCCGGCGGCAGGGGTGAAGGTGGGAATGGCCACGACAGGAGTGTTGCTGCCTTCGGTCTTCACGAAGATGTCTAAGAAGAAGTTGTAGCTGCCAGCCTGACTTCCTCCGATGTTTGAAGTGGAGTAAGGTCCGAAATTGTAATTGTTGTTCAGGGCAAAGGCTCTGTCGGTAACATTAGCGTTGGTGATAAGGAAACCAATATACTCAGGAACCATTCCGGCATTGCTTGCAGTATTTTTCTCGATAGTCCAAACGGTGTTGTTGCCACCCGTAGTGAAGTTGGTGCCGGAAGAGTATCCAATCAGTTTACTGGAAGCGTTGGTGAAGGTGTAGCCGTTGGCAGTCACACCGACGGTCCAGTAGTAGTTGCTTTCTTCGTCAACGATGGAAGCGGGTAGGATTTCGTTCTCGTCAGTAGTGGGGATGGAGGTGAACAGCACGCCTATGGGCTTGCCCGACGAGGCGTTGGTCATGGCGTAGTAATTGGCAGCGTTTTCGTTGAAACGGGCTGCGAAGACTATACGGCTGCCTTCGGAAATTTCGTCTAAGCTGCTGATTCGGACATAATCACCTGAAATAGGCGGTGTCGGGTCGTTGCCCGTAACATTGCCTGAGACATTGACAAACAAGGTGTCAGCACCTTCGGATACAACAACCAATTGTTCGTTATATGCGCCTGCTTCAAGACCGGCTTTCAATCTTACACTGATGTTGAGGTCATAGAAATAGCCTGAGTGAGGTGAATAGATAATGGCCGGATTCTCAGGACGGAATTGGTTGGAAGGGTATGTCGACACCTCGAAACTTTCAGAAGGATAAATGCTGACATTGTGATTAAGGTAGTTGCCGCTCAAAAGGAAACTGACAACTTGGGAAGGACCGCCTTCCTCGTATTCGTATGTCATGCCCGTGACGGTTGTTGGGTTGGCGGTCAGAACAGGACGGTGCGTGAAAGTGATGTCGTTGGCATTAGCAATGAGCAGTTGAGGTGTGTTGTAGCAGCTGATGACACCTGTGACGGTTACCCAGTCGCCTTCAATCATGCCTTCCACGACAGGAATGCGGTAGATGTTGAGGGCATTGCCGTCCTGAGAAATTACCGTAGTGCCGTTCGGGTTAATGGGTCCGATAGTGGCATTCTCGATTTTTACGCGAGTGGATTGCAACAGGTTGCTGCCGCTGAGATCTTCATTGATTTCGGCGATGGTTTGGATGGCCAAAGGCAAATCGTGACCCGATGACAGGACGGTGAAAACATTTGGGTTATTGCCGTCGATTTCGGTCAGTTGGATGAGACCTTTGTAAACGGTCTTTTTCCCGCAGGCTTGTACCATGTCACCAGTGGATAACGACGAAGGTACGGTGCCGGAGAGTAGAAACAGGTCAATGGCGGCAGTGCTGTCTTGGATGTGTACATTGCGGCCGTCGATAAAATTCACCACGCCTTGCACCAAGGCATATTCGTCGTTGTCTAAAAGGCGCGCTTCAAGTATGGTAACTTGCGAGACGATGATGTATTCTGCCGATGCGATGTCGCTGGCTTCGTAGCCCTCTTTCCATGCTTTGGCTTTTACGGTTGTCGTTTCCGAGATGTTAAGGGCCGTGCTGTATTCGGTGCTGCTCTCCGTCGGGTCGCTACCGTCCAAGGTATAACGGATGACGGCTCCATCAGTGGCGCAGTTGAGACTCACGGATTGAGACTCATAATAAGTGCCGGCGGCAGGATCGAAGGTGGGAGTGGCCACGGTTTCTTGCTGCTGGCTGCCATTATTTTTTTTGTAAAGTTGTACGGGTTGTTGGCTTGTATAAGTATCAGATTTGAAATAGCGGAATCTTAATTGGCCAGAGGTTTTATTAAATCTTATTACAGAAGAATTCGATGTGATTTTAACCCAGTCGGTTTCGAATGTAAGAGTGTTCAAAGAAGGGGAATCTCCAAACTTAATAGCGTTATTACTTGATAGGCCATAAATGTATTTGCCATCATTAGAGCCTCCGTTAACTTGAATGGAGTAGCCCCCTTCCATAGCTTCGACAGAGATTGTAACTGTATTTGTGGCAATAATAGTATTGCCATTGATGGTTAATTCAGTATAACAATTAGTCAAATCAACCCCATTCCAACAATAAGCCGAATTGGTATCGTTCTCATACACCAAAAGGTACTCTCCAGTCCAGTCAGTTGGATCAGCAATCACCTTTTCGTAGTTGTTTTGACCTAATGCGGTCATGGTATTTAAGCCCAGCAACAACGCTGTCAATAATAAAGTTAGTTTTTGTTTCATTTTGTCGAGTTTAATTATTTGATATTTAACGATTTAAATCAAAACGATTTTGATTTGTACAAGCTTTCAAAGGTAGGGAAAAGATAGGAATTGCTGCCAATAAGTTTTCAACAAATTATCAACAGGTTTATCAACATGGATGTTGAAATCCCCTTCCTGTCGGGAAAAAAGAAATGCCCGAAAGTGTCTCAACGATGGTTTGTCGATGAAAAAGTAGGATTTTTATTACAACAAGGCTTTTTTCTCCTAAATTCAACACATAAATGCAACTTTTTCGGAGGCACGAGGTGAAACATATTTTACTCAAACGAGAGAGAGGAGAAAACCCCTCCCCCTGTTTGAGCCGGATAAATGCCTATCTTTGCCTCCGTCCAAAAGTTCA
>JBHACT010000012.1:0-16117 GCA_041854745.1 Candidatus Limimorpha sp. | reverse complement strand
TTTTGAACTTTTGGACGGAGGCAAAGATAGGCATTTATCCGGCTCAAACAGGGGGAGGGGTTTTCTCCTCTCTCTCGTTTGAGTAAAATATGTTTCACCTCGTGCCTCCGAAAAAGTTGCATTTATGTGTTGAATTTAGGAGTTTTTAAGGTTTTGAATTATTAAAAAGAACTTTGAATTTCAAAGTAAAAAGGTCAAAAAAATAGATTGTCTCATTTTTGGGTGTTTAAGAACGATGCAAGGGCTTGAATATGAGCGGAGAAAGCAGTGCGGCCTTCATCCGTAATTGAATAACTCGTATTGGGCTTGCGGCCGATAAACTTCTTTTCGCAACAGATGTAGCCCAAGTCTTCAAGGCTGCGGGCATGGCTGGCGAGATTGCCGTCAGTGAGTTCCAGCAGCGACTTCATCGTCGTGAAATCCACCGACTCGTTGGCCATCAGCACCGACATAATGCCGAGCCTGATCTTGCTCTCGAAAGCCTTGTTCAAACCGTCCAAAAGGGCAATCATGGTTCACTTTCTCCTTTCATATTTCAGCATGAAAATGATGCCAAAAACGATGTGAAGCACACCGAAACCGATGAACCAAGTCAGCACTGCGTAATCGACCAAGAAACAGTCAATGAGACCCAAGGCCAATTGGGCATAACCCAAATAGCGCAGGGCTGGATAACTGAAATGACTACTATTGATGAGTGCCAAGCCGTAGAAAATCAGTGTGATAGAGGAAACAAGGCCGTAATGTTGCTGCGCAAGCAAGGCGATACAAAGCAAACCGCCGGCAACCATCGGGATGAAGAAATTGAGCAACAAACGGCGCATTGTCGTATCGAAGGTGAAGCGGAGGTTGTGACGCTTGGCTTTCATATAGGCCATGACGAACACTGTCGCAAAGGCCACAACCAACAAACCGATGGCCACGAGAACGGTAATCCGCCATTTTTCGGGCGTGTTGATGTGGTAATCGCCCAAAAAGAAATAGATATAAGCAGCAACCAACGAGGCCAAAATACCCACGATGACAATAGACAACCCGCTGATTGCCTTGAATTTGGATGAACGCTCCATCATCTCTTTGATGTCGTTCAGCGTATTGAGAGCTTCCTTGTTTTCCATAGCAATTAAAGTACTTTGCGCTGCAAAGTTATAACTTTTGTTTTACATGGCAAGCGTTTTCGGAAAAAAATTATTTTTGCGCCATGATTATATTAGACAACATTGTGGTAACTGACGGGTTCCTAAACGCCCAATTTTGCTGTTGCCTGCCGCGTTGCAAAGGGTGGTGCTGTGTGGCCGGCGATGCGGGTGCGCCGTTAGAATCCGCTGAAATTGAGCAAATTGCAGATAACCTCGAAGCCATCAAACCATATATGCGCCCCGAAGGTATCAAAGTAGTGGAAGAGAACGATGTTTACGACTACGACGAATGCGGTGAGCTCGTTACGCCTTTGGTGAACGGCGAGGAGTGTGCTTTCGTGTATTTTCATGAGAACGGCACGGCACTTTGCGCCATCGAAAAAGCCTTTTTGGAAGGCAAATGCGACTTCTGGAAACCGATTTCATGCCACCTATACCCTATCCGCTTGGTGGAGAAAGATGGCTTTACCCACATCCACTACCACGAATGGAGCGTGTGTGTGCCTGCAAAGCGCAAGGGCGAGCGCGAAGGCATACCGCTGTGGAAATTCCTCAAAGGCCCCATGGTACGCAAGTTTGGCGAGGACTGGTATAATAGGTTGGAGCGCTTGATTACGCAAAAATGAATCTTTCGCGTTACAAAATCTGTTTTTCATTGTAGAGACGGTGCACGCACCGTCTCAGATAGATATATAATAATAGGTGCGATATGAGACGGTGCATGCACCGTCTCTACAAGTCAGGGCACGGCCTATTCTATTTTCTGGGCGTATAGAATTCATCATCCTCCCAATTTGCCACATTGTTTTGAATATAGGCGGCAATGCGGTTCATTTCGGGTTGGTCACGAATAATGCGGTCATGGAAACGGGTTTGCCAAGCAAAATAATCAGGAGTTTGGTTAGCAAAATGGGTGACGGCAGATTTCAGGCTGCCAATGGCAACGGCCAACCTGTTTTTTTGTTTGGATATGAATTGCATTTCCTCGTTAACGATATCATTTTTCCAACGGTTAGGTCGTAGAGACGGTGCGCGCACCGTCTCAGGATTATCATTAGACGGTTGTTTAGGAGACGGTGCGTGCACCGTCTCTACAATGTAAACGATTAAATGCAAATGATTAGGCATAATGACATACAACGGGATTTCCGCGTATGGGTTATGCTGTGGAATTTGTTCAATACATTGACGGGTATATTCTCCAATTTCGGACAAAACCATTTCTCCTTTCTCGATTTCCCCCAAAAAATGCTCACTATTTTTCGTGCAAATGGTGATGAAATAGGCACCGCCATCGTAATCGTGCCACCATGCGCGAGCGGATTCTATTCTGTATTTGTCTTGAAATTTGTCGTCGGACATATTCGTAACGATTTGGTATTGATATAACAACACAAAGATATTTTCATTGTAGAGACGGTGCACGCACCGTCTCGGATATATTATTAGGTGTTTAGGAGACGGTGCACGCACCGTCTCTACAATTAGAACTGGAAATAAATGAAGGCCTGCAGGTCGGAGGTGACGAATTGGTAAATGATGAAAACTGCACCGACACATGCCAAAACCATCAATGCGATTGGCATCTTGGCGAACCACAGGCGGTAGCACCGCTTGAAATTCTCTGGCAGCCAATGGATAATCATGCCTATCAGAATGAGGATGAACACATTGCTATAATGAACGATGATGTCGGGGACTTTGCTCCAATCCCAAAGACTGCCCATTTGGTTGACCATGTTTTTGGCGGTGTTCCATGCGGTTTCGTTGGCTACGGCGGGGTCGAGGTTGGAACCGCTGCGGAAAAATAACCGCGTGAAGGTGATGAAAGTGAAAGTTTGGAAAATCGCCCATGCGTCTTGGAGCCACTGCCAAGCTTTCTTGCCGCCAAAGAGGTTGTATAGCGTCCTGACGACATTGCCCACTAACATAATCATGCACCAATAGAAAATTAGGGTGAACACGGGTTGTGGGGCTAAGACACAAAGCACGCGCAGCAGGAAGGTAACCGCCATTAAGAATAAGGTGCGCCCATAAACGCTCCAGTCTTTCCAGAAACGGTAGAATACCATGCCTATGCCGTTCAGTCCGCCCCAAATCATGAAGTTCCATGAAGCCCCGTGCCAAAGTCCGCCTAAAAGCATGGTGTCCATGCGGTTGATTTCGGTGGTGATTTTCTTGCGTTTTTCAGGCTTAAAGACAGCCACTAAAGTGAGAATGGCGGCCAACAGGCCCACGCCCAAGCCGACCCACCAGCTGCCCGAAAGGAAGACGGCAATGGCCGCAATCATGATGAGGATACAGAAGGTGCCAAAGGCTGCATTGCGGTTGCCGCCCAAGGGGATGTAGAGGTAGTCTTGCAGCCAACGCGAGAGCGAGATGTGCCAACGCTTCCAAAACTCGCCCGGGTTTTTGGCTTTATAGGGCGATTTAAAGTTTTCAGGCAAGTAGAAGCCCATCAGCATGGCCACTCCGATGGCGATGTCGGTATAGCCCGAGAAGTCAGCATAAACTTGCAGCGAATAGCCGAACAAGGCCATCAGGTTCTCGAAGCCTGTGTAAAGCAAGGGTTGGTCGAACACGCGGTCGATGAAGTTGACAGCGATGTAATCGCTCAGCACAATCTTCTTCACCAAGCCGTTCATAATCCAAAACACGGCAATGCCGAACTGGCGGCGGCTGAGGAAGTATTTTTTGTGCAGTTGCGGAATAAACTCGTTGGCCCTCACAATGGGGCCTGCCACCAGCTGAGGGAAGAAACTGACATAAAATCCGAAGTCGAAGATATTGCAGACGGGTTTGATACGCTTGCGGTACACATCCATGATGTAGCTGATGGCTTGGAAGGTGTAAAACGAGATACCCACAGGCAGTAGGATGGCATCAACGCTGAAACGGTTGTCGCCTGTCATTTGGTTGCCCACCCACGAGAAGACATCGAAAACGCGAAACTCCAAGCCCGTTAAGTTATTGACGACATCGGTGATGAAATAGGCGTATTTGAAATAGAAGAGAATGGACAGGTTGACGATGACGCTGAGCGCCAACACGGCATTGCGACCACTGTCTTTCTTTCGTGTATTGAGACACCTGCCCGCAAAATAGTTGTATAAAGTGATGAAAACCAGAATTAAAATGAAAAGCCCACTGGTCTTGAAGTAAAAGAACAGGCTGACGAAAAACAGGAAGATGTTGCGCTGTAGACACTTGTTTTTTACCAAGCAAAACACGGCGAACACCAAGGCGAAGAATGCCCAAAAATAAAACTGGGTGAACAACAAAGGATGTGCCTTGTCGAACGAGAACAGGTTGCGCAAGAAATCCAGCACTATGTCGGAGAAGTTGGTCATGTCACTGTTGTGTTGCAGTGGATTTGACATGTTCTATATATCGGCTGATTAAGGCGTTGTATAGTAGGTCGCCGACAAGTTTGTAGCCGCTACTGGTGAAGTGGACCTTGTCTTTCTGAGCCAGTCCTGCGTTTTCCCAGTCCTTCATCGAACGCAGTCCGCCCATAATGTCGAATTGGTTCCACACGGCGGCGTTGTACTGCTTGCCCATCTCTAAGAAGGCCCTCTCGACGATGCTGCCGTTGGGGTTGACTTTGTAGCGGGTTTTCCGCTTTACTTTCACACGCTTGTAGCTGTCGTTGTTGGTTACAAAGAGCAAGGCACAGTCGGGGTTGACGCGTTTGATGACATTAATGAGTTCGTCGTAGTTGTTCTTGAACACTGTGGCATCAAAGTCATTCTCGGCTGCATCATTAATACCGATGCCGAAGATGATGAGGTCGGGCCGGATGAGGTTGAGGTCGCGTTCGAAGTCATCACAACGCAGGTAGGAGGGCACGCTGGCACCGTTCACGCCTACGCCGTGCACACTGATGCCCGGCATGCCATTTTCCAAGAGCACACCTTGTAGCGTGAACTCGCCCGGCATGGCTTCAAAAAAGATGCAGATGGAGTCGGTAAAGGCAGGCAATTGGAAGGTGTAGGTTGACTGGTAGTCGTTGAAACTGCCTTTGACGGTATCGCCCTTGTAGCCAATGACTGGAGTTACATTTTCAGTCTCCGAAAAGCCGACGAGGGTTACTTTGTTGAATTCGAAGACAGGGCTGAGGGGGGTGGGTCGGCACTCGCGACTGACGATACTCACCGAGGCACTGGCATCGCTGGTGGTGATGGTGGCACCGGCCAGCCCCATGCGCTTGTCGGTCTTCTTGAGCACGGCGTTGCGGCTGTATTCCCAGCTGCCGGTGGAGCTAACGAGGAAGTGAGACGGGTTGTTGGTGCCGCCTGCCGCAAAAGGGAAGACGAAGTTTTGCCCGCCAATCAAGTCGGTGCTAATGCTGAGCAGGTCGTTGCGAAACTGTTGGGTGAACACCCCAGCCTGCACATGTGAGCCGCCGATATGCATGATACTGACATTGCCTAAGCCGAGGAAAAGCACCGAGTCGAGTTTGGTGAAGAAACGCTCCATGGCGAGGCTGTCGCCGGGGTAGAGGATCTGGTTGCGCTCAAAACGAGCAAACTCCAAGTCCTCGATGGGCTTCAGCAGTGGTCCGGTTTGGGCCAAGGTTGGCAAAAAAGCCAACGATAATCCTATGGCAATCAGGAGCTTTTTCATCATCTTTTCTTAATCCCGTAAGGGTCATAGAAAGGCAACTTGATGCGGCCTATTGTGCGTAAGGAGTCTTCTTCGGGGTCGAGGTTGACAAACTCAATGACTTTCTCGCTTGGCACATTTTGGCGCAGCTTGTAGAAGTCGTAATAGGTGGTGAACGAACGGGCCAAGTCGGAGCCGATTTCTTGGGCGCCGGTGAAAGTAAAATGAATGTAGTCGGGGCCAGCCAAGGCAGGCTTGTGTCTCACCCATTGAACCATTGAGCCTTCGCCGCCCATCACGTTGAACATATCCCAATAGGCCACATTGTTGCGCAGGGTCATGGCGCGGAGCGAGTCGTTCAGTTCGGGCAGACGGTGCCAAGTGCTCATCTTGCCGCCGTAACTGCGCCCCATGTCGGCAGGACCGATGAAGAGCAGGGTGGCTTGCGGTGCGACACGCCTTATATAATCAATCTGTTTTTCGAGTTCGGACAGGTATGAAGCGATGTTCTTGGTCGATGTAATACTCGGCATGCGGTTGCCGCCGAACTGCATGATGATGAGTTTGGTGTTCAAAAGTTTGAACGATTGGCGGGCGACAGACTCGTTCATGCGGTGGAAGATGGTGCCCGAACAGCCACGCAGGGCTACATTGTCGATGGCTACGCCCGGGCCACCGTCGAGCAGGATGGCGTAGATTTCGGCATTGCCCTTGAAGCTGATAACGCCTTTCTTGACATCTTCGGGCAGGGTCCAAGTGATGAGCGAAACGCTGTCGGTGGCGGCCAGTACTCTGGATTCGGTGTCGATGTCGCCACATTTCAGCGTAGCGGTGAAGTTCTGGCTGTTTTTGCCCAACAGTACCGATACAGTCGAAATCTTTTTGGCATTCCCGAAGGCTTGCGAGTGGTTGCTTTGGCTGAACGACACAGAGCCGCCGGCGATGACTTGGCCGTATTGTGCCATCACGCCATAGCGGTTGTGGGAAGCGCGTTGGTTGGAGGCGTCGCCGTACATGGCGTAACGGCTGAGGCCCGAAGCGCGCTGCGACACCGAAATGGAGGGCACGGGTTGCACGGCGGGAATCATGTTAGGTCCGGAGCCTCCAAACAGTTCTTGCAGCTTTTGGCGCAATACCGAAGTGATACGGTCCATCTCAATTTGCGAGTCGCCATAGTGCATCACACGGTAGATGTTACCTTGGCCTTGCGCTTCCTGCAGTTGGTCGAAGAGCGGGTCAAAGTAAGTGAAGTCGTCGTTGGGTAGGTAAATACGGTTGGGGTTTTCCTTGAGGTATTGGCGGAAAAAGCGCATGCTGTCCAAGAGGTTGTCGGAGCAGCTCATCTCAAAGCTCTTTGTTACTTTGTTCAGGACCTCATCGACATCGACTTTCGCTTGGGTGGGTTTGCTGTCTTCGGCAAACGACGGAAAGCGAAGGGTGTAGTCGGCAATGGTGATGCCCTCGGCAGGGAAGAAGAACCAGCCTACGCATAAAATGAATATTGTCGTTATGATAAATGCCAGTGTTCGAGTGGATTTCATTTCTTGATGATTAAGGTTTGGCCTTCAAGGATCTTGTCGTTTTTCAGTTTGTTCCATTTCTTTAAATCGGAAATGCTGACATGGTATTTGGAAGCGATTTTGCTTAGTGTGTCGCCTTTTTTGATTTTATATTTTTGTGTCCTAGAGCCTGAGGAAGGAGTTGAAGAGACTGTTTTTTTGTTGTTTACAGTGTTTTTCTTAATTGGTGCTTCGACGGGTTCGGTTGTCTTGGTGGTCAGCTTTTCGGTGGGCTCAACAACTTTCTTTATTACGGGTTCGTCGATTTCAACGAATTTGAGTTGGCTTTCGTTTGCCAAGTAAACACAAGCAATAAATTCATCGATGACTTGGGTGTTGGGCAAAAGGTTGTAATCGCGGAAATCCCACAGCTGAGGTGCCTCGCCGTGGTAAATCAAGGCATGTTGCAACGCAACGGGGCTGTTCGTGTAGGCCAATATGCTGTACCACCAGTCGCCATATTGTTGGTACAAGTCGTTCAGGCAATCTAAGGCAGCGCGAGTGGAGGCTTCCACATCGAGACGCTCGTCGTGGTCGTCGTCGATGGATAGCCCGTAATATATGGCTGTCAAAGTGGGCAGCTGCCAAACTCCACAACGGTCGCCCTGACAATAGTTGCGCCGCATTCCGCTGAGTGTCAAAGGCAAATACCTCAACTCTGGAGGCATGTTCCTTTGCGCCAAGGCTGAATCGATCATCGCCGAATAGGTTAGGAAATGGGTGGAGAGGGGTTTGTCAGCAAAGAGGTTCACCGTTCTTTCCAAGCTTTCATGATAGGGCAGGGGGATGGTTTTTTCCCAAATTTTCAGCTCCTCAGCGAGCTTGTTGCTCTCCGACAACAGGTAACAATTGTTCGCCGCAAGGCAGAAAACACTGGCCCATAATATGAATAATACTTTGAATCTCATATATCTACTTCGTCCACTTGCCTCGTTGGACATTGTTTTTCTGACCTTGAGGCATTGAAGCGACAAAAATACGGAAAATGTTTGGAATGGAGGTGCGCTTTTTGCTACTTTTGCACGCTCAGTTCCACTTATGCGGAAAGAGGCACAAAAAGACTTTTCAAGACGATGTTGACCTAATGCCCTGTTTTAAAACCAATAAATGATGAACCTCTCCAACGCGATAACAACCATAGATAATACCCGCATCATGGATTCGTGCCTCATCAAGAGCAAGCAGGCCATGCGGGATTACTTGACAAAAGTACGCGAAACGGTCGCACCAGAGATGGCTGTCTGTCGGCGAGATATTGAATCGCAAGTGCGCGAATGGCGGGCACACAACTTTTTCTACCACATCCATGTGTTTCGTAACCGCACCCATGATGTTGACCTCGAACTCAAGCAAACATGGTATCGTGAGTTGTTTTGCCGCATTGTGAGTTTCTTCTATTTTTGGGATGCTGTCGATTGATTCTTTTGGTATTTCATGAAAAGTCTTTACTTTTGCACGACTAATCCTTTTGTTACAACACTTTGGTGAATCATGACCAAACCTGTAATGCATAATTGATCATAAATTAGAAAACTATACCTAAACAAAGATGAAACGAGTTTCCTTATTGACCACCCTGCTGGTCTTCTTCCCCGCTTTGCTTTTCGCAGGCGAAGGCATGTGGATTCCCATTCTGCTCCAGTATAACGAGAAAGAGATGCAGGAGATGGGCATGAAAATCACCGCCGATGACATTTACAGTATCAACCAAAGCAGCCTGAAAGATGCCATTGTGCTCTTTGGCGGCGGCTGTACAGGCGAAATCGTCAGCGACCAAGGTCTGCTGCTCACCAACCACCATTGCGGTTATGGCCATATCCAACGCCATAGCTCGGTAGAGCACGACTACCTCACCAACGGCTTTTGGGCCATGAATAGGGGAGAGGAGTTGCCCTGCCCCGGCCTTAGTGTCATCTTCCTTCGCGAGATGCGCGATGTAACCGAGACAGTGCTCTCCGGCATAACTCCCGACACGAAAGAAGACGAGCGTCAGGCCAAAGTTGACGAGAATATGCAGCAACTCATTGCCCAAGTCGAGAAAGAAACGGAGTATAAAGTCAGTATCAAGCCCTTTTTCTTGGGCAACGAATACTACCTGCTGCTCAATGAGGTTTACACCGATGTGCGCCTTGTGGGCTGCCCGCCGAGCAACATCGGAAAGTTTGGCGGCGACACCGACAACTGGGTCTGGCCCCGCCATACCGGCGACTTCAGCGTTTTCCGCGTTTATGCCGACAAGGACGGTCATCCCGCTGTTTATCACAAGGACAACATACCTTATAAACCTGCCAAGCACCTTGATATTTCGTTGAAAGGCGTTGAGGAAGGCGACTTCGCCTTCGTATTCGGTTATCCTGCCCGCACCAACGAATACCTGCCTGCTATCGCCATCAACCAAGAGGCCAACCTCATCAATCCCATCGCTGTCGATTTGCGTGGCAAGGTGCTCGACATCTACAACAAATATCAAGAGCAAGACCCTAAGGTGCGCATTCAATATGCCTCGAAACATGCCAGCATAGGCAATGGCTGGAAGAAATGGATGGGTGTTACCGAGGGTATCAACCATTTCCGCGGCGTAGAGAAGAAACGAGCCTTCGAGAAAGACTTTCAGGAGTGGGCCTTGGCCGCACGCAACCGCTATATGTACATCGACCTGCTCAAGAATTTTGAGAGAAACTATAGGGAAATTGAACCCTACGAACTGGCCTATTCCTATATGACTGAAGCTGGAATGCGTATAGAACTCGTCAATTTCGCGGGGCGTTTTGCCCGCCTCTCGGAGGTAACCAAGGACACCCCACAAGATGACATCGACCGCATGTTGCACCAATTGAAAGGTACCTCGGCCACTTTCTTCAAGGACTATTACGAACCCATCGACCGTGAGGTGGCCTCCATGCTGCTCGCCGAATACCTGAAAGCACAGCCCTCCAACTTCCGCCCCACTTTCCTCAATGATATCAAAGATGTGAACGAATATGTGGACAAGCTCTTCGACAAATCCATGTTTACCGATGAGGAAAAGGTGAACGACCTGCTGAACAACTTCAAGCCCGGCAAAGCCAAGAAACTGGCCAATGACCCCGCTTTGAAGGTTTATCAGAGTTTGATTGGCTTTTTCTACTCCGAGGTATACGACCGTATGTCGAGTATCACCAAGGACAACGAGCGCTTGCGCCGTATCTACATGAAAGGCCAGATGGATATGCAGCCCGAGAAGCGCCTTTTCCCCGATGCCAACTTCACGCTGCGTGTCTCCTATGGCAAGGTGGAAGGCTTCCGCCCGAAGGATGGCGTGAATTATAAACACTTCACCACGCTTGAGGGCATTATGCAGAAAGAAAATCCCGACATCTACGACTATGTGGTGGAGCCGCGCTTGAAGGAACTTTACAACAAAAAGGACTATGGTCGCTATGCCGACAAGGACGGCACCATGCATGTGGCTTTCACCGCCAGCGTACACACCACGGGCGGCAATTCTGGCAGCCCAATCCTGAATGCCGAAGGACAACTGATTGGCCTCAACTTCGACCGCTGCTGGGAAGGCACGATGAGCGACCTGATTTACGACCCCGACATTTGTCGCAACATCAGCGTCGATATCCGCTATGTGCTGTTCATCATCGACAAGTTTGCCGGCGCCAGTCATCTGATTGACGAGATGAATATTGTTGAATAATGGTCTTGTTGAAAGCAAAAAATCATCTTGCCAGAAAAAAACAGTAATCTGTGCAAGCTGAATGTGATGAAAAATATTTAGTTTTGCAGCCTAATCAATACATTACCACGATGAAGAGAATAGCATTAATCCTCGTTCTTACAGCAATGGCCGTTGGAGTTCCGGCCCAAGACTGCTGTGCCTCAAAAGGTAAAAACTGTAAAAAAGACAAGACTATGAAAACATTGGTAACCTACTTCTCGGCTTCGGGCGTTACCCGCAATGCCGCCAAACAATTGGCCGACATCATCGGTGCCGACCTTTTCGAAATTGTTCCCGAACAGCTCTACACCGATGCCGACCTCGACTGGCGCGACAAGAAATCACGCTCGACCATCGAGATGAGCGACAAAACCTCGCGTCCAGCCATCAAGGACGGCGGTAAGGTGCCGAACTTCAACCAGTATGATGTGGTCTATGTGGGCTTCCCCATCTGGTGGTACACTGCCCCGACCATCATCAACACCTTCATCGAAGCCAACGACTTCACGGGCAAAACCATTGTGCCTTTTGCCACCTCGGGCGGCAGCACCATCAAAAAGTCGTGTGACGACTTGAAAGCTGCCTATCCCAACTACAAATTCGGTGAAGGCAGGCTTTTGAACCGCATCAACAAGGCTGATGTCAAGGCGTGGGCTGTGGCGGTGAAATGATTTGATTTATTATTGAGCTGCCGTTCAATTACGGCAGCCTAACATTGTGGCAATCCGCC
Source organism: Candidatus Limimorpha sp. (assembly GCA_041854745.1). Classification (GTDB taxonomy): domain Bacteria; phylum Bacteroidota; class Bacteroidia; order Bacteroidales; family F082; genus Limimorpha. Next base: position 4,378 of record JBHACT010000012.1, on the reverse strand, counting down.
AACCCTGTAGGGCTGTCACATTGTGGCAATCCGCCAACCCTGTAGGGCTGTCACATTGTGGCAATCCGAAAATCCTGTAGGGCTGTCACATTGTGGCAGCCGCTGTGTGATTATATCAGCGGCTGCCGTAATACGACAGCCCTACAGGGTTTGTTTTGACGGGTTGCCGTAATACGGCAGCCCTACAGGGTTTGTTTTGTCAAAGACAATTCTATTGTTCCTCCAGCGGCAAGGCGTACCAAAGCGTGTTTACCGACCTTCCGCCCACAATGCCATAACCGCCCTTTACATTGGAATAGGTTTGTATAGGCTCTGCCCAAATCTGCATGGTCTCATCGCCTTGGTTGCAGGTGAACAGGTAGTTATAGTATTCCTTCGAAAGATGCTCTATCATGAATGGCACATGGAAAAACTCAGGGTCATAGTCTTCGTCTAAATTGCAACTAAAATGGACTTTCAGTTTCAAGCGATATGATCCTCCGTCAAAGAGCATATCGGTAAACACACCTTTGGGACGGGTATCAAGATCGCTGGCGTCGATAAATTCATTCTCTACGATACCGGATCCAAAAATCGGGTCGTCGTATTCAAAACTGATGTAACAACGGTTTTCGCCCATTGAAACTTGGTCGTTCTTGCTCGTGCTTAGCCTGAAGTAATCGGTCTTCCCGGGATTGGGGTCGATGATGGTGATGGTCATGTCCAAATGTCCCCCAATACTATACAGATCGGTTTCTTCAAATTCTTGGGTTTCAGGGTTATACACATGAATATACCCTCCTGACCAGTTCGTCACCGTGACATCCATTTGGCAATCCAAAGTATCCGGCAGTTGACTTGTCTCGCCTTCCACATCCTCGAAGCTTTGGGCCGAAGCAGTGATCTTGATGATGTCGCCCTTGGCTGGACAATAATCATGGGTATATATTTTTCGGATACGGCCAAGGTTCGGATTGTTGGGGTCCCAAATATTGTAGCTGACGATGGTGTCATAGTGTGGCGTCATCTCGCCAATTCGGTTGCCGTTCACATACAGGGTGGCCACGAGGTCGTCAGGTGCTATGGTGTTGGCCGTGTTGTCCAAGAAAAAATAGCTCTTGCTGATGGCTGCGCTGACAGGTTGACTAGGCTCTATAAGGCTGTTGATCACCAGCTTGGGGTCAGTCTGCTCGCCCTTGAATTCGATTTCCTTCTCGCAGGAGGTGAAGAATATTACGCTTGCGACGATGATAAGAGTTAAAATGTTGGTTTTCATTGTTGTATTGTGTTTTTGACTGTGGTCAATGGCTATGACTGTTTCATCAAATCAAGGTAAGCGTTTCCATAGCGTAAAAGCAGTCTTTGTCATCGGCCATAAATCTTATCGGGTTAAAACTTAAAACTATAACTGACTGACGGTATTATCGGGAACAGACTCGCCTGCATCAGGACTTTCTTTTCCGTTTGTGTGGCTTCGTCCCATTTGTAATCGGTGTAGACAACAAAAGGATTGTTGTGGTTGTAGGCATTATAGACGCTGATGTTCCATGTGCGGATGCCGTGTTTTTTCTGCTTGTGGAAGTTCATGCCTATATCCAAGCGGTGGTAGTTGCCCATGCGAAAGTTGTTGCGTTCAAGCGCGTAGATGGCAGGCAAAGTGCCCCAGTCTGTGGGCAGGCCTTCATGGATTTGAGTGCCGAGCGTGCCGCAGTTGCCGCTGCTGAAGACCCAAGTAGCGCTAAGGTCGAAACGCTCGCTGAACTTGTGTTGCACGGTGATACTCAGGTCGTGGCGGCGGTCGTATTTGGCAGGAAACACCTTGCCTTGGTTGATGACCATACCTTCGCGGTCGAACTTCCGCTTGGCGTGCGCCCAAGTGTAGCCGACCCAGCCTGTGGTCTTGCCGAAACTGCGCTGCACGAGAAACTCCACGCCGTAAGCCCAGCCTTTGCCCAAGCAGACTTTCTCGTCCCATCTATCCGAAGAGCCGAAGAACGAGGCTCCGTCCTTGTATTCAAGCAGGTTGTCCATCGATTTGTAGTAACCTTCCAATGAAATGTCGAACAGGCGTGGCAATTCGTAGAAGGCACCCAGCGAGACTTGATGGGCGTTCATCGGGACGATGCTGGCCGTAACGGGCACCCAGAGGTCGGTAGGCAGGCTGAGGCTGCTGTTGGAGAGCAGGTGGACATATTGCGTCATATAGGCATAGCCCGCCTTGAGCGAAAAGTTGGAGGCCAGCATCAGGCTGGTGCTGAGGCGTGGCTGCACGCTCTGGTAGGTCTTGCCCTCAACGGTGAAGGTGGAGTAATGCACGCCTGCGTTCACGCGGAAGATGTCGCCAAGGGTCATGTTGTCCTCCACATAGAGGGCGGTCTCGTGGGCAAACACCTTGGGAGCACCTGCGGTCGTGTCAATATTCATTTCATTGCCTGTGGTGATTTTCATCGATTGCACTTCGGGTCTGAATTGGTGGTAAGTGTAGCTGCCGCCAAAACGGATTTCGTGGTTGGGCAAGGGCGTGTAATCGAAGTCGATTTTGGCAGTCAGGTCGTTGATGCCCGATTTGTAGGCCATGTTGAACTCGTTTTTGGTCGAAGCATTGTTATAATTCAGATATATCGCTTCTTCGGTGATACCCATGCCCAAGTTGTGGCGGTATTGCGTGTAGTTGACCGAAGCATCCATGAAGAGCTGTTGCGACATCACATGGTTCCAGCGCAGGGCGGCCACTTTGTTGCCCCATTTCCAGTCCATGCTGACACGCTCGCTGTATTGGATGTTTTCGGCTGAATAGTTCTTGTTTCTCACGCCGAAGTATACAGCATCGTCGCCCGAGTAGAAACTCAGGTACAAGCGGTCCTTGTCTGAAATCTTCCAATTAAGCTTGCCATTGAAATCGTAAAAATAATAGCCGGCTTTCAGCTTGTTGACATTTTCCATTTGCGTTTTGGCCACCCAAAGGGCGGGTTTCATCAGCAGGTCGCTGTAGGTGCGGCGGAACGAGAGGTTGAACGACAGCTTGTCCTTCACGATGGGGCCTTCCAAGTTCAATTTGGATGAAATCAGTCCCACGCTGACATTGCCGTGGTATTGCTGCATGTCGCCTTCCTTCATGCGGATGTCGACCACCGACGAGAGGCGCCCTCCGAAATGTGCGGGAAAGCTTCCTTTGTATAAGGTAACATTTTTCAGCGCGTCGGGATTGAAGACGGAGAAGAAGCCCATCATGTGGTTGACATTATAGACCGGCACGCCGTCCAAGAGCAGCAGGTTCTCGTCGGGACCTCCGCCGCGCACATACATGCCCGCCGAGCCTTCCGAACCGTTCTGCACTCCGGGGAGCAACTGGATGGCTTTCAGCACATCGGCTTCGCCAAACAAGGTCGGGATGCTCTTGATTTGCTGGACGGGCAGCTCCACCACGCTCATTTGCGGACTTCGGGCACTCACCGTGGCGCGGGTGCCTTCCACCACCACTTCATCGAGCATAGTGTTGGTCTCAAGAGCAAAATTGAGGTTGAGGTTTTCCGTCAGGTCGAGGGTGCGGTTTTGCTGCACATACCCTACAAACGATACTTGCAGATCCACCTAACCTTGGTTCAAAGTCAGGGTGTAGAAGCCGTAGCTGTTGGTGGCACAGCCTTTTCCTGAGTTTTTGTCGATGATGGTCGCCCCGATGAGGGTTTCCTTGCTGGCGGCGTCCATCACATAGCCGCTGACGGTGCGCTTTTGCGCGAGTGCGGGCAGAACGGCCAGCACCAAGCCGATGACGACGAGCCATCGGCGAAAGTAGTGATGTTTCATTTCAAAATATAGATGGGTTAAAACTCATTTTGCCTAATCAACGGTGGTATTCCCGTTTTATTATTGTAGGCGGAGAAATAAGATAGAAGAGGGACATAGATTGCTGTGCTTTGCATGCAATGGCGCGAGGCGGCAGTGAGGGTTGACACGGGCTTGCCAAAGACAGTCCGGGTAGGGCGGGGAGGCATGGCCGACATGCGGGGCAGCGCCCGCTTGGGGACGGCTAAAGGCTTGACCCTCACGGAGCGGCGCTTGCCGTTTGGTTTCTCGGAAACCACTCCGCGACCTGAGGGTCAGGCCTTTAGACGGCTGTGTGTGGCCGATGGTGTCGGCCTTGATTCTTTGTTCCCTTCTCATCAAGGAGAAAGGAAGGGGAAGGCTGCTTGGCATCGCTTTGCTCTGCTTGCAGTGAGGCGCGAGGCGGCGCGTGGGGAGGGGTGGCTGTTTTAATCCCCCTGGCCCCCTTAAAAGGGGGACTTTTGCTTCGCTTCACTGCGTTTCGCTTGCAATGGCGCGAGGCGGCAGTGAGGGTTGACACGGGCTTGCCAAAGACAGTCCGGGTAGGGCGGGGAGGCATGGCCGACATGCGGGG
>JBHACT010000011.1:0-29974 GCA_041854745.1 Candidatus Limimorpha sp. | reverse complement strand
TTTTGAACTTTTGGACGGAGGCAAAGATAGGCATTTATCCGGCTCAAACAGGGGGAGGGGTTTTCTCCTCTCTCTCGTTTGAGTAAAATATGTTTCACCTCGTGCCTCCGAAAAAGTTGCATTTATGTGTTGAATTTAGGAACAAAACAATTCACCTAATCAATCATTTTAATCATTACAATTATGAAGAAATTATTGCTTGTCTTGGTTGCAGTCATGGGCATGGCCTTTGCTGCTAACGCACAAAACATTGGTGGCCGTTTCGGTGGTGGTACAGGTTATGGTGCAGAGTTCTCCTACCAGCATTACATGGGAGGCCCTAATCGCCTTGAATTAGACCTTGGTTTTAGCCGCCACAACGACAATTACATCAACTTTGCTATTGCTTATCACTGGATATTCCCCATCGCGGGCGACTTCAGTTGGTTCATCGGTCCTGCCGCCAACCTCGGCCACTGCCGCAATCATGGCTTAGGTTTGGCAGGCGGTGTGCAAGGCGGTGCGGAATGGAATCCCAAAAATGTGCCGCTACAATTGGCGCTCGATGTTCGCCCTTTGTACGACTTCATTATGGATCCTGCCTGTGACTATAACGGTTTTGGCTATGGCGTGGCTTTCAGCATTCGCTATAGAATCCACTAATTCGTTGGCCTTTAAAACAAAAATGCCGCATCCGAGGATGCGGCATTTTTTATGCCCGAATAAGCTTAGAAATTCTTGATATACTTGTCCAACTCGCGCTTTGAGGACTCGTAGGTGAAAGCCTCGTTCAGCAGAAAATATTTGTTCTTATCCGTACAATACGCATAAGCAAACTTGGCAAACTCCAGCTTGTTGCTTTCGAAAGAGAACAGTTTGCAGAGGCCAAGAATCTGGCTGGCCGACATCGGGTTGGTCGACACCACCTGTTGGGCAAGGGTCAGCCTCGAGCTGTCGAACGATTCCTTGGAAACCATCTGATAAGCCGCATCATAATCGTGGGGATTCATACCATAGGGCACTGGAACCACGGGCTGAACGACAGGTGAAGGGGGCATTACTGATGGCTCAGCATAATCTGTTATCAAATTCATAGTCAGCTCGGGGCGGACATGAATATTGGAAGGTTCCAAACCATACCATTTGTCGGCACGGACGACAGCGAGGGTTTGTGATTGACGGAGATCAACAAACTGACCCACACAGTTTTGCAGTGGGTTATCAAGCTCCACACGAACATAATAGCTGTCTTCTGCAAGGTTGCAGACACAAATGGAACGGACGGATTGCTGGTTTTGCAGCACATCGTCGACATAAACCCAGAAACGATAGTTCTGGTTACGGGGCGAGGTAATCGTTAAGGTATTGTTTCCAGAATGGCCTCCACCATGTTTCGGTCTGACTTTGGCCACTTGCGCCATGCCGGGCAAGGTAACAAACAGGAGCAAGGCAAATATTAGTTTTTTCATTTTGAGTAGATTTTGATGTAGAGACGCGCTGGCGCGTCTCTACAAAATATCATGCAATAATCATTCCACAATAACCTTCTTCGTTACCACCTTGCCGCCAATGACGCTGACAAAGTAAAGTCCAGATGGGAGGTTACTGACATCGATGGTGGCCTGCTTGTCCATCACGAAGCCACGCACCTCAACACCTTGAGCATTGACAATATGCACGCAGAGTTTGCCCTGCTCATAATCGGTGGCAATGGTCATCTGATGTTTCACAGGATTGGGCGAAATCGTAACCGTGAACGGGTCCTTCTCGAAATCGAAGTATTCCTTGACGGCAACCAAAGTGCTTTCGTTGTTCGAGCGGCTCACCACCATACCACTGACCCTCAAAATCGGGTTATCGGGGTCGGAGCAGTGGGGGCAAGAGTTCTGTCCATCTTGACAATCAGGATAGTTGGGATGACATTGGTCGATATAGGTCGGGTCGAACTGATAGAAGAGGTGTGCGCCACCTTGAGGCAGGTATTCATTCAGGTCATAGTCCCACACGAGGGCAATGCTGCCCGGGCACCATCCGCTGCGGTTGTAAGTCCAGGTGCCGTTCTGAGGCGAGCAGCCCGCAGGGTTGGGGGTACAGGTTTGCCACAGGTGCTGGTCAAACTTGCTCTGCCCGTTGACAAAGACATGGTGCGTGGCTTCATAGAACTCAGCTGCGTTGCCCGTGTTGTAGGCCGAGCCGCCACTCATCGAACTGCTCCAATTGTGGCCGGTAGTAATAATTTTCAGGTGGGCTTCTTCGGTGTTCTCAGCAAACTCAAAGTCCATCTCGGGCACAGGCTGCTGGTTGAGGTAGTCGCCGAAGTCGTAGGGGCCGAACCAGATGGGCTGCACATCGCTGTAGAGGTAGTCGGGCGTGCCTTTCTGCATGTTGAAAGTCAGGATGGGGCAATAACCGCTACCGTCCCAAGTCTGGTAATAGACCTCAAACTCGACCAAGCCTTGCAGGATGGAAGTGTAGTCGGTAACATCCAAGTTGTCGTCGCACTCCACGCCGAAAGGCGAACAGTAGCGGAACAGCTCCACCCATTCGCCGCGGAAGTTCTTCACGCGGACATAGCCAATACGGTCGTAGCTGTCGCAGTCGTTGTTGACGCACTGGTGGTCATAATGGGCATTGATAGAGGTGAAAGCACCCACATGCGAAGGCAGAGCATATTCGCCGTGTGCAATTTGTTGGGAAGGTGTCACCATCAAATCGCCATTAAAGGCCACGACATCCACACTGTTAAAGTCGTTGGTTATGGTGAAACGGTTGTTCACCGAGGTGGCCTTGCCGCCGCTTTGGGTGATGGTGGCAGTGAGGTCGAACTCTCCGAAAGCGGTAGGCTCCCATAGACCGTACCAATAACCGTTGTTGGGGTTGTTGGGATAAGCGGTCTGCAATTGCACGGTCTGGTTGCCGATGTTGCACGACACATCTTCAAACTTGATGACATTGCCATGTTCGACATGGGCACTCAAAACCAGCATTATTGGCTTCAGCTCGGTCATATAAACATTCAGGCCTTCGTAAGGTCTGCGAATGATGATTTCAGGGGTGTAGTTGTTGGGATTAACGACCTCAAAACTGCGGTTCACGGCGGGGGCAGCTTGCCATTGTGTGCCGTCACCGGGTTGTGTGGCGCGTACTTTCACGGTGCCTTCCTGACCCGTCAAAGTAACGGTGTTGCCGCTCAATGTGGCAGGGCCTTCCACAATCTCGAAGTTGACAGGCAGCCCCGAGGTGGCGGTGGCGTTAAGGAGGAAGGGTTGATCGAAAACGAGCTTGTCGGGGATGGCCTCAAACTCGATGAACTGGGAAGCCAAACCTGCAGGTGTGTGTCGCACCACCAAATTGTCGAAACCGCCATGCGAACTGCTGAGGAAGAAGACTCCGTCCCACGCAGCGGGGTCGAAGCGATCGCCGCTGCCCGGAGTGAGACCTGCGTTGAGGCCTTGGATTTCGGGGATGGGCTCAAACTCACCCGTGCAGCCGTGGTCGGAGAAGAGGGTAACAGAACCTTGGCCACCGTTGGCTTCAAGGTCGATCATGATTTTCCATCGTGTCCAAGGTCCTACTGTCGATTCATAATCAAAATCAACGGGCATGGTGTTGTTGGGAAGCACGATGCCGTTGACGAAGCTGGGCCTTGGGTCAATGCCGGAGGTAACGAAATAGATGCCGCCATCCTGTGTGGGCAGGTTGGGATTGGGGCAGGTGGCCTCATAACTCATCGGAGGCAGCACCACACCGTCGCCATCGGCGTCGTAGCCAATGCCGAAGCAAGTACCCCACCAGTTGCGGAGCAGGTCGAGTTCAACTTCGATGATACCGCCCGTCGAGAAATCGAAGGGAAAAGCATCGGTCGATTTGTGGGTGGCCACCTCACCGAAGTTGGTATTGGCATTATCGAAGAAGACACCCATGGTTTCGTCGGGGGTGGTGTGGCCGCCTGCGCCGAGATACTCGGTTTTCAGATTGCCGCCGCCTGCGCTATGGGCACGCGCCACCCAACCACCTTGTCCGTTAAGCACAGCACCTTCATTGTAGCTGTTGAAGTTGTCAGTGGCAACGGTTTGGGCCGTCAGGCCGAGAGCGAAGACCATCAAGGCAAGAAGTAAAGATAATCTTTTCATAGGAAATAGTTTTTCAGTTGATGGGGCAAAAATACATAATTTATTGAAAACCGCAAAAGATTTCCTTCTTTTGCGGACATGAAGGTAGAGACGTTTCCTGAAACGTCTCTAAAAAATGTTGCGTACAACAGAAGAGGTATTTCCTGAAACATTTTTAAAAAATGTTACGGACGGCAAAAAGAGACGTTTCAGGAAACGTCTCTACAGTTGTGCAAAAAAATGTCGCATATTCTACCGTTCAATAATCAATTTCTCGGTCACCACGCTGCCGCCCAGCAACTGTAAGGTGTAAACGCCTGCGGGCAGACGGCTGACATCAATGGTGCGCTGCCCCTCGACAGTGAAGAACATCACCATCTGGCCCTGCATGTTGAGCATCATCACGCTGACGGCACCCTTGTCGTAATCGGTGCTGAGAGTGAATTGTCCCTTGACAGGATTGGGGTATATCTCAACATTGAAGGCAGGTTCAACATGGGCTTCATGAACGCTGACCAGCAGTTTCTCATCATTGCTGAAAGAGACGACCTTGCCCGCCACACGCAACACGGGATTGTCGGGGGCGGCGCATTCGTTGCAGGTTACGCCGTCGACGCAATCGGGGTGGTTGGGATGGCAGAGGTCTAAATAGGTCGGGTCAAACTGATAGAACAGTTCGGCTTGGCCGGCAGAGAGATACTCCGTGAGGTCATAATCCCACACAATGGCAATACTGCCCGGGCACCAACCGCTGCGGTTGTAGGTCCATGTACCGTTCTGCGGCGAACAGCCTGCGGGATTGGGGTTGCAGGTGCGCCACAGGTGCTGGTCATATTTGTTTTGTCCGTTTACCACAATGTGGTGCGTAGCCTCGTAAAACTCAGCCGCGTTGCCCGTGTTGTAGGTGTTGTTGGCGCCACTACTCCAGTTGTGTCCCGTGGTGGACATTACCAATGAGGCTGCCTCGGCTTTGTCGCTAAAACGATAATTCACGACAGGCACTGGCTGTTGGTTGGCATAGTCGCCGAAAGCGTATGTGCCGAACCATATCTCATCCACATCTGCATAGAGATAGTCAGGCGTGCCTTTGGTGAAACTGAAAATCAAGGTAGGATTATAGCCGCTGCCGCTCCAGCTCTCCATGTAATACTCAAACTCAACCAAGCCTTGTAGCGAAGAGGTGTAGCCGCTCACTTCTACATCATCATCGCACTGCACGCCGAAGGGGGTAATGTAGCGGAACAATTCCACCCATTCGCCTCGGTAATTACGGATTCTCACGCCACCCACGCGGTCGTAGGCATCACAATTGCCATTCACGCAGGTGTGTTCGTAATGGGCCATGATCCTGTTGAACGCACCCACATGGGTTGGGAATACATATTCTCCTTTTGCGCTATGCACCGTCGGAGTGCAAACAAGGTCACCATGCATCGTTACTACATCCAATTGTTCGTCATTCATTTCGGCGACCTCAAAATGGCTGCTGAGGGAAGTTACCTTGCCGCCCGATTGGGTTACACTGACGGTTAGGTAATCGTTGGTCCAAGCCGATGGCGTAAAGAAACCATAGTAGTAACCATTTTCGGGGTCGTCGGGATAATCCGTTTGAAGAGGAATGTCTATACCTCCGACATTCGCACTGACATTAGTGAACTTAATCACTTCGGGATGTTCGACATAAGCCGAAACAACAATCATAACTTGATGTAAATCATTCAGATAAACCACTGTACCATCGTAGGGTCGGCGAATCTTGATTTCAGGTGTATACAGGTCGGGGTCCACTACTTCGAAGCTTTTCACCACATCGGGGGCGGGCAGCCAGTTGGCATTGCCGGCTTGGGTGGCTTTCAGTTTCACGATACCGGTTGCACCCGTCAAGGTTAAGACATTACCGTTGATGGTGGCGGGGCCTTCCATTATCTCGAACGAGACAGGCAGCCCTGAAGAAGCCGTGGCTTCAAGCGTAATCGGGGCGTTGAAAACCAGTTGGTTGGGGATGTCGGCCATATTAATGAGTTGGGCGTTGCCATCGGGCTGTTGGCGCACGAGAATGTTGTCGAAACCACCCGTGCCGCCTTGCGAGTGAAAGAAGATACCGTCCCAAACGCGGTAGTCGTTTTTGTCGCCCGAACCGGGAGTGAGGTTCATGCAGACATTGGTGCAGCCCGCCATCTGAATCCATTCGCCTTCGCAGTTGGGTTTGACGAACACCGTTACTGCACCCGCGCCGTTGTATGCAGTAAAGTCGAATGACATCTTATAGCGGCTCCATCCGCCTTCCTCATAGTCGAAGGGGATGGTGGTGCCGTTAGGCAGGCTCACAACGGAGTGGCCGCTGTCGCCTTGGCTCTTCACGAAAAGGTGAACGCCGCCATCGGCGTCGGTCATGCCAGGCAGGATGTGGCCGTCGCCGTTGCCATCGAAGCCCACACCGAAAAACGCGCCCCACCAGGTGCGGCTCATGTCCATCTCAAGGTCCATGACACCGCCTTGCTGGAAACTGAAGTTGAAATTGGACGATGCTTTGCGTGTAGCCGTGCGGCCTACGCCTGCGCCACCGTAGGGATACCAAATGGCGATGCTCTCATCGGGTGCCATGTCAGCGCCGCAAACATAGGCGACATCGAAGTCTTGCGAAGAGCTTGCGGTTTGATAATGCGTCATCCAGCCGTCCTGACCATGTAGGTTTTGCATACCTTCGGTAAGGCTGTTGAAGTCGTAAATGTATTCCTCTTGGGCCTTTCCTAAGACAGCGCAAAAGAGAAACAATGCCAGTAAAGATACTTTATTCATAGTGCTTATTGTTTGAATTTGGGTACAAAAATAACAATTTTAACAAAGTAAAACGAAATTTTAGAAAAAATCACTATTTTTGCATTCTCTAAAAACGACTTGAACGATGAAAAAATTTGTTTTGTCCCTTTCGTTGTTGGCCAGTTTGGCTTGTTTCAACGCTTGCACCACAGATGTAGCACTCTATGCCGATTACAAGGACATACCCGTGATTTATGGCCTGCTCAACATGACGGAAGACACCAACTTCATTAGAATCAATAGGGCTTTCTCAAGCAGCAACGAAAACCCCATCAATGCCTACGAGGTGGCGCTCATCGCCGACTCATGCAATTATCCCGGCAAATTGAAAGCCTATATCGTTGAATACAAAAAAGCTTACGGCAACAACTACGAACCCACAGGCGACACATTGATGCTTGATACCATGACCATCAAGAATAAGGAGGAGGGTGTTTTTTATTCGCCCAACCAAAAAGTGTATTACACCACCGACAAGTACAAGTTCACCAACAACAATGGTCAATCGAAATACTTGTACAAACTCGTCGTCCACAAAGGCAACGACACCATCACCGCCAAAACCGGCGTCGTAGGTGGCGATAATTTTAAAATCAATACCGTTTCTCTCAACTTCAAGGATACCCCCAGCACTAATTCCAACAAAATTACATTCACTCCTGCCGACAATGCCGTCTTTTACAATATGGAGTTCACCTTCACCTATCACGAATCGCATAATGGAGGGCCGGTAATCGACAAGCAAGTAAGGTATTCCTGTGGCACCAAGAGCTTGGAAAGCCTAGTCAGCGAAGGTGGATTGTATTATTTCTCCTACGGCGAAAATGTCCTGTTCCAACTTTTGAAAGAAGCCATTGGCACCGATACAGAGAACGTGAAGCGCACTTTCGACGACCACCCCATTCAGGTCAGATTGTCAGCAGGAGCCGACGAACTTTACAACTACATCCAAGTGAACTCACAGTCGGGCTTCTCACAGAGTGTACCCGATTACACCAACGTATCCGGAGGCTACGGTGTGTTCTCTTCCAGAATTAACATTGTCAAAAATCTTGGAATCTCATCGGCCGCTCAAGAAGGCCTTTACGGCAAGCCATGGGGATTTGTCCAGCAATAATTCGCACAAAACTAGTTTTATGATTCGTTCCATGACAGGTTACGGCATCGCCGAACAAACCTACAATGCAAAGAAAGTTTCGGTAGAGGTTAAAACCCTAAACAGCAAACAGTTGGACCTTCAAATGAAGTTACCCAATGAGTTGCGTATTGCGGAATTGGATTTTCGCAACAAAATCGGAGCCAAACTGCAACGCGGCAAGGTGGATGTGGTCATCAACATCACCGACTCCGACTTGACCCAAACCTACCATATCGACTCCGACATCGTAAAAGCATACAAAGATCAAATCGAGGCATTATCAAAACAACTCAACATCCCTCCCACTTACGACTTGGCGGCATTATTGTTCAAAATGCCCGGCATTTTTAATGTTCCCGTAGAGAGTTATGATGAAGCCTTGTTCGCCAAAGTAGGCGAGACACTCGGCCAAGCCTTGGATGTTATCGACGGTTTCCGCATTCAGGAAGGCAACACCTTGAAAAAAGACCTGTTGCACCGTGTTGAGCTTATTCTCGACCTGCTCGGTCAGGTGGAACCCTACGAGAAAAGCCGCCATGAAGTCGTCAAACAGCGCATCACGAAACACCTCGGCGAGTTGACTTCCGCTGGGCAATATGACGAAAACCGTTTCGAACAAGAGCTGATTTATTACCTTGAGAAGCTGGACATCACCGAAGAGAAAGTGCGCCTGCACCAACATTGCAACTACTTCAAAGAGAGCTGCGACGAGGACCAAGCAGGCAAAAAACTCGGCTTCATTGCACAGGAAATGGGGCGCGAAATCAACACCTTAGGCTCGAAAGCCAACGAGGTGAACATCCAAAAAATCGTCGTCAAGATGAAGGATGAATTGGAAAAGATTAAGGAGCAAGTGTGTAATATTCTATAAACTACCACAGCTGAAAGCATAAAAAACCAACCATGAAAAAAGGTAAACTTCTCATCTTTAGCGCCCCATCGGGCTCAGGCAAGACCACTTTGTTGAACCATGTCATGGCCAACATCCCTGAGATGGCTTTCTCTGTTTCGGCCACCACACGGCCACCACGCGGCGAAGAGGTGAACGGCCGCGAGTATTATTTCCTGTCCATGGACGAATTCAAGCAGCGTGTCGAAAACGGCGAGTTCCTCGAATGGGAAGAGGTTTATCCGGGCCGTTGCTACGGCACCTTGCTCTCCGTGGTCGCTCAAATGCAAGAAGAAGGCAAGCATGTGGCCTTCGATGTGGATGTGTGCGGCGGCGCGAACATCAAGGAGCATTACGGCGATCAGGCCCTTTCGGTCTTCATCCAAGCCCCTTCGGTTGAAGTGTTGCGCGAGAGGTTGGACAAACGGGGTACCGATTCCCCGGAGGAAATCGAAAAACGCCTTGCCAAGGCCGCTTGGGAGACCGAGTTCGCACAAGGCAAGTTCGACCGCACCATCATCAACGACGACCTCGAGACCGCCAAGCGAAAAATCCTTGAGGTTGTGCAAACCTTCCTTGAAGAACAATAAATCACAAAAGGGTCATGATGCTGACGGGCTTCGACCCAATGATTCTAAAATCCTGAAATTCTTGATATTACATTGAAAAAAGTCGGCATTTATTCTGGTTCCTTCAACCCTATCCATCATGGCCATGTGATATTAGCCAATTACCTGATTGAGTTTTCCGACTTGGACGAGTTGTGGTTTGTGGTTACGCCACAAAATCCTTTGAAAGAAAAGGATAAGCTGCTGGACGATGACGAGCGTTTGAAGATGGTGCAACTCGCCGTAGGTGATGACCCGCGTTTCTTTGTCAGCGATGTGGAAATACACCTGTCCACGCCCTCCTATACCATCAATACCTTAACCAAACTCTCGGAACAATACCCTGATTGTGAGTTCGTTTTCATCTGCGGCATGGACAGCCTGCAAAACCTGAAGCATTGGCGCGAATACCAGAAAATCCTCGACAACTACGAGCTTTTGGTCTTTCCCCGTGAGGGTTACAATGGCGGCGATCTTATTAATTACCCCTCGGTTACGGTGTTGAAAACCCCGATTTTGGAGATTTCGTCCACCTTCATCCGCCAATGCGTTAAAGAAGGCCGCGATGTGCGGCATTTCATGCCAGAGAAAGCGTTCCTTTACATGAAAGAACAGCGGTTTTACGAATAGCTGAAGCCGAGGGCAAAACCAAGCACCAATCAAATTTGTCAGTTCTTCGTTTCTCGTATCCAAAAAAGGCTGGTTTTTCGGCATCAACTACGGAATTATGAATGAGCCATTATACATTGAAGACTCTTCTGAAGGTCTGCATTTACAGAATGTTCAAGGCTTTTCTTTCACGACAGGATACCGATTGCGTTTCTACAAAGGACTTTATGGAATGGCCTATTTGGGCTTCACGGATAGTAAAAACATCAATAAACCAATAATTTTGGGAAAACAAATGTCTATACCAAGGTTTGGCTTCATTCTCGGTTGGGACTTCCTCCCGAAAAGCATGTAAATCAAATCAAGAAATCCGATTTTCCTCAATCAAATTGGTCAGGGCGACAAACTCTTGAACGGAGAGTTGCTCTGGCCTTTTGTTGAACACCTCGTTTTCGATGATGACGGGGCTGAGCAAGGGGCGCAGTGAGTTGCGCATGGTCTTGCGGCGCTGGTTAAAGGCTTGCTTAACAATGCTAACGAACAGCTTCTCGTTGCAGCCCAAGTCGGTGACGGCATTGCGCCGCATTTTGATGACAGCCGATTTCACTTTCGGTGGAGGGTTGAAAACATTCTCATGCACCGTAAAAAGGTAGTCGATGTCATACCAAGCCTGCATTAACACGCTGAGAATGCCGTAGGTCTTGCTGCCTTCCTTGGCAGCCATGCGTTCGGCCATCTCCTTCTGCACCATTCCGACCACTTCTGTCACCAACTCCTTGTATTTCAGCACTTGGAAAAAAATCTGGCTGCTGATATTGTAAGGAAAATTACCGATGATGGCGATGTTCTTTTGTCCGAATTGGCTAAGGTCGGCGCGAAGGAAGTCGCCCTCTATCAGCCGCTCTCCGAGCATGGGGAAATGTTTCTGAAGATAGGCGATAGACTCCTTGTCGATTTCGATGACATGGAACTTGTCGAGGATGTCTTTTACCATATATTGCGTCAACACACCCGTTCCGGCACCTACCTCAATGACATTTTCAATGTCGGGCGACAGCTGTTCCACGATGCGTTGGGCGATGTTTTGATCGGTCAAAAAATGCTGGCCTAAACTCTTTTTGGGTCTTACATTATCCATGATTTTCGTTTTTTTGGGTGGGCGCAAACCCTGCGCCCTTGGTGCGGCTGCCACGGTGTGACAGCCCTACAAGACACGGTGTGACAGCCCTACGATTCCTTACAACTCTTCCTCGCTTGCGCGGTATGGCGGACGCAAATGCTGCACCCTGTTGCGGCTGCCACGATGTGACAGACCTACAAGACACGGTGTGACGGGCCCTACAATTTCCTGTAATTCTTCTTTGCTTGCGCGGTATGAATGCTTGTCGGGTATTCGTCAATCAATTTCTCATAATGCTTTCCAGCCAAGGTCTTGTTATTCAATTCGTTTTGTTCAATCAAGGCGGCATACATCAATGCGGCATCGGCCATGTAGCTGTAAGGATATTGCTCCACGACCTGCAAAAACAGTCGCTCGGCGGTTTCAAATTCCTTCCTTTGCTCCATGATTTTACCTTTTCGGAACAGAGCATGAGGCTTACTAACCTCGTTTCCCGTAGTGATAATGTCGTCAAGCAAGGCGACGGCTTCGTCTTCGCGTTGCTGGTAGATTCTATAGTCGGCGCGGGCCAAACGGTTGAGCTCCATGCCTGTAGTGTCCATTCCAAGGTTGTCTTTGATGACGAGCGAGAGCGTCATGGCATCGTTGGCGATGAGCTTGGATGTGGCGGCTTTCAGTACCTTCAGCTGACTCTCGGCCCATCCGTATTCGCCAATGAAATAGCGGAGTTGGGCATTCTTGAATCGGGCCTCGTGACCGAGCGGTGCTTCTTTCAGGCTTTTGTCAACTTGGCTATACAATAGCGTGGCTTCCCACACTTCGTCTTTGTATAAATAGATGTCGGCGAGCTTCAACTTCAGTTCGGCCTTGTCCTGCCTGCCTCCAACGGTCTCAATGGTCTGTAAAAGCAAGGCGATGGCTTCCTCCGCCTTGTCGAGCTGATAGGTCATGATGTCGGCTTGTATCGGAATCAACTTCGCCAAATCATTGGTGCCGATTTCAGCATAGGCCTCATCAATGCGTTTCGATAGTTTCTCGTAAGCCTTTTTGTCAGTGCTGTTGTCATCCTTCAGTTTCAGGTAGTCGGACTTGACAACACCCGTTAGGGCTTGTCCGTAAAAGGGGCTGCTCACGCCCTTGTCCAAGATGTAGGCATAGCCTTGCTTGGCGACATCG
The DNA here is from genome assembly GCA_041854745.1 of Candidatus Limimorpha sp. Classification (GTDB taxonomy): domain Bacteria; phylum Bacteroidota; class Bacteroidia; order Bacteroidales; family F082; genus Limimorpha. The sequence goes on along the minus strand of JBHACT010000011.1, from coordinate 17,523 downwards.
TATTGCTTGTTGTTCAGGCAGATACCCGCCAAATTGTTGATTTGTGCATCTTGGTCGTGGGTCTTTCGGTCAATGCTTTTGCTTTGGGTCAACGCGATATCATAGTCCTCTTGTTGCAGGGCAAACCAAACGAGGAGTTGGGCAAACTCCAAATTATCAGGCTTCTCTTGAGTCTGCCTCAACAGGGCGAGGCGCAGCTCGTCGGAGATACTGTTGTTCACATCATAGAACATCATCGTTTGCAGACGGTTGCGGATGTTGTTGTATTGTCCGGGGTGGGCTTCCATTTCAAGGAAATAGTACTTGAAGGCTTCCTGATAGTTGGCCGACGATTGATGGATGTAGGCTTGGTCCAAATAAAAGGTCTCCTTACCTTTGAGGATCGTGTTGCCTTTCTCCAACACAGCCAAGGCCAAATCGTTCAGTCCCCTCGATTGGAATCCAAAGCTGAGGTTTCGGAAGGTGGGAGCGTGGTCGGGCAGGTCTTTCAACATTTCATTGAACTGCCTCTTGGCTTTATCTGACTTGCCTTGCATGGTGTAGACATAGATAAGGTCAGTGGCTGCTTTATAATAACTCGGATTCTTCTTGGCAAACGATTTAAGTTCGCGCTCAGCCCTGTCGTATTCTTTCAGACGAAACAAGCACTCGACAAATTGCTGGAAATAGGCTATCTGTCCTGTCTTACCATAGTTTTTCTCATACAGGTCGCGTGCTTTTTCAAAGTCTTGCTCGCGATAGTACTGGGCAGCCAGTTGCTCGTCGATCTGGAGCTGCTCTTTCTGCTGAGCGTCTATCTTCTTGCCCTTGGGGGGCGTGCTGATTTGTGCATTCACCTGAACGATGAAGGCGAAATTGATGAGCAGAAAGAAAAACTGGCACTTTGTCATGGTCGTGTATGCTTCACTTCTTATTAATACCGTCCAAGTCATTGCGGCACTTGCCCAAACGGTCTTTGAAATACTGCACTTGATTGCTTAGTTTTTCGACTTGCTGGGTTTCGTCATCGATATAGGCAACAATCAACGAATCGGCGAGGTAATGTGTCGCAACATCAGCCCTAAGCAGGTCGAGGCGCACCAAGGTGGAGTCCATCTCGGCCTCCATGAAGGGTCGTGTTTCCTTGAACTGTCGTATGTAGGCTTCCACAAGTTGCAGTTTTGGGAAAAGGGTGTCCAGTTCATCCTCAAGCAGGAATTGCAGCAATGAGTCGCAAGAAACGAAATCCTTCTCAAGCCGAACAAAAGTATTGGTATTCAAGTTGTTCAAATCCTGAGCGGCATTATTCACTTGTTTTTTCAGCGCATCGATTTTGTCAAGGTCGGTCTGGGGATGGCAGCAGGCAAGTAACAGCAACACCGCGAAACATCCGAGAAAGCGAAGTGTATTATTCATCATGGTATCGGCAATCATAGTTGGGCGGCAAAGATACGCATTTTGGCGGAACCGAACATAAAAATCCCGACCGTCGAAAGACAATCGGGATCAAACGGTATGATATGAACAAAATTATTCAGTAACTTGACCTTCAACAGGAAGGATGGAGACGAAGGACTTGCCTTCTTTCTTCTTCCGGAATTCGACGACGCCGTCACACAATGCATACAGAGTGTGATCCTTGCCCATACCGACATTTTTGCCAGGATAGTGCTTCGTGCCGCGCTGACGAACGATGATGTTGCCAGCAATGGCGGCTTGTCCACCGAAAAGTTTCACTCCGAGTCGCTTACTAGCGGACTCACGACCGTTCTCAGAACTACCAACGCCTTTTTTGTGTGCCATAGCTTTTTATGTTTTACGGGTTATTACTCAGTGATGTTCTCAATCTGGATCTTGCTCAGATACTGACGGTGACCGTTAGAAGTCTGATATCCTTTTCTTCTCTTCTTCTTGAAAACGATAATCTTGTTGCCTTTGAGGTGCTGCATCACCGTGGCTTCGACGCTGGCGCCGGCTACCGTCGGGGCTCCTACTTTGGTCGAACCGTCGTTTCCAATCAATAACACTTTGTCGAAAGAAACCTTGTTTCCTTCCTCTTCATGCAGCCTGTTGACGAAAATCTGCTGTCCTTTCGTCACTTTGAACTGTTGTCCTGCGATTTCTACTATTGCGTACATTTCTAAATATCTTTAAATTAGATACTGACTCACATTTTTTCGGACTGCAAAAATACACATTTTTTCAATCGGTCAAGATTTTCTTTTCGTTTTTTCGCAACAATTTTCTTCAAGAAGTCGCCATCGATAGCTTATATTATTAAAATACAAATACTTATATTTTCACAATATTTGCACAATACGCTTCTTTTGCCCATCAATTCCAATGTTTCCATCTTCACGAGAGCAGAAAATGAACGAAAATTACATCCAAACTGGTCCTTCTTTGTCACCAAAATGCTATTCGTTTCATAAAAATATGTACTTTTGCCGCCAATTCCATTTTTAAGGAATGATCATGCCTCAGGCGATAACACCTTATTAATTAATGAACGAAAACGAGCTCAAGGTTCTTATCGACAAAGTGAAAGACGGCGACAGGGAGTCCTTCAACCGGATTTTCCGTCACTTCTATGCGCCTTTGACCCGCTTTTGTGTCCGTTTTGTTGGCGATGGCGACCAAGCGGCAGAAATCGTGCAAGACCTTTTCGTGAAGCTGTGGACCAACCACGAGAAGTTGGCTTTCACCTCTTCGTTCGAGTCGTACATGCTGCGCTCGGTGCGCAACTCGGCCATCACCTTCATTAATAAGGAACGCGCACATGCCGATGCCAACGAACGCCTCTACACCAATGATTCGGATGCCAACGACCCTTCGGAAACTTTACAGTCCAACAACTTGGAAGTTTCGTATCAGAAAGTCTTGGCCACCATGCCCGAAAAACGCCGTGAAGTGTTTTTGGCCAGCCGTTTCGACGGACTGAAATACGCCGAAATTGCCGAAAAACTTGGATTGTCGCAAAAAACTGTCGAAGCCCACATGAGTGCCGCGATCAAACAATTGAGGGAAGGGCTGAAAGAGTACCTCTAAAAAGTCATTTATAGTTTTTTTTGAAAATTTTCATTTTTGACTAAGGGTAAAACCAAAGTTGTTAGTCATATAGGTGTATTGACGAGAAAAAGCGGAAAAATGTACTCGGTAAACGACAAATATGAAGCATTAATCATGAGCTACTTAGACGGGCAATGCTCGGCTGAGGCAGCCCATGAGTTGCTGTCATGGGTGGCCGAGTCGGAAGATAACCGTTTGTTTTTCAAGTCGCTAAAAGATCAGAACGAGGTATGGGACCTCACCGACTTCGCCATGCCTGAACTTAGCGATGCCGATGTTGAGATAGCTCTTGATGCCGTCAATGCAAAGATCGACGCCATTGAGGAAACCGGGGCCAAAGTCGTAGAGATGCCGTGGCTCCGCAGAAACTACAAATATGTTTCAGGCGTGGCCGCTGCCCTTGTTGTTGCCTTGTTCGTAGGTTTCTTGGTGCACAAGCCTTTCAATTCAACTGTTACTTACGCCTACAATGGTCAGAACGAATCGACATACATTTTGCCTGACGGCACTTCCGTCAGCTTTAACGGCGAAAGTACCCTCAGCCATTCCAAAAATTTCACGAAGTCGGGGCGTTCCGTCAATTTTGAAGGCATTGCCTATTTTGATGTCGCCAAAGACGAAGCTCATCCCTTCGTGCTCCATTGCAACAACATGGATGTTGAAGTAGTAGGCACCAGTTTCCTGCTCAATGCCGAAAAGAACGCCGAGCGTTACACCGTCGACCTCTACACCGGCAGCGTGAAAATGACCTCCTTCGACGAAAAGGGCCATGCCTTGTCGCAGGTGAAAGTCAACCCGGGCGAGCGTGGTGTGTGGAACACCGCCAAAAGCGAGCTGAAAATGATGACCTATTCCGAAGCGAAGGAAGACGAGCTACAGACCGAGCATGTGCTGGTATTCAACAACGAAATGCTGTCGAAGATTGTCGAAGCCTTAGAATACATCTACAAGGTTGAAATCGACCTTGCCGAGTCATGTGCTTCCAAGAAACTTACCGCGCGTTTCTCAGCCGACGAAACCATCGATGATGTGCTCGAAACCATTGCCTTAGTGTCGGAAGTGACGGTTACAAAGACCGACAAAGTTTATCAAATTCGCTAAAAATTCCTCTTTTCATACACATTTCATTAGGTGTGTTCAACAACTCACCGTAACAACCTGCATTAATCGACCGCCTATAGATTCCAAAGGAATGACATAGGCGGTCGATTTAGAAAAGGCCATGCCATTAAGTCATTTTTTCGATGAAATGAGAATGCTCTCATTTTTTTGTCGTATCTTAGCGGCCTGATTTGAATTCGTTTGGAAATGGAATATCTTGATATCATCATATCCTCTTGCAGACAGAACGGCAGGAAAAACGGACTGCGATGGCTCCCACTGTGGCTTTTGTTTGTCATGGCCATAGCATTCCCTCAACGTTCCTACTCCCAGTCGTTCAACCCTTTAATCTCATTCACGGTTGAGTCGTGCACCTTGGACCAAGCCTTAGAGAAGCTTTTCGCCGACTACGAACTAAATGTAGCCTTTAGCAAGGCCGAACTGAGCAAGATACGCATTGAGGGCTATTCCTGCTCCTATAAATCTGTCGAGGAAGTGCTGACCGACCTATTGAAAGGCACTGACTACGGCTTCAAGAAAATCGGCAAGCAATATGTGATCCGGAAAAACCTGCAGCTCGCCAACGATCCCGAAGCCACATTGACCCCTGCCTTTGACCCACGCGCCGAAGGTATCCACCTGAAGCGCGACACCCTTGCCTGTAAAACGGGCGACACCATCCGCATTATCGACTCTGTGCATATTATCCGAACCGTTATGCGCTACGACACTGTAGTGAAACACGAAGTGAAGAACGACACGGTGTATAAAGTGAAATACCAAGGTTGGCAGATTCCTTGGCCCAAGTTCCGCAACAACGGCTGGTTCATCACACCATCATTGACCATGAGTTCGGCACAATTCGAACACGAAGGCACTTGGCCGGAACCTGAGAACGGCTCCGTCGGCGTAACCCCAAGCTTAGTGTATGGACTCGGCCTCGATGGGGGTTACAAATACAACCGCCTTAGCGTAGGCACGAACATCAGCTACCGTTCGGTACGTTATCGTTTCCTGCTCGAGCAGACAGTGTATTCAGGAGATTATTATGTAAATGATACTTTGGACACCTATTATGTGGTACATCCTGCGGGCGACACCACCTACCAATACATCATGGATTCGACCTACATCCCGTTGACCACAACCCACTACGCCTATCGCGACCTCAACCGCTTGGATTACTTGACAGTAGGGGTTTTTGCCGCCTTCGACTTCGCCAAGAGGGAGCATTTCAGGGCCTTCGTCAAGGCTGGAGCCTCTGTTGATATTCTGGTGGGTCAGGCTGGATCGCTCAATGCAAATGAGTCGCCATTCCATACCCCTATCGCTACAAAACAGGTGGAACCGAACCGTCTCTCCTATTTCGGCGGCCTAGGACTTGCCTGGAAGATAGCCAACCGCATAGAAGTTGTGCCCGAGGTGCATTACCACGTAACCAACGGTCCGTTGTACCGCGCCGACTTCCCCTTCGACATGCGCATGCGAATGTGGAACTTCCGATTAGGTATGACCTATTATTTCTAAACCATGAAACCGCTCAAGCACATATGGCAACTCTTAGTCCTGTTCCTTTTGGCACAGGGCATGTTGGCTGAGGCGCAACATTATGTCCCCATCAATGGGGAGATTGACTCGTTGTTGGTGTTGCCGAAGCTTGGAGGCGATTCGGCGTATTGGGTGAATGAGTCGCTGACCGTGCAAAATGGCGGCACCTTACGCATTGATAGTGGCGTGAAGATGTATTTCGGACAATCGGCTTATCTTCGTGTTGATGGCGGCAACCTCCTACTCGATGGGCAATGCAACGACTCGATTTATTTGCTCTGCTACGAGTTTTCACACGACTGGGCAGGCATTCAACTGAAAAACATCACCGATGGAGACACGGTGAGGATTTCGCATGTCGAAGTCGTGGGTGCCCTGACTGCCGTAAACGCTTCTGAAAGCAATCGCGTCATCATCAACCATTGCTCGTTCAACAACTACTATGCAGGCAAGGGCATAGAACTCATCGATTGCAACAATTTCTTGGTTGACAGTTGCTTCTTCTTCCAGTGCGTGTCGGGCATAGAGCTGAAAGCCCGTACAGCCGACTGCGAAGACAACATCTTTTCGCACAACATCTTTGACCAAGGGCAGATTAATATCGAGATCTCCAATGTGGGTTATGGTTTCAAGTGCAACCGCAACCGTATCATGGGCAACTGCTTCCAAGGTGCTGCCACGGCCATCAGTTTTGAGACGACAAGCGGTATCTCCGATAAGGACGCGACCAACTACATTGAAGACAACTTGATATCGTCGGATCTGCCAGAAGGCGGCTCGGGCTATTCGTCCTACGGCTTGAAAGCCGCGATGGACTCCGTTGTCATCAGAAATAATGTGTTTTGGAGCAATGATGAAGCCGTCAGGATGTTGCGGATGTGCCATCTGGTATTTGAACACAACGCCTTCTACAACAATGAGTTGACAATTACCAACTTGCTTGCTTCAGGTTCGATAACTTTTGTCGGCAACACTATCAGCGAGGCACAGAATAGAATTGTGAACTTCCCCTCTGATAAGTCGCGAATGAACGGAAACAACTTTCTGCACTACAAGAAAGACGCGATCCTTTTTGCCAATATCACAAGTGAAGACATTGACATGCGCGGCAACTATTGGGATGCCGAAACGGTAGCCGAAATTGAATCTGTCATCCTCGACGGGCACGATTCCCCCGGCTTGGGAGAAATTCTCTATGAAAACTATCTGCCTGAGTGCGACACCACGGCGCCCATTTCCCCTCCTTTCATGGTAAAGAAACAGTTTGTGAACAACAAGTGGCTGATTTCATGGGACGAAAACCCGGAGCAGGACATCGACCATTATGTGCTGTTCTATGGCAATTTTAACCACTACAAATTTGCCAACCGCATTGACGGCATTAGCGGAAACTCCTATACTATCACTCCGCAACAAGCTGAAAATGTAGCTATTATGGCTTGTGACCGTGCCTACAATCCCGATGTGTATGCCTCAGTCGGGCAAAGTGCCTACGCTTTCGCCACCCACTACCCCTACGCGGGTCACGACGGCACTCTTTGCGCCTCACAATCAGGCTATCACATTAATGAAGCCAATATCCCGTACATCTATAACAGCTTTGTTTGGCGCACTTCGGGCTCAGGCGTATTCTCGGATTCGATAGCGTTGCGCACCATCTATTATCCCTCCGAAGAAGACTTCGATACCGGAGAGGTAACGCTTACACTGCGCGTGACCTACAACGGCGTTACCAAGACCGATGCCCTGCATTTGGATCTTTACAAAGCCTTGAGCGTGTATGCTGGCGAGGACGGCTTCAGCAGCATGAGCCGTCCGCTGGTGCTCGACCAAGCCGAGGCCGCCAACTACGACTCGTTGCGGTGGCACTCTATGGGTGACGGACATTTCGAAGACTCGTTGGCTTTGCACACCATCTATTATCCGGGAGAGCTTGACAAAGAACAGGGGTTCGTGGAATTGGTAATCGAAGCATGGTCGTTTTGCGGCAATGCCTCTGATGTAGTGCGTTTCGATTTGTTCAAGGACTATTCCCTTGAGGGAAGGACTTGGGCGGGTGGAGCTTTACGCCCTCACACCCAAGTGATTGCAGCCGCATTGAGCGATGACAACCCCTTTGTTTCGGGGTTCTACCGAACGACTTCCGACGGAGACGGCTTCTTCAAGTTCGACGCCTTGTTGCCCGACACCTATATCCTGTATGCTTTTCCCGACACCTTGGATGCGGAAGCGGGTGGATGTTACTACCTCGGCGACCTGCAATGGAACGAGTCAAACATGATCCTCGTGGATGGCGATGTCTATGATGTAGACCTTGACTTGCCACTGATAGTACCCGGTTTCCATACGGGCGAAGGCCTCATCACCGGCGTGTTCGACTATCCCAACAATCCTTTCAAGGCGCGTGATTTTTATTGCCAATCATGGCTATCCGAAGGTAGCGATGTGGCCTATTGCACTGAGGGTTTGTCGAATGTCGGCATCTTGCTGCTCAATGCTGGCAAACAACGCATTTTGGGCTTTGCCCTGACCGACCCTGATGGCCATTTTAACTTCAAGCATTTGCCCTTCGGCACCTATCAAGTGATGGCAGACTTGCCTCGTTATGGTCGCGGGATGTGCGAAGAAATCACGCTCTCGACCGAGCAACCATCAGCAAGTGGCTTACATCTCTTTATCAATCAAGAAGGTAGAGTAAGCATGAGCTATCCCAACCCCGTGCAATCTCCGACAGAGTTGCAGGTGTATCCCAACCCTGCCAAGGAAACGGTTGCATTGATTGGCTTGAGTGGAAACACAACTTATAGTATTACGGTACTGAATAGCTTGGGCATGACGGTACTGCACGAAACACAACTGAGTTCCAACTTATTGGGCGAACTACCGATTTCTGTGGGCACACTCCCGTCAGGCGTATATTTCATCCAAGTGAAAGGAATATCGGGTACGATGATGGCCAAATTTGTAAAACAATGAGGAAGGAAGACAAAATGAAAAAATGGAGAATGGTTTTGATGGTTTTCGCCTTCCTTTTGTCAGGGCACGGTGCTTGGGCACAGATTGTCGTCAGCGGCAATGTCTATGAACAAGATACTATTACCCCCATTGAGGCCGCTTCGGTTACATTCTCTGGCATCGGCGAATCGGGCGACACCCTTGTTTATCAGTTTATTACAGACACCATAGGTTATTTTTCCGATACTCTGTTGGCAGGCACTTATTGCGTTTGGGCCTCGGCCGAAGGCTATGCAACGGAATATCTTGCCGATTCCATACAAATATCGGATGTACAATTACAAGTGCCCATCAACATCTTACTGCACGAATTGTTTCATCCTGTGCGTTATGTGGCCGCAAGACAGTATTTGAACGATTTTGTGCGCATTACATGGTCAATGCACGACCCATTGCTCATCGAAGACTTCGAGACAGGCGATTTCAGTCGTTTCAATTGGAACAACAACCTCTCCGATCATCCTTGGGCTATTGATTCCATCCATGCCTACGAAGGCCGCTTCTGCATGAAATCGACCTGTGAGGGTGTGGAGGGCGGCATTTCCCAAATCGAGGTCGCCGTTTATGTTCCTTTGGAAGGCAAGATGAGTTTCTATAGCAAAATCTCATCAGAAAACCCTTGGGATATGGGGCGTTTCTATCTCGATGGTGTCAAGAAAATGGAATGTGCGGGTGAGGAGGACTGGACTGAACATCAGTTCGACATCACCGTGGGCGAGCATGTGTTTAGATGGATTTATGTCAAAGATGCCTCCACAGAGGTGGGCGACGACTGTTTTTATGTGGACTGTATCCGCTTCTACCAAGAGGACAGCACAAAAACGACGCGTTCTTTCCAATATTACGACCTGTTCCGCAGTCGTTTTGAGGAAGAACCCGTAATGATGGCCTCCCATCTGACCGACACGGTGTTTATGGATATGAATTGGAACAGCTTGCCTTGGGGACAATACCGCTGGGGCGTAAGTTGCCATTATGAAGGCAACCGAGGCCAGTCCGACACCATTTGGTCGGCATTCTTAGACAAGGACATGACCACAACTTTTGAAGTCCTTGCCACGACCAATGTAAGCTTGCCACCTGCGGGTGCTACGGTATTTCTGTCATCGCATGACGGGCAAGGCTTTGAATATCAAGCAACTTTGGATGCCAACGGACATCTGCTGTTGCCCGTCTACCGCGATGAATATGACATCAGGGTACATCTTGATGGCTTTATGGATTATGTTTCAGATTCGGCGGTTTCCGTTTTTGCACCCACACAACTAATAATTGAATTGTCCGAAGCGATGTGGGATGTCGACAGTTTGTATGTTTCTTCCACAGGCTGGGCAATTTGGTCGCTTGAAGAAGCGCAAAATCGTAATTTACAGTATTTTGAAATCATGTTAAATGGAGAAGTGGTGGGCACTTCAACCACTGCTGCTTTCCAATTTGATGTCAGTCAGCTTTCAGAAGGCGAAGTTTGCACGGCACAAGTGAGACCTGTTTATCTGTCAGGCTCATGCGGCTGGCGGTCCTGTCAATGGGTGTATCGTCCCTGCTCTGATTTTTCGGGAAGCCCCATTGGATTGAATTGGTCACTGCACAATGTGGCCGTGCGGCTTTCGTGGGAGTATCCTGAAGACAATGTATTGGGAGCCATGCTGTTTCGCGACGGAACCTACCTGTGTTTCACGGAGGAGGACTCCTTCATGGATGAGACGGTAGAATTGCATGGCGAGGTGGCTTATTGCCTGCGCTTGGTTTATGACGGTACCCTTAACGGCACTTATTATTCCATGTCGTGCGAACAATGCACCGTGGCCGTCTTCCCTGCCTATTGCGACCCGCCTGTGAAGTTGGACGGGATAACCTATTACGAGAATGCCGAAGACCATGGCGCTTTGGTCTCGTGGGGCGAGCGGCCCGATCCCATCAACCAGTGGCTGTATTTCGACAACGGCGAGTTCAAGCGCTCGTTGGGCGGCAATGACGAGCCGCGTATCTTTTGGGCCATCCGCTTCGATACCGAGGACTTGGCCGATTATGTCGGTACCACTTTGAAAAAAGTGTCGCTCTACGATGTGGGCGCAGGTACCTACCAGCTTTGGATATATGTGGGTGGCGAAACGGCACCGCGTACCCTTGTCCGATCGCAGAATATATGCTTGACAGGCGCCAATGCCTGGCATGAGGAAACCATCAGTCCTGCCTACGAAATCCCTGAGGATGAACTGCTTTGGGTGGTTGTCGGGCAGCAGGGACTGGCCCGACCTGCCGCCGCCTGTCAGGATATGGGGAATGCCAATGGGCGTTGGGTGTCGTTGAACGGCGAGACCTGGACCGACATGCACACTTTCAACATGCACTACACTTGGATGTTGCGCGCCTTTGTCACCAACCAGTCGGGGCATTCGGTGGCACTCGGCAAGGAGGGATACACCTTGCAGCAATACCATCTCTATCGTTCGTTCGATAACTTTGAATATCAGCATATTGCATCTATTCCTGCCGTAGAAGGCCAGCTCTATTATGAGTACCGCGATAACCTTGCAGAGGATGACCATGACAACGTCTATTACCGTCTGACCGCGTTTTATCTGTCGGACAATGGCGAGACCTGCGAGTCGGACTATGCCGCCACCTTGAACAACCCTGCACTCAATTACATCGCCATTGACCTCACATTGACCGAAGAAAACCGGGAACCCTCATTTAAGCTGTATCCCAATCCCACAAGTGGCCAGATTGCCGTTGAGTTGGAAGGGATGCAAAAAGTCATGGTTTTCAATGCTTTGGGTCAGATGTTGCTTTCCAAAGAGACTGAGGGTGATATTTTGCAGCTTGATTTGTCGGGCTTTGAAAATGGTTTGTACTGGCTGCGGGTTACCTCCCAAAGCGGTGCGGCAATGCGGCCTTTCATTTTGGCCCGTTGATAGATAAGTTTTATGAGTATCCTATTAGGGTAGAGTGAAACCAGTTTGGGCAGATTTGCAAAACCTCAGGAACGGGCACCAACGACATTAGGTTGATCTCAAAAAATCACTACCTTTGCCGTTGACAAACCCACTACAACCGATGATGAAAATACTGCACACCGCCGACTTGCACCTTGGTCAAATCCTCTACCAAAACTACGCCCGCCGCGACGAGCACCAACATTTCTTCCAACAGCTGACACAATGGTGCCACACCGAACGCCCTGATGCCCTCCTCGTCAGCGGCGATGTGTTCGACATCCAACAGCCCTCCAATGCCGTCAAGGAACTGTTCAACACTTTCTTCGTCAGTCTACAGAAACAACTGCCCAAGATGCATATCGTCATCACCGCAGGCAACCATGATTCGGCCTCGCGCCTCCATGCCGAGCGTGTCGTGTGGACCTTCTCAAACACCCATCTCGTAAGCTTAGCCCCAGCGATGACCTGTGACGGCGACGGCTGGCAAGACAACTACATCTTCGAACTCAACAAGGGCTTCATCATCGCCATGCCTTACATGCTCGGCGACCGCTCACGACAGCTACAATCCGTCCTCGACCGCGTTGCAACCCGCAACACCGATGGTAAACCCGTCGTCATGATGGGCCACCTCGCCGTCACAGGAATGGATGCCACTGGCCACGACTTCGAGATTGGCAAAATCAAGACCCAAGACATCAGCACCCTTGGCTGGGGCTACGACTACCTCGCCCTCGGCCATATCCACAAGCCCCAAACACTCGGTCACCCCGAAGATAGCATGACCATGGATACTGTCATCTACCCCGCTCCTGTCGTCCGCTACTCAGGCAGTGCCCTCCATGTCAGCTGCGATGAGACCTACCCTCACACCGTCAGTGTCGTCGAAATCGACCGCCACGGCGGCACGGTCTCTCTCCGCCAACTGCGCATCAACGAGCTGCGCCACTTCCACACCTTGCCCGAGGCAAACGACACAGCCTTTGCCGACGAACAAGAAGCCATAAATGCCATTGAGACTTTCTGCAAGGAGCAGAAACAAGGCTACATCCGCCTGAAAATGGATTGGCGCAACGCCCTCTCGTCCAACTTCAACCAAAAGATATACGACATACTGAATACCTTTGGCGACGAGGTTCGTTACAACCCAAGAATCATCTGGACAGGACGACCCGATGACAAGGACGATGAAAACAACAAGCCCACCTTCGAGTTGGCTGAACTCCAACAGATGGACGATCCCATAGAGTTTATCGAAAAAACCAAAGACCAATATCCTAATCTCGACTTCTCGTCGCTCCGTGAGGTATATGGAGAAATCGAAGAAGAAGTGAAGCGCATCAAGGAAGAAGCCATGAAGAAAGCGAAAAAGACGAAAGACGACAATTCCACCGACATCGAATAAGCCTGAGAAGAAATGAAAATCAAAGAATTACATATCCGAAACATCGCTTCCATCGAGAAGTCCGACATCAACTTTGAAAGCGACCTCAATGAAGTCTTCACCGGCACACCCGCGCCCATCTTCCTCATCACAGGCGACACTGGCGCAGGCAAATCGGTCATCCTTGACGCCATCGCCATGGCCCTCTACAAAACTACCCCACGCCTCAGCGGTGTGAACAACTCGAAAAACAACGCATTCACCAACTCATTGGGCGAGTCGATCCGCATAGCCAGCATTCAGCAATACACCCGACAAGGCATTGCCCCGAAAGCCGATTGTTACAGCGAGCTCGTCTTTGAAGGCAACGATGGCAAGACCTACACTGCCCGCCTCAGCCTCGGTCTCCTCATGGGCAACACCAACGCCGAGGGAAAGAGGCCCATCAAATACGAAAGTCCTAAATGGGTGCTTCAAGTGGACGGTCATGAGTACAGCAAAGACAGCGACATCACACAGAAAATACACGAAGCCATCGGCCTGACCTTTAATCAGTTCAGCCGCATGGCCATGCTGGCACAAGGACAGTTTGCCGCTTTCCTCATCGGCGACAAAAAAGAACGGGAGACCATACTTGAGAAACTGACCAACACCGAGCACTTCTCGTTCTACGGCACCGCCATCAATAATCTGTTCGGGCGCGCCAAAGACAATTGCAACGACTGCGAGAAAGTTTACAAAACAGAATGCCAACACACCCTACCGGAAGCACAAGTGGAAGCGCTGCAACAAGAGAAAAAAGAAAAGGACGACAAAAAGAATGTGCTCGGCGAAACCATCAACAAGTTGGAACAACAAATCACCCAACTCAGCATCGTCAATACCAACCAACAGCTTATCGACGACACCAACAAGAAAATCGTCGACCTTGAGGCCGTCGTGAACGGAGAGGAATACAAAGACAAAAAGTCTCTAATCATCGACTGGGACACCACCGCCACCGAACGCCAACGCCTCACAGATCTGCATAATGCCCAGAAAAAAATGAAGGAGCTGGAAGACAAGTCCACCTCTTTACAAACCACTTATAATAAGCTTGTTACTGACCTCATCGAAAAAGAAAAACAACTTGCCCTGCTCACCGCCGAAATCGACAAGGATAGGCAATGGCTTGAAGACCGCCAAATGCACGACAATCTGTATAGCAATGCCAAGGCCTTCCTGATGCAGCTCGAACAATACCAAGAGAAAGTTGAAGAAATCAGGATATTGAACGAGAAAAAGAAAAATGCTGTAGGACAAGTAGAAGCCCTGAAAGCCACCCTGACCACGGCTGACGACCAATTCAAGAAAGCCAAGCAAGCGGTTGACGACAAGCAGAAGGAAATCGACAAAAAGACCAAAGAACGTGAAATCCTGAAACCCAACGAAATAACCGGCCAATTGGCTCAACTCAACAAGGAGAAAATCCAACTCCAAAAACTGTATGACGACATAAAGCAATACAACACACAAAACGAGAAACACAAGGCGCTCATTGAAGCCATCGAAAAGCACAAGAAAGACCTTGAAAACTTGCAAAAAGAGTTGGAGCAGAAAGAAAAAGACTATCAAACCACCAAAGAGGCCTACCGGTGCTCCGACTCGTTCTTCACAACTATGGGCAGCAGTATTGATAAAACCTTAGTTGCCCTACGCCAACAGCTCAAGGACGAACACGCCACCACCTGTCCCCTTTGTGGTCAGGGCATTACACATGACTTGCTCTCAACCCAAGACTTTGAAGGCATTCTGGCACCGCTCAAAGCCGAGAAAGAACGATGCAATAAAGCCATGAACACCGCCGAACAAGCCCGCGACATCGCCAAAACCGCCTGCGACACCCTTCGTGGAACCATCGACACCAAGAGCAAACAAGAAGCCAAAGACCGTAACGACAACAAAGCTGAACTGCAACGCATCACCGACATCGTCGCCAGCTTCGATATGGACATTCACATGCCCCTTGCCGCACAAATCACCAGCCGTCTGGAGAAAAATGAAGACGGGACGAGAACCCTGACCCTATCTTCCCAAAAAGCCGAAGCTCTGCAAAATGAAATCAACACTCTTCTTGCGCAGAAGAAACCTTTGGAAACGAACCAAACCAATGCCGACAGGGCCAGACAAACAGCAGAGAAAGTCGTCGCCGACAACGACAAAGACATCAAAGATTGTGGCGATAAGATAGTAGCAGCCGAAGATAGCAAAACGACATTGACCCGTAAGCTGTCACCCCTGCTGCCCCTCTATCCGGAATGGGCCGCCGATGTCGAGAACACCAAGACCCTACTGGAAGCGGCAGCGGAAGAATACAAAGCCACAAAAGCTCGCCACGACAGCAATGTCAACAAAGCCCAAAAAAACACCATCTTGCTCGAAGGTATCCACGGCATCAAGAAAAACATCGGCAACTTGGTTCCTCTTTGGGAAGATGATTTCACCCCCATCGCCTACACATCGGACAACATCAACTTTGAGTGGAACAGTATGCTTGCCGCCGTCAACCAGTACCATTCCGAGAAAAAAAGCCGCGAAGAAACCATCGGCAGCTGCACCGCCGCGCTCACGACTTACTACACGCAGACAGGCAACAATGAAACCTATCTGACCACTATCGGTGCTCGCAAAGACGAACTCGAGACGGCAAGAGCCTTTGTCAAAAAGACGGAAGACGACATCTTAGGCCAACGAACAACCCTCACCAATGCCCAACAAGCCATCAAGAGTGCCCTTGCCCTGCTGAAAGTCGAGAAAGAAGAAGAGCTCCCTGACAAGACGAAACTCGAAAACGAAAAAGCACAGTTAGAAGGAGAAAAAGACAACATCATCGCCCGCTTAGGTGCCATCCAAACCCAACTGGAAGACAACAGTGAGAACCAGAAAAAAGCCACCAAAGCCTTGAAAGACCTCGAAAAAGCGCAGGCGACCCTTAAAAAGTGGGAGATTCTCAACAGTTACTTCGGCGGGACACGGTTCCGAACACTGGTGCAGACCTATGTGCTGCGCCCGCTGCTCAACAACGCCAATATCTACTTGCAACAAATCACCGACCGCTACAGCCTCACCTGTAGCGAAGACAACGAGCAACTCTCCATCCTCGTCGTCGACAACTACAGCAAGCAGGTGCGCAGTGCCACCCTCCTCTCTGGCGGTGAACGCTTTATGATTTCGCTCGCCCTCTCATTAGCCCTTTCATCACTCAACCGCCCCGACCTGAATGTCAATATCTTGTTCATCGATGAAGGCTTCGGCACCCTTGACGAGAAGAGCCTCGACTCCGTTATGGCCACCTTAGAGAAGCTTCAGGAGATAGCCGGACTGAAAGAACGCCGTGTAGGCATCATCTCCCACCGCTCCGAGCTCGAAGAGCGTATCCCTGTGCAGATTAGAGTGGAGAAGAAAGGCGAAGGCCGTAGCCAAGTTGTAATAACAAATTCGTAGTTTTGCAGTATCAACCCAAAACGCCATGACCGACCGCCTCACACCAGCCCAACGCCATCGCGTGATGTCGCACATCCGCAGCCGAAACACCAAGCCTGAATTGAAGGTACGGCAATGGCTGTGGTGGCACGGCTACCGCTACCGCCTCAATGTGAAGAGCGTACCGGGCAAGCCTGACATCGTCATGCGGAAGTATCGCACAGCCATCTTCGTCAACGGGTGTTTCTGGCACGGCCATGAGGACTGCAACAAATTCAAAATGCCGCAGACGAATGTGGATTTTTGGGAAAACAAAATCCGCCGTAACCGCGAGCGCGATCGACAGAACTACCAAGAGCTGCACGACAACGGATGGCAGGTCATCGTGGTGTGGGAATGCCAATTGGCGCCTACACACATTGAGAAGACAATGCTTCGGATAGAGCTGCTGCTTAATGAGCATTTTCTGGCGTTGCATCAGCCCAAGGTGGCAACTTACGACTTCCAAGAAGAAGCTCCCGTTTCCATGGCCGCCGAGGATTCGCCTTGGGGTTGAAGTTATTTCATCCTAAATTCCAACACCACGCCAAGAACATTTTATACTTGATGTTTTTTGTTGCCTAAATTCAACACATAAATGCAACTTTTTCGGAGGCACGAGGTGAAACATATTTTACTCAAACGAGAGAGAGGAGAAAACCCCTCCCCTTGTTTGAGCCGGATAAATGCCTATCTTTGCCTCCGTCCAAAAGTTCAAAAGAATGGGTCATCTAACCAAGGAGCAAAGGTACACAATTTCCGTGATGAAGCAACAGGGTTGCAACAATAGTCTGATAGCACTTACGATAGGCAAGGACAAATCCGTGGTCAGCCGCGAGCTGAGGCGCAACTGCGACCGGCGCAACGGACGTTACAATGCCGATCTCGCACAGCGGAAATACGAGAGTCGGATGCGTGAGAAGCCGAAGCGGATCCGCTTCACCGAAGCCGTGAGCGAGCGTGTCGAGGCCTTGCTGAAGGAAG
>JBHACT010000010.1:0-8423 GCA_041854745.1 Candidatus Limimorpha sp. | reverse complement strand
GTTCTCCTTGTCAAATAGTCCAACATCTTGATCCTTACGGTATTTCATACGTGATACGCTTTTCTGTTAATACTGCAAAAATACGAAGAATTATTGATATAACTAATTAAATTCTAATGGTTTAATTTATAGAACTCCCCTCAAGCGGATAATGGCTTTTTAGATAGAGGCTTTGGTAACTTTCCGCCGCGTAGGAAGCCGAATGTGCCTTGGAAAAGGAATAACCCGAAAACGACTCAATCTGCCGCCAAAGCTCGCGTACCAAATCGTCGGGGTAGCCTTTGGCCTTGCAATTGTCGAAGAAGCGTTTTGTAACTTCTTCAAATTCAAATTTATCGCGCATTTTATGGCCCATCATGCGGCGCAGCACATCAGCCTCGGCCAAGTCTAACCCCGCAAAGTAATGCCCTACCTTGAGCACATCCTCTTGGTAAATCATCACGCCGTAGGTCTCGGCCAGCAACTCCTTTAGCAAAGGATGTTTATAATCCACATTCTCAGGATGATGGAAACGGTTGATGTATTCGCGCATCATGCCCGACTTGGCCACGCCGGGACGGATGATAGAACTGGCCGCGACCAAAGTCTTGTAGTCGCCGCAGCGCAACTTGCGCAGCAGGCCGCGCATGGCCGGACTCTCGATGTAGAAACAGCCGCAGGTTTCGGCTTTCAACAATTGGCGGCGGATTACCTCGTCTTGTTTTAGTGCGTTGATTTGGTGAATGTCGATGTGAATGCCACGGCTTCGCTCCACCATCTCCACCGTGTCGCGGATATGGGCGATGCCGCGTTGGCTGAGGATGTCCACTTTGACCAATCCCACCTTTTCGGCTGAATACATGTCGTATTGCGTGGTATGGAAACCCTTGGGCGGCAAATCAAGGGCAGAAAAGTCGGTGATGGGGTTTTCGGTGATCAGCACGCCGCCGGCATGGATGGAACGCTGGCGCGGGAAGTCGCGGAGGCGTGCGGCGATGGCCAGAATGTTGTGCCCAAGTTCGCTCTGTTGGGCAAAGGTCTCGGGGTTGTGTCCCATCTGGTCGATTTCGCCTTTGGGCAGACCGAACACCTTGCCCAACTCGCGAAAAAGCAAATGGTCTTGGAAGGTAACCGTCGCACCCAGTAAAGCCACATGGCCTTGGCCGTATTTCTCAAAGATATACGCGATGACTTTGTCGCGGTCGCGCCACGAGAAGTCGAGGTCAAAATCAGGTGGACTGCTTCGCATGGGGTTGAGGAAACGCTCGAAATACAAGTCCAGCTCAATAGGGTCTACATCGGTGATCTTCAGGCAATAAGCCACCACGCTGTTGGCACCACTGCCCCGCCCGACATGGTAAAAGCCCTGCGACATGGCGAAACGTACAATGTCCCAGACGATGAGGAAATAGGCGCAAAACCCCATTCTCTCTATGATGTCGAGTTCCTTCTCAATACGGCGGTAGGCGGTCTTGTTGGCCGTTCCATAACGGTAAAACATTCCATCGAAAGCCAATTTGCGCAGCAGTTCGTGGTCGTCGTGGATATTGCCCGTGAAAGTGCGCTTGTTTTTTGTGCTCCCATCCATGCTAATTTCGCATTGCTCCAATATAGATTTCGCATTTTCAATGAGTTGCGGATAATTGGCGAAGGTCGTTTTCAGCCATTCGGAGGGCATGAAAGTCTCGTTGGGAGCGGCACAAGCGGTAGGCTCAAGGCGCGAAATCAACACATTCTCGTCGATGGCACGCATGCACTGATGTAACTGAAAATCGTCTGCTTCGGCAAAGGTTACGGGCTGCATGGCGACCATTTTTTCAAAGGATTCGCAGTTGTACAATTTGGTCAGTTGGGAGATGCGAACACCGAGGAACTCATTCTCTTTCAGTAAGTTTTGTTTTCGTTTTCCGAAGGGATAAATTACGAAAACATGCTTCCAATCGGGTGCCATTTCGGGATAGGGCTGCTTGCTGAGGTTGTGCTGTGTCAGGAAACGGTTCAGTTCGGCAAAGCCCGCGTTGTTTTTGGCCAAGGCCACATAGAGCAGCTCATTGCCGTTGCGGAGCTCCACACCGAGCACAGGTCGCACATTTTTTCTTCCACATTCAACCACAAAATCAGGGGATCCCATCGTTGTGTTGATGTCGGTCAAAGGCAAAGTGGTGTAGCCGAGGGCGGCGGCCTTCGAGACCAGAACCGCTATCGACATTGTGCCGTAGCACAGGCTGTTGTATGAATGGACATTTAATAACATGTTGATTTTTTTTTGCGGCTGCCGTGGTACGACAGCCTTATGAATATTATCTGTTGCGGCTGCCACAATGTGACAGCCCTACAGGTAAGGATTGCAGGGCTGTCGTACCACGGCAGCCGCCCATTGTGGCAGCCACCCATCATGGCGCCAATTACCCCGTTGCCCGATGTATGATTTGTTCCCCAAACCGCATCCGTATTTTGTCCATCGCGGCATACAGATTCGTCAGTTCCATATTGTCTTCAAACAGCGTGAGTTGCGGCGCGCCACTGACCAGCTCGCTGAAGCGCACTCCGACCAGCCGAATCATCATCCTTCGGATATAAAGCCTGTCGAAGAGGCTGTTCACCGTCTGCCTCAGCACATGGTCGAAGGCGGTGTAGGGGATACGCTGCTGCATGTCGTGCGTGTCGAAGTTGGAATAGCGGATTTTCACTGTCACGCAGCCCGTCAGTTTGCCTTGCATTCGCAGGTCGAAGCCGAGGCTCTCCACCATCCGCGCCAAAGATTGCCGGATAGCCACAACATCAATCGTGTCTTGCTCGAAAGTCCGCTCTTTGCTGACGGATTTCCGCTCATGATAGGGACAGACTGGCGTGTTGTCTTGTCCGTTGGCCTTCTTCCAAATGTCGAGGCCCTGCTTGCCTAAGGCGCGTTCCAGAGCCAAGGACGGCAGACGGCGCAAGGTGCCGATTTTCTCCACGCCCATTGAGCGGAGTAGGGTATAGGTTTTTTCGCCCACCATTGGGATTTTTTGTACCGAAAGCGGGTCGAGGAAGCTATTAATATAAGGTGTGGGCACTTCCAGTTCGCCGTTAGGTTTGGCTTGCCCCGTAGCAATCTTCGACACGGTTTTATTCTCCGACAACCCGAAGGAAATCGGCAAGCCCGTCTCTTTGATGATCTTTTGCCGCAGTTCGTGCGACCACAGTTGGCAGTTGTGGAAACGGTCCATGCCTGTCAAGTCGAGGTAATGCTCATCGATGGACATTTTCTCGTAAACGGGTGCGCTGTCGGCGATGATGTCGGTCACCAAACGCGAATATCGGCTGTAGAGCTCCATGTCGCCACGGATGAACACCGCCTGCGAACACAGTTGCCGTGCCATGCGTGTCGGCATGGCCGAATGCACCCCGAAACGCCTCGCCTCATAGCTGCATGTCGAGACCACACCACGGTCCGACATACCACCCACAATGACGGGCTTGCCCTCAAGCGAGGGATTGAGCAAACGCTCCACCGACACGAAAAAAGTGTCCAAATCCAGATGCAAAATTGTGCGTTCCATTATTTTTTCCTCCTTTTTTTCGATTTTTCGCTTGAATGTTCCAAAAAAGTTGTAATTTTGACGAGTTTTTAATCAAAAATTTCGCCGTAAATCTAATCATAATATTTGGAACAACATCTAAAAAACGAAGAAAATTTTGGTTTTTAATCCTAAATCACACCATATCATGTACTTCAATTCAAACATAAAATTCCTCCGCAAGCACCGCAACCGCACGCAAGACGAAGTGGCTCTTGTTTTGGGCATGAAACGCTCTACACTGAGCGGCTACGAAAACGGCGTGGCTGAGCCGAACATTGAGGCTTTGGTCGCCTTCTCGAAATATTTCGGCATTGCCATCGACACCTTGGTGAAAGTTGACCTGAGCACCATCAGCTTGAGCCAGCTGTCGCAACTTGAGCGCGGCTACGATGTGCACCTGAAAGGCAGCAGCCTGCGCGTGCTGGCCACCACCGTCAATGCCGAAAACAACGAGAACATCGAACTCGTTACCGAGAAGGCCAAGGCGGGCTATACTACGGGCTTTGCCGACCCCGAATACATCAAGGTGCTGCCCACCTTCACCATGCCTTTCCTTTCACGCGACCGCAAGTACCGCACCTTCCAAATCAGTGGCGATTCGATGTTGCCCATCCCCGACGGCTCGTATGTGACGGGTGAGTATGTCCTCGACTGGACCTATATCCGCAGTGGCCAGCCCTATATCGTGCTCACACAAGACGATGGCATTGTCTTCAAAATCGTGGACAACAGAATCGAGCATGAGGGCAAACTCACGCTCAGCTCGTTGAATCCGCTCTATCATCCGTATGACTTGCCCGTCGCCGATATCAAGGAAGTGTGGAAATTTGTGCATTACATCAGTGCGGAAATGCCACAACAACGCGAAAACCGTTTCCGCGAAGAAGCATTGCTGCAAACCGTGCAGGAATTGAAGAAACAGGTGGAAGAGATTCAACTACGGTTGAACTTATAAGCGTTTCGGCATAATTTTTGCGGTATTTATTTATTATGTAACAAAGACAACATCTCTAAAATTATAATCATCATGAAGAAAGTATTTTTTAGTTTGGTGCTTTTCTGCGGCCTCGCATTGATTGGCACCAGTTGCAAAGACAACAACGGACACAAAGTTACTCCCGAAGTTGAAGCCGGAACGATGAGCATCGGCAGCAAAACCGTGAACATTGACGCCTCCAAAGCCGTTACCTATGGTCAGAAAAATGCCATCGTGTTGGCCTCCAAAGACATGACGGCTTCCGACAATGACGGCATTGCCGTCATCTTCGACGGAGCCATCACCCCCGGCACATACACTTTGGGTGCAAACACCAAGGAGGTAACTCCCAAGGTGGTCGGCTTCCACGAGTTCAATCTTGGCGAGTTGCCCTTTATCATGGGTGCCGACACGCTCTATTTCGGCGACACCTACTTCTGGATAAGCGGCGAACTCGCTGTCGTCCAAAACAACGACGGTACCTACAGTGTCGTCTTGTCGCAATGCATGGGCACCAACGCCAATGGCCAAACCATCAACCTAGCCATCAACTTCAACGGCCCACTGACTCCCTACACCTTCGACACCGAAAACAAGTTCAAGATTAATAACATCGAAAGCCCCATTGGTCTGGCGGGTGTTACCGCGCTTGACAACTTGAGTTTTTTGGGCCTCGATGTGAAGTCGATGCTCTTCATGTCGGCCGACCGCAAGCGTTTCTTCATCGTCAGCTATCTCGGCGGTCAGGCCATCGATGGTGAGTACAACCTTGGCTGCATTGGCACGCCTTATCTGCCCACCCTGCCTTGTGTACATGTCGCCCTCGACAGCAACTTCTGGACTTTCCAACCACAGACAGGTTATGTGGCTAAGAGCGGCACAATGAGGGTTTCCACCAACGACGACGGCACCAAGACCGTCATCATGGAGAACCTCATCCTAACAAATGTGGAACACCCCAACAGTATCTTCTTCCCCGACATCCCGGGCTCACTGCAATACCACGGCTACATGTATGAGTTGAGCTTGTAATCGTAATTCATTTATAAATCAAGCCCGAATGCCTGCATTCGGGCTTTTTTGTGTACTTTTGCGCCTCAAAATTCCAATCCGTGATTTATCCGAACAATTATGAACAGAAAATCGGCTTCAAGGACATCCGGCAGATGCTCTCCGACCACTGTATCAGTCAGATGGGATTAGAGAACGCGGAGGCTATGGCCTTTTCGTCCGACAAAGCCGCTATTCTTAAGAGCTTGGAACAGACTGAGGAGTTCGTCAGTCTGCTGCAAAAGGGTGTGCCTTTTCCTGTGCGCGACTTCCACGACCTGCGTGAGGCCTTCCACCACATCCAGATTGACGGCACCAGCCTTAATGTGGAAGACCTCTTCGCATTGAAGCCCTCGCTCAATGTGCTCGAAGCCATCCTGCGCTACGGCCACTCGGAGAGTGCCAACACCACGCCACAACTCAAGTTGCTGATTGAGAATATTTTCATTGAGCGCAGTATCTTCACCGAGGTCAACCGCCTTGTTGATGACAAGGGCGAAATCCCCGACAACGCCTCCGCTGAGCTGTTGGAGATACGCCAAAGTATCCGCCGCAAGCAGGGCGGCATCGAGAAACGCATACGCCAGATCATGGGCGAAGCCAAGACTGCGGGCTGGGTTGACCAGAAATCGGAACTCACCGTCCGCGCTGGCCGTCTCGTCATCCCCGTCAAGGCGGGCGACAAACGCGCCATCCGCGGTTTCATCCATGACGAGTCGGCCACAGGACAGACCGTTTACATCGAGCCTGCTGAGATTTTCGACACTTCCAACGAAATCAAAGAGTTGGAATATGCCGAACGCCGCGAGATTCACCGCATTCTGGTGGCTTTCACCCGACTGCTGCGGCCTTATCTCTCCGAACTCCGAAAGGCTTGGAACATGCTCGGAGAAATTGACTTCATCCGTGCCAAAGCCTTGTTGGCCAACGAAATCGGTGGTGTGAAACCGGAAATTCACGACACACCTTATATCAACTGGCAGCAAGCCCGCCATCCCTTGTTGGAAAGGAAGCTGAAAGCCCAAGGCAAACAAGTTGTTCCGTTGGATTTGCAACTCAATGGGAATGAGCGTATTCTTGTCATCAGTGGTCCCAATGCAGGCGGCAAGTCGGTTTGTCTTAAGACCACGGGCCTGCTGCAATACATACTGCAATGTGGCCTTATGCCGCCCATGCGTGTCGATTCGGAGTGCGGCCTTTTCGAAAGCCTCTTCATCGACATCGGTGACGAACAGTCGATTTTGGACGACCTCTCCACCTACAGTTCACACCTTATTAATATGAAAGCTCTCTTGGAACAGGCCGATGGAAAAACATTATTCCTCATCGATGAGTTCGGCACGGGCACGGAACCCCAGTTGGGCGGTGCCATTGCTGAGGCCATACTGTTGGAACTCAACAAGAAACAAGCCTTCGGTATGGTTACTACGCACTATGCCAACCTCAAACTGCTGGCCGACAACCACGAGGGTATCATGAACGGTGCCATGCTGTTCGACACGAAGTTCATGCAGCCCATGTACATCATGACGACAGGCAAGCCTGGTTCATCCTTTGCTTTCGAGATTGCCAAGAAAATCGGCTTCCCGAAACAAATCCTTGACGATGCGGCCAATATCACCGGCGACCAGCACCTGAAATTTGAGAAACAGCTGCAACAACTCGAAGTGGACAAGAAAGCCATCCGCAAGAAGGAACAGGACCTGCGTATCGCCGACCAACTGCTGACTGAGGTGGTGGAGAAATATAAGAAGCTCCTTGCCGAAATCGAAAGCAAGAAGAAACAATACCTACGCGATGCCGCTGCCGAAGCCCAAGAGCTTATTCAGAAGGCCAACAGCCAGATAGAGCGCACCATCCGCGAAATTAAAGAGGCGCAGGCGGAGAAGACGAAAACAAAGGAAATCCGTCAAAACCTCGAAAAAACCAAAGAAGAGATTGCGCAGAAGGTCAAGGAGGAGGCCGAAACCAAGCAGCAGGAAGAAACTGAGGTGGTGCTGATGGAGGGCGACACCGTTTGTATTGAGGAAATGCAGGTGGTGGGCGAAGTATTAGCCATCAGCGAGACTGATGCCACCGTTCTCTTCGGCACTGTCAAATTGCGCACCAGCCCAGAGAAGCTCCGCAAGGTGAGCCGCGCCGAGGTACGCAAGACACAGCGCCGTTGGCAGAATGGCATCGCCGAAGACCTCAGCGAGAAGGCCGAGCGTTTCAACCTTACCCTTGATGTGCGCGGCAAGCGTGCCGAAGAGGCTTTGGATACCGTAGATAAGTATTTGGATGAAGCCAAGCTGTTGAGCATCAAAGAGGTGAGTATTCTTCATGGCAAGGGCAACGGTATTTTGCGCAAGCTCATCCGTGAGAAACTCAGTCACAACCGTGATGTGGAGGGTTTCTTCGATGCCTCGTTGGAGACGGGTGGCACGGGGATTACTCGGGTGTATTTTAGGTAGTTTGGTTTTGCTTCGCTTTGCTCGCGATGGTGGTTGTGTGAATTACGAGCCCGACACTTTGTATCGGGGTGTTTGACAGCCCCGTGTGCCAACCTCCCCCACCGCAGCCTCGCGCCCCACTGCAAGCAAAGCGCAGTACAAAGTCCCCCTTTTAGGGGGTCAGGGGGATTAAAAACAGCCTCCCCCCCCACTGCCGCCTCGCGCCTCACTGCGAGCAGAGCAAAGCGATGCGAAGCAGTCCACCCCTTCCTTTCTCCTTGATGAGAAAGGAACAAAGAATCAAGGCCGACATCATCGGCCCCACACACAGCCGCCTAAAGGCCTGACCCTCAGGTCGCGGAGTGGTTTCCAAGAAACCAAACGGCAAGCGCCGCTCCGTGAGGGTCAAGCCTTTAGCCGTCC
>JBHACT010000009.1:0-22670 GCA_041854745.1 Candidatus Limimorpha sp. | reverse complement strand
TGGGCCTTCGAATCCCCCGCCCTTCGGGCACCCCCTTTGAAGGGGGACGCCTGCCGGGAGCTTCTTTTTGCGCGGCTTGCTCCTCCTTTGAAGGGGAGATGCCTGCCGGGGTCTTCGAATCCCCCGCCCTTCGGGCACCCCCTTTGAAGGGGGGCGCCTAATAGGCGCAGGTTCTCTGCCGCTTTGCGCAATCATTTCCCCTTAAACACAGCCTCCCGTTTTTCAAGGAACGCCGTCATGCCCTCCTTCTGGTCATCGGTGGCGAAACACTTGCCGAAGGCGGTGTTTTCCAACTCGATGGCATCAGCGGCAATCAGGTCGTAACTCTCGTTGATGCACTGCTTGGCATATCGTATGGCCAAAGGCGCGTTGGCGACCATTTTCTGGGCGGTTTCCATCACCTTGTCCATCAGTTCCTCTGGCTCGTAAACAGCGTTCACGAGGCCGATACGCAGGGCTTCGTCTGCGCGGATGGCCTTGCCCGTGTATATCATCTCCTTGGCGTGGCCTTGTCCGACGAGTTTGGCCAGACGGTAGGTGCCGGAGAAGCCGGGTGTGATGCCCAGACCCACCTCAGGTTGACCGAACTTGGCCTTCGCGGAGGCATAACGAAAGTCGCAAGCCATAGCCAACTCGCAACCGCCACCGAGGCAGAAGCCGTTGACGGCAGCGATGACGGGTATCGGCAATATCTCGATCTTGCGGAACGCAATGGCACCGATTTTGCTGAATTCGTAGCCTTCTTTCTCATAGAGGTGTACCATCTCAGCAATGTCGGCACCGGCCACGAAGGCCTTCTCGCCATCACCCGTGATGATGAGGACACGAGTCTGGGCGGTATCGAGGTGACTCACGAAGTCGTCTATTTCCCTCAGAACAGTCGAGTTGAGCGCGTTCAACGACTTTGGTGCCGACACTTTCATGACGGTGATTTGGTCGTGCTGCTCAATCTTCAAGAAACTGTAGTCCATGTCAAAGGGGATTAGATGTCAATGGGTTTCAGATCGGGAGCGATGATGAGTTTCGCCTCAGTGGCAGCCTGCACCTGCTCCACCGTGAACTCGGGATGGATTTCCTTCAGAACAATGCCTTCGGGAGTGATGTCCATGACACCCATCTCGGTGATGATCATGTTCACCTGTCCGGCAGCGGTCAGCGGCAGTGTGCACTCTTTCAGGATCTTGGGAGCACCCTTCTGGGTGTGTTCCATGGTCAAGATAACACGCTTGGCACCCACAACGAGGTCCATGGCACCACCCATACCAGGAGCCATCTTGCCTGGGATAATCCAGTTGGCGAGGTTGCCCTTCTCATCCACCTGCAGGGCGCCGAGGAACGACACATTCACATGGCCGCCACGGATGATGGCGAACGAGGTGGCCGAGTCGAAGGTGCAGGCACCAGGTAGCAGCGTGATGGCGCCACCACCAGCGTTGATGAGGTTCTTGTCTTCCTTGCCTTCCTCGGGGGTCGGGCCCATGCCCATGGCACCGTTCTCGGTCTGGAGGGTCACGGTGACGCCTTCGGGCAGGTAGTTAGGAATCAAAGTCGGGATGCCAATACCCAGATTGACAACGTCGCCGTCGTGCAATTCTTTTGCAGCACGCTTGGCGATCACTTCTCTCATTTCATTTTTGTCCATAATTTTTAATTTAAAGATTTGATATTTAAAGATTTAAGATTTAAGATTTTCTTTTTATGGTAAATTTAGCCTTTCTGGATAGTTGTAACCATATTTGAGATCAAACACAAAAATGTACTCATTGACAACATCTTTAATTTGTATTGGGAGCATTAGTTGTATCTGATTTGCTCCATATGTAGCATATTGGGGGTACATAGACTTGGTTACCCAATCTTTCAGAATTGTGCTATAGTAAACATTCGCTGTGGGACAGGCGACATCGTCAAGTGTAGCACCTTTAATAATAGTTGATGCAGGTTGAGATGCCTCTTTTTGAGAGTATTTTATGCCACTATGCATTACCCTAGATGTGTTTCCTGAATAATCGACAAAAGCAGCATCGTCCCAAATAATCTTTATTGAATTGTCGGATTTGTTTTTTAATATGAAATTGAACTTTTCTGATGTGCAGAAAATAGTAATACTGATAAAGTTGTCCTCGTAGTTGTATTTCGTCTTGTCCTTATCTTCCACTATGGTTATCTTCCCTTTTTTTACTGAGGGATTTGACGGCTTTTCGACCTTTGATAAAATGGAACTATAACCTCCAGACAAGTCTTCCTTAAAGCAAAGCTCCTGAGCCTTAGAAGCGACGTAGTCATGTTTTTCTCCTGTAATCGTGTTTTGAACGGTGTAAAATTTCAAAATTTTCTTTTCGTTGAGAAGAATCTTATCCGGATCATTATCGATTTTTAGGAACAGATCAATTACCTCATATTTTGCCTTAACCCTATTGTTCTCGAAAAACTGTCCGATTTCTGACTTGTGTTCTTCTTTCCAGTCTTCTAATTGATAGAATGGCAAGTCTCTGAAAAGGAACTTTTCTCCAAGTGCTTTAGCGGTATAAGGGACTTCATTGGGGTAGTTGTTTGAAAACACGGTAAAAGTCTTGGTTTTGTGACTATCCATATCCTCTATTGTCCACTCCATAGTCAGCCATTCACATTTCTTTATAGAAGTTTTTATGATATTCGTTACTAAATACTGTTTTATTTCCAAGTCATAGCTAAATCCCAAAATGGGTTCTAAATAAGTATGATCAGGGATACTTGAACTGGTTTTCACGATTGGCAAATAAGAAACCACTTTATTCAAATAAGCTTCTTGGAATTCTTCCACCGTGCTGTATTCTTTCAACTTATACTTGCTAATGTCCTCGTTTTCCGTTGCAAAGGCTAGTGAACATACACATATTAAAAGTGTCAATACTGTAAATAGTCTTTTCATAATTTTAGAGTTTTATTTGATTTACAATGGCAAAAATATGAATTTAAAAGAAGCGCAGGTTTTCCTGTTCGGCGATTGCCGAACAGGAAAACACTATCCTTTTCAGATACATAGGCTAGTAAAACCTTGTTACACATATTCTTAAAGTATTAATTCTGTGTTGATTTCGAAAGTGCTACTTTACATTTCGCGTCGATTTGTAAAGTGCAACTTTATAAATCAACACTTTTTACACTCATTTCATTCCTCGTTTTACCATCTCTTGTACCACAAAAGAGGCGACGTCGTCTGCATACGTGTTCATGCCGAAACCAGCGTCGAAACCGAGTTCCTTGGCTAATTCGTGGGTGATACGGGCACCGCCACAGCAGCAGATCATCTTGTCGCGCAGGCCCTCGGCCTCCATCAATTCGATGAAGTTGGTCATGTTGTGGATGTGGACATCCTTTTGCGTCACGGTCTGCGAGACGAGCAGCGCGTCGGCATGCAGTTCGATGCCTTTGGCGATGAACTCCTCGTTGGGCACCTGCGAGCCAAGGTTGTAGGCCTCGATCATCTCGTAGCGCTCCAATCCGTAGTGGCCGGCATAGCCCTTCATATTCATGATGGCATCGATACCCACGGTGTGGGCGTCGGTACCCGTCGAGGCGCCGACGATGACGATCTTGCGTCCGATGTTCTCCTTGATGTACTTGTCGGTCTCGTACATGTCCATCGTCGTGGATTCCACCTTCGGCACATAAATGGTCGAATAATCGACGGTGTGCGTGCAGCTGCCGTAGCAGTTGACGAAGGTGAAACCGGGCGTCAGTTCCCTGTAATACACCACGCTGGGGTTTTCCAATCCCATCTTCTTCAGCAGCATCTTGGCCGCTTCGATGGCTTCTGCGCCGCAAGGCACGGGCAAGGTGAAGCTCAACTGCATCTTGCCGTCGTTCATGGTGTCGCCGTAGGGCTTTATCTTGGTGAGGTCTAGGGTTTTGTCGTAATCCTTGGCCTCCATTGAATACAAACCTTCACTCATTATTTCTTCCCTTTCATTAGTTCAACAAACGGATTCAGATAATTCTCGCTCTTCATCGTTACGCCGGACAAACCCTTGCCGCCGTTCTTCGGGCGCTTCACATCGCCAAAGATACCTTTTTCCAAGGCGGTGAACAGACCTTCCTTGACGAGTTCCTCAAGCAGCTTGATGGTGTTGTCGAGCACCAGGTGGGCGCGTTGACGGCAGATGCCACCCTCCTTGAACTCCATCTCCTCGCCGATGTCCTTCATGTTGTTGAAGATGTAGCGGGCATTCTCGATGGAGAGGTAACGGTCGCTCATGAACGGCGTGTGGATGGCCTCGGTGGGCATACCCAACAGTTGCAGACCTTGGTGCGTCCAGATGCCGATGATGTTGAACAGCGCGTCTTGGATGTGGCCACGGAAGATATTGCCTGTCATGAACTTGGTCGGAGGCATGTATTTCAGCGTGGCCTTGGGGAAAATCTCGCGGGTCATCTGCGCCTGAGCGAGTTCCAAGAGGAAGCCGTTCTCCAACATCGGGTCCATCTCGAAGGCATGGCCCAGCCCCATCTGTTCTTCGGGCAGACCGGCAATCATGGCCAACTGCTCGTTGATGAGGTCGGAAGCCAGTACGGTATGCGCGGCTTCTACAGCATCGGCGGTGGTCAGGTAGTTGTCCTCACCTGTGTTGATGATGACGCCCGCAAAGCCGTTGATGATACGGCTCATGTATTGGTCGATGAGGGTGCGCTGCATGTTGATGTCGCGGAACAGGATGCCGTAGAGGGCGTCGTTCAGCATGACATCGAGGCCTTCGAAAGCGCCCATGATGGCGATTTCGGGCATGCAGAGACCCGAGCAGTAGTTGCAGAGGCGGATGTAACGGCCTACCTCCTCGCCCACTTCGTCCAAGGCCTTACGCATGATGCGGAAGTTCTCCTGCGTGGCGAAGGTGCCACCAAAGCCCTCGGTGGTGGCGCCGTAAGGCACATAGTCCAAAAGGCTCTGGCCCGTGGTGCGGATCACGGCGATGATGTCGGCTCCCTGACGGGCACCGGCCTGGGCCTGCACCACATCCTCGTAGATGTTACCCGTGGCTACAATAATATAAAGGTATGGCTTGGGGCCTTCGCCGATGGTTTCGAGGTAATGCTCGCGGCGGGCGCGGCGGGTGCGGATGCGCGTCAGGCTCTCGTCGATGACGGGTTGCAGCGTGGCGGCAATCTGTTTCTGGTCGCGCGTCACCACCTTGGTGATGTCGAGTTCGCCTTTGGCCACCTTCTCGGCGATTTGTTGCGGGTTGAGGCCCGTCTGGATCATGGCGTTGGCGATGAAGAACAGGATGCCCTCGCCGAGCACGCCCTTGTCCTTGATGGCGTCCACCACCACATTGGGCAGCGGCACATCGCTTTCGTCCACCCCGTCGATGCCCATCAGTCGGGCGAGGGTGCGCTCCACGGCCACCGTGGTGTATTGCTCGCAGAAGGCCTGCACATCGTCAGCGATGTTCTTCGCCAGCCCCCTGGCATACTCCACTTTCTTAAAATCAAGTCCTAATTTACTTTCCATATACTACTTATGTTGTTTAAATAATTGATTTATTGTTCGTTATTGATTAGTTTTGAATTGTTGTTAGTTTATTTCCTTCAAAATAAAGATAACTATTTCCATAAACCCATTGTTCATGTGTACCCCAAGAGCCAATCGTTTTGTTTATTTTGTCAGGTGAACCCCATGCTTCTTCACACATTGCTTTTGTCATGCCAATTCGCACTTTACCTTCAACTATTAATTTTGCGTTTGAAGCACCATATTTTTTCGTAAGTTCAGCCTTTCTTTTTGCCGTAAATTCCTTCATTTTTTCATAGTCGGATTTTAGTTGAAATCTGCCACAAACTAACGGTCTTTTGTCATCAGAAAGTGACTTATATGGTCTTCCCAGTTCATCTTCTAAATAACAATAGTGTCTACCATAAACGTTGTTATCCATGATTAAAACAATAGGGCTTCTCTTATCAGAATAAAACATTCTATCATCTTTTTTCCTAGGTTTAACTTGAACACCAACACAGTTCCATATAGATCCAATTGGGATATCAGTTGTTACGGTATCTGTTTCAAGATTGATAAGACCATTTGCTTTTTTCCATGGATATTCAATATACACATCATCCGTACCGACATAAACAAACTCCTTGTTTAAATAAAGTGATTTCATCTTTTCATAATGCCCAACGACAACCCATCTATAATTGTAGTCATACAGACTACCATTCTCTATTACTCGTTTGTTCGTTTTGACATTTGTAAGATATAATCCTTTATCAATCATTAACATGCTGTCAACTAAATAATACTCACCTTGTTCAAATCCATTATATGGGAGACCACAATACATTAAAGTTTGTCCAATTAAATGATGAAGAGTATATTTATGGCTGTCACCTCTTACATATTCTTTAGTAGTAATATTTCGCATACTATCGTAAGGTAACACTTCCGCTTTTTCTACTTTTTGAACGCTTTCATCAAACATTTCTATTTGAGCCACTGCATTTAATGCAAAGGTGCATAGAATTATAGAAATAATAAGTTTCTTCATTTTTTGAGTTAAGTGTTTAATCATTTCAGCATTCTCCTTTCTTCCACGCCCTCCAGCACCTTCATCTGCTGGATGGCGATTTTGTTCAGTTCAATCAGTCTATCCCGCTGCGGCATACCGTTATTAATAAAGACCGCATTGAGGTTTTCCATATTCGAGAGGCAAATCAGTTGGTTGATGTTCGCATAGTCACGGATGTTGCCTTTCAAGTCGGGGTTGGCATCACGCCATTCCTTCGCCGTCACACCAAACAAGGCCACATTCAGCACATCGGCTTCGTTGGCGTAAATCAAAGAGGCATGATAACGGTCAAGTTCCTCGGGCACAAGATTTTCCTTAATCGCGTCAGTATGGATATGATAATTGATTTTCGCCAACTCCCTCTTCACTGACCAACCGAGTTGTTTTTGTTCTTCCTCTTTTAGGCGTTGGAATTCCTTGGCAACATACAACTCAAACTCAACCGAAATCCAACTGGCAAACTTGAAGGCGATGTCTTTGTGGGCGTATGTGCCGCCATTACGGCCAGTTTTTACTAAAATACCTACTGCACCAGTTGCATCAATCCATTTTGTGGGCGACATGGTGAAAGCATTCAAACCCGCTTGCTTTCTAAACCCCTCGAATTCGAGGGGGTTAAAATTGGGATTATATAACGATTCCCAAATCCCCAAGTATTCAATCGTATTACGATTACGCATCCAGTTGGCAATAACCGCCGGCGGGTCATCGGTTTTATACTTTGCAATGTCAGTCAAAGAGATATAATCCTTGCTGTCAATGGAAAGTATCGTAATATTAGTATCTTGAACCAATATCTTTGCCATACTATATCCCTCCATCTTTTTCATTTTGGGTCCTAAACCCCCTCGAATTCGAGGGGGTTTTTAATTGTGTCGAATTCGACATAATTAGAATGTTTCTCGCCTCGGCAATCCATTCAGCATCAATTCCCAAACTCTCGGCGATATTCAGCGCCTCGTGCGGCACTTCGCCGTCCTGCACTTCGATGAGTTCGTAGTTCATTGTGCTGTCCACGAAGCCCTTCACCCGCAGGCAACGGGCGTCGGTCGGCTCAATATCGTAATGCGTAGTCATGACGAAACTCACATTGTCGCCGCGCAGCACCTTCACCAAGGCTGACACCAAAGCCGTCCCCTCGGTGGGGTTGGTGGTGCGTGCCGGCTCGTCAATCAACGCCACTATCTTTCTGTTTTCGCGCGATGTCTTGATGACGGTATCGATGTTCTTCATCTCCGCAGCAAACGACGACAGCCCCTTCTCGATGGACTGGTCGTCGCCAATACAGAAATAAATCACATCCTTGACCGCAATGTCGGCCTTCGCTGCCGGTATGCCAAACCCATATTGAAATAGGTATTGGCACAAGGTCAAAGTCTTCAATACTACGGTCTTACCGCCCATGTTGGCTCCTGTAATCAAGGTGGGCTTCTGCCCGAATTCTATCGTCAACGGTTGGAAGCTCCGTTTTCTTTGTTCTAAGGCATCCTTCACTTGAGGATGAAACATCGCCTGATAATGCGTAACATCATCTTTCGAAATCGTTGGAAAACAAAGTTTCAACTGCTTCATCTGCAATGCCTTCGCCAGATTTACATCTATTTTGGCCAAGGCAGTTTGTGCTTCTTCCAATGGCTTTGCAAAGGGATACAACCGCTTGCTCAGGTCTTTCCTCACGTTTTCCTCAATCTCGGCACACTCCAACAGTAGTTCATCTTGTTTGTCGGGGTGCCGGCGCATCTGTGAGCGCAAGTCCCTCAACTCTTGACAGTAAGAATCATACACATAGAAAGTGGCCATTTTCAGTCCGTCGGGGTCAAGGATGGTGACAACCTCACTCAAGTCGGGCACTTGGACGGCTTGATTCATGCCGTGGGTCTTCATCCGCTCTGCCACATCACCCGCAAGCATGGCCAAATGCTTTACCTCAAAGAGTTCGATATCGTCAAGAACAGCTTGCTGTCCAAGGTTCCTAATGGTCATTCGGATGTCCTTTAGCCCCTGTAGGCGGAATTGGAGCGTATTAATATAAGGTGTATCCACCCGCTCGACGAAATCGGCAAACAGGTGCAAAGTTGCGTAGGCCTGTGCAACCTCCTCCCCTGTCCGCATCATGGGCAGGTCAAGCAGCCAACGGCGTGCATAGCCCGATTGCAGTTCGAGTTGGTCCAGCAAATAGCGCAGACCGCAAGGTGATTCTATGTTCTCTCTCAGTTTCATCTCGTTGTGCGTGTTTGCTTCTCACAAACACAATCTTGATATGCTTCCGTCTCGCAAACACAGTTTTGATAGGTTTGCGGAGCGAAAACATCGACATTGTTTTTCATCAAATCATACACCGGCAGTTGAATGGCTTCAGAAAGCCGCTTGCACAGCACATCCGAGTCCATCACATAGCCCGATGGTGAAGTTGGGTTGACGGTTACGGCAATCAGTTTGCTCTTTTGGAGCACGCGGATTTTCCCTCCTGCCTTCACGAACATCCTGTATTGCTGCGGTGTGACGAATATCTTTGTGA
This sequence comes from Candidatus Limimorpha sp., assembly GCA_041854745.1. Lineage (GTDB taxonomy): Bacteria > Bacteroidota > Bacteroidia > Bacteroidales > F082 > Limimorpha. Next base: position 13,610 of record JBHACT010000009.1, on the reverse strand, counting down.
AATCGCGCACCACCAGTTCTACCGTCTTCAGTTTCGGGTTCTTTCTTACCTTTTCGAGGAAACCGTCCACCAAGGCTCCAGCCACATATAAGGTCTGGCAGTCGTCCATACCCTCAAAATGAATCTCTTGCGAAAGGGACGAAACTGCCTCAATTTCATGCAACACATCCTCAGAATCCACATACCACACACCTTTCTCGATGGGAAACAACAGTTTTAGGTTGTTGTCATTGGTCAGCCCGATGTTGATCAGCTCCACCACGAAGGCGGTCCGTTGAATCAAGGTGTTCATGTTGTTGGAATAGGCGGCACCTGTGGCCAAAATCATGCTTTGACTCACAGCGGGTGAAGCCAAACTCAGCCTCGACAAGGCCCCATCAATGATGACCAAGTCGATGCCCACGCGGTGCATGTCTTTGATCCAACGCTTCAAACCGCCGGTGGACGATGGCCCCGACAACAACAACTTGCCATAGGTCAAGGCCTTGGCCGTTACCACACGACCCAATGAGGTGCTCTCGTCGCTCACGTCAACCAGTTCTGAGACAATCTTGCGTTGGCGGTAATGCATCTCGGAAGTCCCGAAATACATGCCTTGGCGCAAATAGATCTCCGGTTTCTGGGTGCGTGTTACTTGGTCGGTGCTCTCTCCATCAATGCCTATTGAAGTTACGGCAATGCGCTTCTTATCGACGGGCAGGCGGTCAAGCACATAGTTCAGACTGACGGTCTTCCCCGTGTTCTTCTGCAAACCCACTATCGAGAGGCTGTCGTAGTTTAATATTTCGTTGATGAAGGTCATTTGTTTACACTAAAAACTGGACGAACAGATATGCCATGATCTCTATCCTCATAATTCACAAAACAGTAATCATTAACAACTAAAAGCCGTGCGATATCTGGTCGAGCACCTATAAGCACACCATTATAATAATGATCCGTGACAAGAGTACTTGACCAGCAATCACAAGGTAGAAAAATACTACAACCATTATCCGCAATGAAAAGTCTGCCAAGCACACCGTTCTTTTTTGCCCAAATGCATGTGGTATTATCCAACAGTTCATTACAATCTTCCAATGTTGGTGTACGCCATTCGCCACCCCATTTTACAGTAGCAGCATCGTCTTCAGGCAACAAGACGGTCAGTTCGTCCGTATATCCATTGTAACCATAATTAGATTTATGACAATATTTGGTCAACTCAAAGTTTCCACCATTGCAATACTTGTAAGTACTCCAGTCATATATTGTTTTCGGTTCGGTCTCGCCCCATGCAAAGAAGTCACCATAACCTTCTGGGGTGGTTGTGCCAATGTTACATGTAGCCCATAAAGTTCCGCTTGGCAAACCAAGATCAACATATTCGTGGTTGTTTAATATGCCATTTCCGCCACTAATTTCCAAAGTAGTGAAACATTTGTCTTCCCCATAGTAGTATTCCAATCCACGCAAGGCGTAAGCACGCACATGGTAAGTTGTGCCAAGATCCAATTCCGTAATTGTATAAACGAAAGGTTCATTCCAAACGGCTGTTGAATAGTGGGATTGGTTAGCAGTAGGGTTCTGCTCTTTACCCCAACAAACGCCAATTTCAGTAAGAGAAAGACCTTGTATAGCGATAGCATCGCCTCCACATACTGCTGTAGTATATGAAATTTCTTGTGGGGTGTATGTGGTCACACGCACATCGCTATTATTGGTGCCATTGTTTCCACCACTATTATTCGGCTCATCTGGTTTGTTGCATCCTACTGCAAAAACCATCAACAGCGCAAGCAGAGTGTAAAGTCTTGTTGTTTTCATTTTAACTATCATTTTACGAGTTTCAATCCTTTTTCAGAAAGATAGTACCGTTGTTTTGGGTGATTTGGCTTGTCTGGATATGAACGAAGTACATAACCACCTTCGATGGCTGGCTTAAGTAGTTTCATTTGCACAAAACTCCTACTACTGATTCTTAATCTAACTTGTATGTCGAACAAAGATAAAACTCTATCACGTATGACATTAATCAGTTGTTGGACTTGTTCACTAACTTGTTCACCAGCTTGACCACTAACTTGACCATTGGCTGTACCACTAACTATACCACTAGCTGTACCATTAGCTTGTTCACCAGCTTGTTCACTAACTTGTTCCCTAGCCTGTTCCCTAACTTGTTCCCTAACTTGTTCCCCCAACCAATAAGTGATGGTTGAGCTGACCAAGTCACTGGTGAACTCCACCTTGCCGTTGGTGAGCTGTTCCCAGGCCAACATCTTGTCGATGCCATAGCCCGCGTTCTCACCAAGTTTAGCATAGCGGAAGAACTTGATGATGCTTGGGTTGCGCGGAATAGAGTGTATCTGGGTGCGCAGTTCCGACAACGGAAACATGAACCTGCCGGGATTCTGCAACTCAATGCGGTCGGAGAAAACCCGTATGGTGGGATGCATCGGACTGAAGTAGTCGGCATGGGCACAACAGTTCGTAAGTCCTTCCCTCAAAGCATACAGCTGTGACTCGTCTTCCGCACCGATGCTGTCGGGACGGGCCTGGTAGGGTGCATTCACATAGTTGCGCAAGCGTTGGAGGATAATCTGATACGACTCCCAGATGTTGTCCTGTTCTTGCATTCGGTAGGTGTAACGCACCCGTGCCTCGGCAAGGGTCTTGCCCGGAATTTCCATGTAATCAATCCAGAAGTTGTTCACATACCGCTGTACCACGTCGCGTTGGCCGAGCATCAGGATACCGCCTATGGTCAATTTTCCCTCTTTCGAAATGCCTACCTTCTCGCAGAATTGCTCGTCAGGCAGGTTTTTATAGGGGAACGACGGATTGTCGTTGCGGATTTGGTTCCTGTAGGTCTCCAACGAACCTTTGTTGAGGTCGTCGATGCTTGTTCCCTCCACCACTTGTTCGCTCTTGCTTCCGAAAGCCTGGTCACGCATCATGGCCATGACTTCCATCTCGGTGGCGCGGCGGTCGCCACTGCCTGTGCGAATAAAGGTGTTGACGGGATTGCCGTAATAGATGGGCTTCACCATCGATGAGGGCACAAAGAACGCCAAAACCAGCTTGCCGTCAAAGTTGTACTTCTGCCCTTTGGCCGACAGTCGCATGTTGAACTTCTCGCTACGAAGCGTGTTCAAGAAATCCGATTCGGTCTTTTCGCCGTTGTTTACGCCTTGAATCTCAAACTTCTTCCCAACTTGTTTGATGCCAAAAACAACCCACCCTACCGAGGTGTTCGAGAAGGCCGAAACTGTTGACCACACGTCTTCCGACAGCTTGTTCTGGCATGACTTGCATTCAAAGTCATCCCATTCGATGTCAGCCAACTTCAGCAACAATTCTTCTTTGGTCATTTTCGTCAAACATTTTGGGCAGATTGTAGAGACGCAAACCCTTGCGTCTCTACAAATCACCTTTATTAATTATCTATTCTCATTCCGTTCATGCCGCTTCAACGCCTTCGGCTCAATGTTCATCCTTTCACCTTCGAGCAATGAAATCACTCCGTCAACGGCCTTGTCGTCAGCTACTTGCTCCTTAGCGCGTGCAGCCTGGCACTCCGTACAATTGCATTCGTTGTGGTATTCAGTCGGCTCGGAATAGGTTGTGATGACACCTTCGAAGTTGCGCAGCACCACTTTACCGGGAGATTGCGAAATGACATACTGTGGCATGACAGGGGTTTTCCCACCGCCGCCGGGCGCATCAACGACAAAGGTCGGAACGCAGAAGCCGGAAGTATGACCACGCAGTCCCTCTATGATTTCGATACCTTTCGACACCGGGGTGCGGAAATGTTCGAGACCCATCGAGAGGTCGCACTGATAAATATAATAAGGACGCACGCGCATCTTGACCAAATCGTGGACAAGGTGCTTCATCACATGGACGCAGTCGTTGACACCGCGCAATAGCACGCTCTGGTTGCCTAACGGAACACCGGCGTTGGCCAGCATCTCGCAGGCACGACGCGATTCGGCGGTCACCTCATTCGGGTGGTTGAAGTGCGTATTAACCCAAATCGGATGATACTTTTTCAACATGTCGCACAACTCAGGGGTAATACGCTGCGGGCATACCACAGGCGTGCGGGTGCCCAAACGGACAATCTCCACATGAGGAATCTGGCGCAAGCGCGAGATGATGTATTCCAATTTTTTGTCGCTGACCATCAAGGCATCGCCGCCCGATAGCAGCACATCACGGACACACTCGGTCTTTTCGATGTATTCCAAGGCCTTCTCGATTCGGTCGGTACCGCATTCGTTATCGGTTTGGCCGGCAAAACGGCGGCGTGTGCAGTGACGGCAGTACATGGAGCACATATCGGTGATAAGGAACAGCACGCGGTCGGGATAACGGTGGGTCAAACCCGGGGTCGGCGAGTCTTCATCCTCATGCAGCGGGTCAAGCAAGTCGGCGGCCACCTGATGTGTCTCCAATTCGGTGGGGATACACTGACGGCGGACGGGGTCATGCGGGTCGTTCGGGTCGATGAGGCTCAGATAATATGGGGTGATGGCCATGCGCAATGTCGAAAGGGTCTTCTTGACGCCTTCCTCCTCAGCGGGGGTCAACTTCACATATTTCTTCAAGTCCTCAAGGGTCTCAATACGGTTCTTCACCTGCCATTTCCAGTCGTTCCACTGTTCGTCGGTGACATCGGGAAACATTTGTTTTCTTCTTGATTCTGCCATATTATTCAACTTTCAGCTTTCAGCGGTCAGCCACCAGCAATCGGCACAAAGGCTGATCGCTGATGGCTGATTGCTGACAGCTAATTATGCATACAATTCCTCAAAAATCTTGCGCAACTCAGGGCTTTCGCGAAGTTCTTGCAAGGTAAATTCGGCGTGGCCTTTGGTGTAGCCATTGCCCATAATCATGTTCACATCGGCACCGATGCCTTCAGCACCGAGAGAAGCCTTGGTGAAGCTGGTGGCCATGCTGAAGAAATAGACGACACCGTCATCCTTCGTGCAGAGCACAGCAGTCATTTCCTGATCTGGAACATTGACGCAGTTGATAGTCACATCAGCCATCTTACCGTCGGTCAGTCTCTCAATCATCTCATAAACCTGAACGGGTGTCATGCCGGCGGCACTTTCCACGATGTCGCAGAAGCCGAGTTCTTTAATACGTTGGGTCGACTTGGGACTGTTGGCGATACCGATCACCTTGCCTGTCACGCCGACACGCTTCTTGGCTTCGTAGGCACAGAGCATACCGCTCTTACCACCGGCACCGAGAATGAGGACGGTCTGACCGTAGTGACAGAGTTTGGCAGTTTGGGCGGGAGCACCGGCCACATCGAGGGCACTCAAAGCGAGTTTCTCAGGCATGTCATTCGGAATCTTGGCGTAGATACCACTTTCAAAAAGGATGGCCTTACCCTTGATGTCGACTTGGTCAACATCGGGACGGATGGCGAGAATCTCGTCAATACGGAGCGGGGTCAGCGAGAGGCTGACGAGGGTGGCAATGCGGTCGCCTTCCTTCAGATCGATTTTGCCTTTCAGGGCGTCGCCGATTTTCTCAACCTTGCCAAGGAGCATACCGCCCGAACCGGTGCGACGGTTGCGGTGCTTGCCTTGCAACTCAACATTGAGGAACATTTCCTTTTTGACCTCTTCCATGATCTTCTCTTCGCTTGCACCGGCACCAGCCTGTTGCTTAGCATAGTTGTGAATGTCGGTGAACGAAGCGGAGTCAATGTTGAGGGTCTGCACATCGATGAGGATTTCGTTGTCCCAAATCTCATCCATGTTGTTGTTCAGTTTGTTAGCGGGTTGCGGCAGCACGCCGACGGGTTCGATCACACGGTGAGTACCGTATTTGTTACCATGTTTTTGCATCTTTCGTGTTGTTTAATTGATTATCTGTTTAATTGAATAATTGTGTTGTCGTTTGCAGGGCTGTCATATAGTGGAAGCCGTTGATAATTAACGACGCGGCTTCAAACCCAAAATTTCACGCGCCTCATCAGACGTGGCAATCGGGCGACCGAGTTCGTTGGCGATGCGGACGACCTTGGCGACCAGTTCGCCATTCGATTGGGCGAGAACGCCCTTCGAGAGGTAGAGGTTGTCCTCGAAGCCCACGCGGACATTACCGCCCATGGCGATAGCGGCAGCGGCCATCGGGAAGGCATGACGGCCCACACCCGTAACGGTCCAGGTGGAACCAGCAGGGATGCCGTTAACAAGCCAGCAAAGGTTGGCAACAGTGGCGGGAGTGCAGCCAGGCACGCCCAACACGAAGTTGAACTGCATGGGAGCACCAGGAGCCTGACCCTTCTTGGCCATGGTGAGGATAGTGTCTAAATGGCCCATCTCAAAGCATTCGTATTCAGGCTTGATGCCGCGTTCCATCATGCGTTTACCGAAGGCACGCATGGTCGGCATGGAGTTGTCGAAAATCTCGTCACCGAAGTTGCATGTGCCGCAATCGAGGGTGGCCATCTCAGGCAACGGGTTGGTGTCGGTGCTTTGGAGGCGTTCGTCGGGTGTCATGCCGACAGCACCGCCTGTCGAAGGAATAAGGATGACATTGGGGCACACCTTCAGGATGGCCTCTTCGCATTCCTGAAAACGACCACGGTCTTGGGTCGGGGTACCATCGTCCCAACGGACGTGCAGGTGCACGATGGCAGCGCCGGCATCGACAGCCGACTTGGCCTCGCGCACGATTTCTTCAACAGTGTAGGGCACATTAGGGTTCTGTTCCTTGGTGACTTCCGCGCCGCAGATGGCGGCAGTGATGATCAGTTTATCCATTTCGTTGATTTCAAGATTAAATATTAAATAGTACAAATTCAAAATTGTTTCCAGCCTCTTGTCGTCATTGTGGGCGAAGACCCGCAATTACACGCTTCCGAGCAAGGCAGAATGTCATTATTTTCTCTGGCACTCTTTAGGTGTAACGCAGGTTCCCGAACCACGGCAAACCACAATAGGTTCGTCAAGTTCGTCGGCAGCTGAAGCCGAAATATCGGGGCGCGAAATGGCCACCTTGCGTGCCTCGAATTGCATGTGGCGTGAGGTATTGCCTTCCCTGTCGATCCAGCCTTCGACCTCGATGAAGTCACCGGCATAGACGGGAGCCAAGAAGTCGATTTTGTCGTAAGCGCGGAACAAGCCTTCATCGCCGTCACGCATAATCAAGAGTTCGGTCGCCACATCACCGAAAAGGTGAACCATGTGGGCGCCATCAACCAAATTGCCACCGTAGTGGGCATCCTTTGCGCTCATGCGCAGTCTGATTTTTGTTCTGTATTCCATGATGTTGAGTTGTTTATCGTTTAATTATTGAATTATCGCGTGCGTCCGCTGCAATCATTATGCTGCACCACGTCCGCCACCTAATTATTTTTCCACATAAATCGCATCCACATAAATGCCGGAGGCATGGACGTGTTCAGGGGCAATCTCGCCGACTTTCACCATTTTTTCAGCCTCAACCACGACATAGTCGGCAGCGGTGGCCATCAGCGGGTTGAAGTTGTTGGTCGTGCCGAGGAACACCATATTGCCGAACTCGTCAACGATGTTGGCGCGCAAGAAGGCAATATCGGCCTTCAACGGCTTCTCCAACAGGTAGTCATTGCCGTCCACGTTGACAATTTGCTTGCCGTCGGCCATGATGGTGCCCAAACCCGTGGGAGTCAGCACGCCGCCGAGACCCGCACCGTAGGCGCGAATGCGCTCTGCCAAAGTGCCTTGCGGGACATATTCCACAATGAGGGTACCCTCGTTCTTCTGAATGGCCGTCTGCTTGTTGGTGCCAGTGTGCGACACGATGGCCTTTTTCACTTGGTGGTTGCTGACCAGCTTGCCGTGGGCCACTTCGTCATAAGCCGTATCGTTGGCAATGATGGTGAGGTCTTTAACGCCTTTCGCAACGATGGCGTCAATGATTTGGGTGGCACTTCCCACACCGAGGAAACCGCCAAACATAATCGTCATGCTGTCGTGAACTTTTTCGACAGCCTGTTCTAATGTAATCTGCTTGTTCATAACTTGTTATGTATTAGAATTTGATTTTCAAATGCGGATAAAAGTCTGCAAATTTATTGAGTTTCCGCACACTTTCCAAATAATTAATTATTTATTTTTTAAAGAGGTATATAACAGCAATACTGTCAAGGCTTTATCTCGCAGGTTCTAAAAAGCATGTCATTCCAGCGGAGCCTTGCGGGAAAGCGGGAATCTATGCTTTTCAAAACCGCCTTGCCGCATTAGCAGATTCCCGCCAGCGCACCTGCCCGCGCAGGAATGACATCAGGAGACAGAACAAAGAAAGCATGTCATTCCAGCGGAGCCTCGCGGGGAAGCGGGAATCTATGCTTTTCAAAACCGCCTTGCCGCCTTAGCAGATTCCCGCCAGCGCACCTGCCCGCGCAGGAATGACATCATGAGACAGAACAAAGAAAGCATGTCATTCCAACGGAGGCTTGCGGGAAAGCGGGAATCTATGCTTTTCAAAACCGTCTTGCCGCCTTAGCAGATTCCCGCCAGCGCACCTGCCCGCGCAGGAATGACATCAGGAGGCAGAACAAAAAAAGCCGCTGATTTTCAGCGACTTTTTCAATCTTCCATTCCGTTGTGGTCAGTTGTTCATGTAAGCAACCTGACCCATCAGCCCAGTGTTCAGTGCCTCGTAGGCGGCGGCGTAGTCATACAGGTAGCGCAAAACATTGCGGCTGGGTTGCTGTTGCTCGCTCTCCCTACGGAAAACCTCCCTGATTTGTGATAACAACACTTCGTCTTCAACGGATAATGGGTTAGAGGTGTAACTATTTGTCATAGGCGTTTGTTAGGTTATACTTTGACCTAATAACGCTGCCATTTTTGTATTATTATATATTCGGAAATATTTTTTTACGATGGCCACTTCAACGACTGTGAAAGCGGCCATCGTCATAAGCCATAACATTGTCGCGTAGGCTAATAAGTGAGGGTCATGTTATTGGCAACCATCATCTTACGCAGGTTGATCAAGGCATACCTCATGCGGCCAAGAGCGGTGTTGATACTCACATTGGTCACATCGGCGATGTCCTTGAAGCTCATGTCGTCGAAGATACGCATGCGGAGCACCTCGCGCTGCTCGTCGGGAAGGAAGGTAATCATGCGGTGCAAATCGGAATGAACCTGATCGACGATCATGCCTTGTTCTACAGAAACATCCGTAATCGGAACATTGTCAATGTAGCTGTAATCATCGCTCGACGACTCCACCGTGGGAATGCGGTTCTCCTTGCGGAAATGGTCAATTACCAAGTTGTGCGCAATGCGCATGGCAAATTGCACGAACCGTCCGTCGTCCTTGTAGGCCTTCGACTTGATGGTCTGGATGACCTTGACGAAAGTGTCTTGAAAAACATCATCACCCAACTGCTTGTCTTTCACAAGAGTTATGATATACGAATAAATCTGTTTCTGATAACGACTAATCAATATTTCGAAACTTTGAACATCACCTTCTTGGTAGCGTTCAATCAATTCCTTGTCGCTTTTCACTATGTTGGACAAGTGGTCCCCTTTTCTCTTTTGCATCTTGTATATGCTTGGTTATTACGGGTATAAATCTCTCGATAGCGTCTCTCCTATTTGATTAGTTAGTGTGAAATTGCACTGCAAAAATACGGATTTTTTGGAATAGCAAGCATTTTTTTTGATTTTTTTTCGTTTTTGCACAATAAAATCAACTCACCACGGCGGTCTTCATTTCGTTATCCAAAAACGAATAGACATACCCGGGACTTTGATAATACAAACCGGTCTCATTGTCTTGCAGCCTTTCAAAGGTTTCTGATGTGTATAGGATGTCCAACGCTTCTTGCCAAGAATAATGATAATCCTCCATCAGATAGCCGATAAGCGCAGCAGCAATATCGTCCTTCATGATTTGTGTTTGTTGGGGAGTCAGTTTTGTAGTCATAAGACGGTCAGTTTTTGCAATGCGCGGTCTGTGCCGAAATAATACTGGAAAGCGATGCGTTTGGCATATTTCAATTCTTCCACGAGTCGGGCAATCGAAATCACGCCACCTTGATAGCGGCGCAGTTGGAAGGCAACACCATCATCAGCAATGGGCCCATAGACAATGTCATAATTATGAATGGGTTGCGACAGATTTTTGTCGCGGTTGTCAAGTACAAAATTCGCCCATTCTTCGTTATAATCCGAGAAGATTTTGATTTGTAGTTCGGCTGAAAACAGAAGGTTTTCATCAAACTGGAATTCACTCACTATCGACTCTCCCGTAAGCGTTTGCCTGACCTTTTGTGTGGCCATATCCCATGCCTGTTCGTAATTGTCCGAAAGATAGAATCCCTTGCAGAAATCCTTGAAAGGCTTGGAAAGGGTAAGGTCGGGAACGGACACTTTGATATTTGATCCGTGATAGAGTATCATTTCAGTTGTCCTCCATTGTGAGCGCAAACCTCCACCATGGTTTCAATGGCATCAGGGAAAGATTGCGTGTGCAAAACCCCATAATGCCTCTCCAAATGCTCAAGTCCCTTGAACCGTTTCAAATAGGCGTAGGCTTGCCGTGGCTGTATGTGAAAGAATGCGGCAAACTCGCTAATAAGCGCCACCACATAACCTACCGTATTTCTTTCTTCTCTTGACATTTCGATTTCATTCTTGATGCAAAAATACAATTATTTCTTGAAAAATCATCTAAAAATCCTTTTGATTTGAAATTATTTGTATTTTTGCCACTGGTTGTTCGGAGAGACATCCGAGCAATTGAAGGCAATTTGTGCTTGTATCTAGTTAGCAATATCTGGAAAATATAGTAGATGGATACGGGTCACAGGTTTGCCAGCCTGATTTGTGTTCAATTAACTCTTGGTACATACAGGCTAGGTAAACATGTACGGTTTTTATCTACTAAGGTGTTTTCCAGAGCCTGCTAACTGAAAACTTGTACAAAGCAATAATGATATTACCTATGACTACATCAAACTAATACAATACAAAATCAACAGAAGGCCAAGAGAAAAGCTATTCTTCGACTCCCCTAAAAACAGGTTCTTTATGCTATGCAACTAAACTTTCACTATTTTTGCACTTGCTATTTGAACTTGCGCCATTAGAATTTTCTCCCCATCCCTCTCCTATTTCCCCGCTTTTCCGTACCTTTGCGGATTCAATTCACCTGCTATGGAAAACAACAATTCGTCCATATCCCTTTCCCAAGCTGTTGAGGCCATCAAGACCGCCATTTTGCAAGGCCAATATGAGGCTTTGAAAGATGTCAATCGAGTCCAACTTGCGGTTTATTTTGCCGTTGGGAAATATCTGTCGAAGAACACAAAACGATTTGCATGGGGCACTGGTGTGATGGAAAAAATCAGCGAACAACTTCGTAAAGAACTTCCAGGATTGAGAGGTTTTTCCTCTTCAAATTTATACGAAATCCGTAAGTTTTACGAGGCATGGAAAATGTTGGATGCTGATTTTCCAGTTGCATCTGGAGAAAGTGTAGAATTGTCCAACAACCCAGTTTTGATTGAAGAATCTCTTGAATCGACAAATTTCCCAGTCGCAACTGGAAAATTACAAACATCAGATTACCAGATAGATATATGTAAAGCAATTGCCATTCCAAATATAACTGAATTTCCAGTTGAAGATTTTTTCAAAGTGCCATTTTCCCATCACACAAGAATCATCACATTGGAAAAAAAAACTTCTGCCCGCTATTACTACATCCACCGCACGGCAGAAGAACATTTGTCGGTTGAAGCCCTTGAACGGCTTATCAAGCAGCAGGCATACGAAAACCGGGAAACGCTTCCAAACAACTTCTCTAACACGATTCCCAATTCCACAATGGCCCGTAAAGCCGTGATGATGTTCAAGGATTCGTATGCGCTGCAATTCATCAACACCGAACAGATTGGCGAGCGGGACAAAGCCCTTGTAGATGAGCGTGTGGTCGAGCAAAAGATTGTGCAGAATATCAAGGAGTTCATTCTCACTTTTGGCCAGGACTTCGCTTTCATTGGCAACCAATACCATTTAGAAGTCTATGGCGAAGAATTCTTCCCCGACTTGCTTTTCTTCAACAGGGAACTGAACGCCATGGTGGTGGTTGAACTTAAGATTGGCGACTTCAAGCCCATATATTTGAGTCAATTGATGACTTATTTGCGCATTTTGGATGACAAAGTCAAGAAGCCGCATGAGAATCCTTCAATAGGCATTGTGTTATGCAAAGGCGCGAACAAAGATTTGGTGGAATATGTTATCCAGGATTATCCAAAGCCTATGGGCGTGGCCACTTATAAGACAGCAGAAGACATGCCCGAACACTTACGAAAAGCATTGCCTGACATTGAAGACATGAGAAAACTTCTTGCTGCTGAATGATTCTGTAATTCCTTATCCTATCCCCAAACTCTCCATCTCATTATGAAGATACAAAGCTATCAATCCCCAGTCGTCATTACTGACACGGCCTGAAGGATGAGGAATGCCATACACGGGAATGCCACTCCATAAAGCAGTTTTGATCGTGCGATTACTATTCGGAACCCCTGATTTCCAATTCTTTTTGATGGCAAATTCCGCCAAATTCGGATTGAGATTGTCTGACAATCTTACAGACTGAACATTTTCGAAATGGAATTTCTGGTTCAGTAAATCGAAACAATCAGGTATTGAAAAGCACACCACGCATTTGGGTTTGAATATCTCTTGAACCACTTCACCTGTGTAATCCAAACACTTGTCTATGGCTGCTGTTGCCTCTGGAATGGATTTCATCTTGGCAATGTTATGCGAGCCAAAGTAAACTGCATTGAAGAAGACGAAATTTCCATCTTCAACAGGTTTTGTATATTCAGCCCAATTGAAAGCATTATACAAACGGTTCCATATTTTCCAGTTCCCTTGCTTGCGTATTTCAGGGTCACAGAAAGACGGATTGCCTTCATAGAATCTTTCGGGTTGGGCATCTTCTTCGTAATACTCCCAATCTTCATGGGGATTATAACCCAAGAATACAACATCGGGGTGTTTGTCCAAAATCGGTTTGGACTGAAACGATGCGCAATGTTTGTTTAATTTCGGGCCTTCTTCTGCAAGAAAAGCACAGACTCTTTGGACCCAATTATCATATTTGGCTTTATTGTTCATTTGAGTTCGGTTTTGTTTGTCTTTGTTACAAAATCTAAAAGGCGCATCGTGGTTAACAAAGATGCGCCTTGAACATGATTCATCCAATCTTTTCACACACAAAGTAGGAGCCTGTCATTTTTGACTTGTCAAACTTCGTTGAATACTTCGTGTTGAAAGCCTGTGCGATGGTTTCTTGATTCTTGGTTAAACCCAAGGGTGGAGTGGTTGAAGTTGTTGACATTTCAATGAACATACCTTTTACAAGGTTTTTTCCAGTTCCCCAGTTCCAGTTTCCTTTTGCTGAAATTTTCCAAAGTGCCATAGTTTTACTTTTTTAAGGTGGGTTCTATTTATTCACTTTTTGGTCATCAAAACAGACAGAACCCATTAATCTGCCGGACAACCGCTGTTTAACATTTGGTTTACAGGTGCAAAGATACGACTGTTTTATCATTTGACAATAAATTATTTGCT
>JBHACT010000008.1:0-31718 GCA_041854745.1 Candidatus Limimorpha sp. | reverse complement strand
CGAAATAAGTCGGGGAAAATATACTTTACCAAAAATATGCTGATTGGTAGTGAAAGTAGCGGAAGTTTTGTTTATGCAATCTGAAAAATATTGCCACAATACAATGCCTGCAAGGTAAAAAAGCGGTTGAGGCAATCCGTCAGTACTGATACCGGCTATTCCGCCAAACACCACCATATACATAACGGTAGTAAGGGCGGGTTGGATAAAATACCACGCAGGACCTAATATTGTCTGTTTGTACTGTGTAATAATATCTCGCTTGACGAACATCGTCAGCAAATCTCTGTAACGCCATATCTCTTTGAAATCGACCTCAAAGAGCTTGTTCTTGGGCTTTATGACGGTAGTCCAGTTTTCGTTCTCTGTTGCTTGACTCATCTCAAAAAAGTGTAAAGCTTCGCCACTTGACTCACATCAAGAAGGCATAACTATTTGTTTTTAAACCACTTGTCTCAAACATGAGAGAATGGCGATTTTCGTTGGATTCAGACTATTAGATACCCAAACTAACAAATTGCAAAAGTAAGGAATATTTTTATATAAAACACAAAAAAAAATTTACCAAACTTTTTTTTGGTGGATTTTTTATAACAATCCTTTATTTGGAACGCTTACCCTTGAAGACAATATTGGCGACAATTTTCCAGAAATACTTCCAGTCGGTGCGGAAAGGATGTTTCAAATAAGCCTCCAGATAACGGCGCTCACTTTCTTGTATTTCGTCTAAGTTTTCAGGCAGATCGACATAGAAAGGCGGTAGCAGTCCGGGCTTGGTTTTAACTCTAAGTTCCTTTAATTCGTCGGAATAAAGATTGAAATACTGCTGGCTCAAGGGGCGAACGCCCACCAGCTTGAGCTGTCCTTTGAGCACATTGATGAACATAGGCAATTCGTCAAGCCAAGTCCTGCGTAGGAAGCGTCCCCACACGGTCACACGATAGTCATTGTTGAACTTGCCGCCGGTGGCCAAATTGTTGTTCTTGTAGATATAGGTCTGCAAGTATTCGGAATAGGCATGCATGGTGCGAAACTTAAACACATTGAACGGTTTCCCGCCCTTGCCGATTCTTCGCAACCTGATCAAAATCCCGTAACTATGGGGGTCTTTGCTCGGTTGGCGTATCTTTTTGGATATCACGCAATATCGGTCATGGATGTATTGCTCACTCACCACCTCAAAACCACAATAATACAATCGGCCCAACACCTCAGGCCTTGGAAACACCTTTCTTTCCTTTCTAGTACAAAAATAATAGAAACGGCGTGTCAGGCCAATCTTGGGGCACACTCTATGCCACAGGAAATCAAATAAATAAACGATACGGGCAAAGAACTTGGGATAACTGCCGAAAACCTGCGCACGACGTTTTTTTGAGGTGTCGAAGCCACAGACGAAGTATCCGTCCTGCTTTAGCTTCGCATTGGCTTTGCGGAGATAGCGGTTCAGGTAACGGATGGCGTTCAAGTGGTCTTCCGCTAACAGAACCTCTGCCTCGCCGTCAGGTACATTCCATGATTTTTTGGCATAGTCTCTCAGCCACTTTGACCGCTCAGTGCCGCGAGGTGTTTTGGCCATCGCGATCAACTCTCTAAGCTGCTCAGGGGCATTGTCGAAGTCGAACCTTGGGGCATGCTGGGTCTCGGTCACGGCGAGGTATTCCATCACCTCGTCGTAGTTGTCGCGAGCAATCATATCGCTGAAAAATGACCGAATACCCATGGCTGTCAATGATTATTTCTTCAAAAAATCGCGTACCGCATCACAAATCATGTCTTGGTCCGCTTCGGAGAGGTAAGGATGCATGGGCAACGAGATGACCGTGTCGGCCAATTGGTCGGCCACAGGGCAACGGTTGTCATCAAAGTTCAGATAATTGAACGCCGTTTGACGGTGCATCGGGATGGGATAATAGATGGCAGTAGGAATGTCGAAGGCCTTCAATGCCGTTTGCAGGCCATCCCTAACTTCCTTGTTCTCAAGTTGAAGCGTGTATTGTGCCCAACTGGAATAGAAACCTTCGGGCACCATCGGGGTCTTCACCACATCTTTCAGTTTCTCGGTATAGCGAGCAGCCACTTTGTTGACATCGGACAACTCAAATTCCTCGAAAGCTTTAAGCTTAACCAAAAGGATGGCCGCCTGTATGCTGTCCAAGCGCGAGTTCATACCAATGCGCACATTGTCATACCGGTCGCTGCCTTTGCCGTGGATATGGTAGGAATCGAGCAGAGCCGCCCATTCGTCATTGTCGGTGAACACCGCACCACCATCGCCATAGCAGCCCACGGGTTTTGCTGGGAAGAACGAAGTGGTGGAGATGTCGCCAAAGGTGCAGGCCTTGCGGTCGCCAATGCGGCCTCCGAAGCCTTGGGCCCCGTCTTCGAGGACATAAAGCCCGTATTTCTCAGCCACCTTTCGGATGGCTTGGAAGTCGGCAGGCAGACCGAACAGATCGACGGCGATGATGACTCGGGGTTTGAGTTTGCCGGCTTTCAAGGTCTGTTCAATCTTGCGTTCGAGGTCGGCGACATCCATGTTGAATGTGTCCTTGTCGACATCGACGAAAACGGGGGTCGCGCCTTGCATGGCGATGATTTCTGCTGAAGCGAAGAAGGTAAAACTGGGGACAAACACGGCATCACCGGGCACGACATCCCACACTTTCAAAGCCAACAGCAGGGCATCGGTGCCGCTATTGCAAGCCACGCAGTGCTTCACGCCGACATATTCGGCGAAAGCCGTTTCCATCTCCTTGATTTTCGGGCCCATCACATAAGCCGACGAATCGACCACATCAAGAATGGCCTTGTCCATTTCGTCCTTCAGGACAGTATATTGGGTTTTTAGATCTCTGAATTGCATATTTTATCATTTTCTTGTAGAGACGCGATAAATCGTGTCTGAAATGGAGACGCGATAAATCGCGTCTCTACAGGTTTATTTTTTTGTTAATTCACCGTTATTCAAAACATAATTCCTGCCGCAATCACATTGCAGGCTGTCATTGAGGCGCTTGCCGCATTCGCACACCCATCCGATTTGTCGGGCGGGAACGCCGGCCATCAGCGCGTAGGGTTTCACATCCTTGGTCACCACCGCGCCTGCAGCAATGAGTGCACTCTTGCCCACAGTATGGCCGCAAACCACCGTGCAGTTGGCACCCAACGAAGCGCCTGCACAAATTTTCGTCTTGGCATATTCTCCATGCACGGGAAAATGCGCACGCGGTGTGGCAACATTGGTGAAGACACAACTCGGTCCGCAAAACACATTATCCTCAATTTCAACACCTTCGTAGATGGAGACATTGTTTTGCACACGGACTCCATTGCCTATCTTCACATTGTTGCCCACATTCACATTTTGTCCGAACGAGCAACCTTCTCCAATTATGGCACCCGACTGGATGTGGCAGAAATGCCAAATCTTCGTCCCCTTGCCAATGCTCACCTTGTCATCGACATAACTGCTTTCGTGTATAAAAAAATCATTCATCAATTATTCTTTAGTTGTCGGCCCTTCGACATTTCAGCCATGTTCAGTTGCCGGTCTCAGCGACCTCATTAATATTATTCCCATCCAGAAGCCAGCACTTCGGCGATATGAATCACCTTAATGGACAGTCCCTCCTTCTCGATATACGCCTTCTGGTGCATGAGGCAGTTCATGTCGGTCGAAACGATGAAATCCGCACCCGTATTCATGGCGTTCTTCACCTTGTGACTCGCCATGCCCATTGCCAATTCCCCCTGGTTCACTTGCAAGGAAAAATCAGCACCACAGCACATATCCGTCTGTTTCATCTCCACTAACTCCAGTCCCCTGACTTTCGATAGCAACTGTCGTGCCTCCTTGCCAAGGCCCAAGCCGCGCAAGGCACTACAACTATCGTGAAAAGTTACCTTATAGGGAAACTCAGCCCCAAAATCATCGAACTGCACCTTGTTGACCAAAAAATCGGTCAGTTCGTAAACATTGGCTACCATCCGTTTGAAATTCAAGTGATTGGCCGTGTTGAAAAACAGTTCCGGATAGCGTTTCTTGATATAATGCACACATGCGGCAGAAGGTGCCACCACGGGACCGTCGTAAGTGAAGTCGTTGAGGAATTTGTCGCCCAATTCTTTCGCATCTTCCACAAAGCCGGCATTGTATGCAAATCGCCCACAACAAGTCTGCTCCGGATTATAATCCACCTCCACACCCGCGCGCTGCAACACCTTCATCGTGTGCGTAGCCGCCGAGGGGAAAAACTGGTCAATAATACAGGGTACGAAAAGCTCAACTTTCATCGCATATCAGGCATAAAAACGCACAAAACTACGAATTTATTTAATACAGGAATAATAATCTCAAAAAATAATGACATTTTCAGCCATGAACGGACAAAAACGAGGCATCGGCCCAAAAATTCGGGTATGATTTTTCCACCACCTCAGGGTGGTCGAAACTGATAGTGCCGACCTGCATGGAGAGTGGAGCTAAAGCCATCACAATACGGTGATCGTTGTGGGCGCAAAAGCGAAGTGGCCCGTTGCGCAATTTCGACAGTTCCATTTGCATTGCCTCCACCCGATTGGACTCTTTTATCGCGAGGTTGTCGAGGCCTGTAAAACGGGCATCGATTTGCAGCCCCGCGCAAGTGGCAGCCATTGTGGGATATAGGTCGGGATACTGAGAGAAATCGAAGCTCAGCGAGCGTTTTTCAAAAGGGACTTTCCTCAACACGATGGCATCATTTTCAACAAAAGTGCCGACACCCAGCTGCTTCATCCATTCGGCGATGATGGCATCACCTTGAAGGTTGGATAGGCGTTCCTCCCCTTCGACAAGCTCAGGGTTCGGGCGCCTCAACCGTATCTCGCATTCCTCGCTGAAAGCCGCCATCTCGTACCAATAGGAGGCTGCGGTCCAATCCGGTTCGACCGAGAAAGGTTTTGGTTGGTAAAGTTGCGGCTTCACCACGACCGTTCGGCCATGCCGTTCGGCTTGTGCCATAAAATGGCGCAACATGTTGAGAGTCATATCCAAATAAGGCAGGGAGTTGAGCTCTCCCAACAGTTCCAGTTCAAGTCCTTTAGGAAACATCGGTCCAGCCAGAAGAAGGGAGGAGGCATATTGGCTGCTTTGTGTCATATCGACCGCAGTCTTCCCTCCCGACGTGGGATTTCCTTTGATTCGCAACGGCAAACATCCTTGATTTTCAGTATATTGAATTGCAGCGCCCAACAACCTTAGCGCGTCAACAAGGGGTGCCATCGGGCGTTGACACATCCGTTTGGTTCCTGTCAAGAGCCAATCGCCTTCATGACAGGCCAAATAGGTAGTCAGGAAACGCGCCGCCGTGCCACAATCGGCAATGTCGATGACCATTGGCGATTTCTTAGGCAAAGACATGCTCTCCTCTCGGTTCGGCATGACATGCCGAAAACCGGCAGCAGGAGCGAGTGCGTCTATAGACAACAACGCATTCTTCAACAATTGAGTGTCGTTTGAATTTGAAAGGTTCTGAAAATCAGGAGAAAAACATCCATACGCCGCAATCATCAAAGCGCGGTTGCTCACGCTCTTGCTGGCGGGCAAAGAAACCGTTCCAAAACGCACCATCCTCCCGTTTCTTGTCGTCATGGTAGAGCGACCGTCATTCCACGAAAGCGAAACGCCGTCTCCACAACGCGAAGACATCACTCCGTTGTCCGTTAAATTGCGAGGCTGCTCCTGAAATGACGACAATGAATTGAGGTCGGTGTTATCGGCATTCATTTCACAATATTATTAATAAGGTATTTCATAGTTTGCTCAACAAGCTCCATATCCACTTCCACATCCCAAAGGGGTTTTTCAGGAGCCTCAAGCAGAACAAATTGCTGTTTCTCGCCCTTGTTTTTCTTGTCGTGGACAAGATACGCCAAGATGGGTTCAACATCAGTTTCTGAAAGTGGGATTACCGCTTCCGAAAACAGCATTGGAAGCTGTTTCTCGTAATCCTGAAGAACGCGCTCATCGAGACCACATTGTTTTACAGAAAGCCACAACGCTGCGGCCATGCCTAAGGCCACGGCCTCGCCATGAAGCAAAGGAAAATCCGTTGTAAGGCAATGGCTCTCGATAGCGTGGCCAAGGGTATGACCGAAGTTCAAAATCTTGCGTAAGTCTTTTTCTTGCGGGTCCTTTGCCACAATATCGCGCTTGATTTGACAGGCGGGCAAAATGTAGTTATGATAGTTTTCCAAATTGATTTCCAACAACTTGGAATCGGCGACAAAACCGTATTTCAACATTTCGGCCAAGCCGGAAAGGAGTTCCCTTTGGGGCAGTGTAACCAAGAAATCCGGTTCAATCAGCACATCTTCCGCCTCCGCGAAAGTTCCGATTTGGTTCTTGCCGCCACCGAAATCAAAGCCTGTCTTCCCCCCTATCGCCGCATCAACCATCGCGAGCAAGGTTGTCGGGATGTTGACAAACTTAATGCCGCGCTTATAGGTGGAGGCCGCAAAACCGCCCAAGTCAGTTATCACACCGCCTCCGAGATTGATTAACAAGGCTTTACGGTCGGCATGATGTTTCATCAGCGTTTTCCAAATGCGCTGCACAGTTGTCAGATTTTTGTGTTTCTCTCCTGACTTCAATAGGATTTCGACTGCATTTCCACAATCTAACCAATATGCCACTTCGGGCAGCCAAAACGGAGCCACATTCTCGTCCGTCAAGATGAAGATTTGTGAGGCGTTAGAAAGCATAGATCCCGTGCCACGCGCATCCATCCGCAGGGATGACATGCTTTCTAAAACCTCAGGATGCATGTCATTCCGGCATCGGTCGGCGCGCCGGCGGGAATCTATGCAGTCTGAGGCTTTGGCCTTGTTAGTATTCATAATTCTCATTTCAAGCCCTTTGGATACGGATACATGTTCCATAAGTCAAACTTGCAACTTGCGCCACTCCAACAGCACACAATAGAATATATAATTTCCTCATAGTCAATTATCTATTAGTTCACAACAAATCTCCCGTTCATCATCAGTCGCTCCGCGGCGTATCTCCACGCGGATGTATTTTTCGGGCAGCAGCGTATCAATCATTTCGGGCCACTCAATGAGACAGAGGTTGCCACTGTAGAAATAGTTCTCATAGCCGATGTCGTAGGCCTCTTCCAATTTCTTAATGCGATAGAAATCAAAATGATAGACCGATTCGCCTTTTTCGGTAACATACTCATTGACGATGGCAAAGGTCGGGCTGTTCACCTCATCGGTAACGCCCATTCGGTGACAAAGGTTCTTGATTAAAGTCGTCTTGCCCGCGCCCATCGGGCCATAAAAAGCAACGATGTCGGCTTTTTCGCGCATAGAAAGCAGATAATCAGACACTTCCGACAATTGCCCAACGCTGCTAATATGAAACTCTTTTGCTTGCATTACAAATTATTTATGCTGCAAAGATAATATCTTTATCGAAACCATGACAGCATTGTGCCCGTTTCTTGTCCGTCCATGAAATCAGTGTACGAAATCACATCGTGTTTCTCAATTGATCATCACTTGGCGGTCAAATGAATCACCGGGATCAGCATTTCATTCATAGAGATGCCGCCGTGCTGGAAGGTGTTGCGGTAATAGCTGACATAATAGTTGTAGTTGTTTGGGTAGGCGAAGAAGTCGCTCTCTCCGGCGAAAACGAAAGTCGTGCTAAGATTGGCCTTTGGCAGGAAAACCTTCTCTGGATCTTTCACCTCAAAGACTTCTTTTGGGTTGTATTTCAAGTTTTTACCATACTTGTAGCGCAGGTTGGTGTTCACCTCGCGGTCGCCCAAAATACGGACGGGGTCTTTCACATAGGTGGAGCCGTGGTCGGTGGTGATAACCATGTCGCAGCCTTTTTCTGCGATGAAGCGTATCATGTCGAAGAGGCTGGAATGCTCGAACCATGAGTACATCAGCGAGCGGTATGCTTCCTCGTCATCGGCCAACTCGCGAATGATTTCCATCTCGGTGCGGGCGTGGGAAAGCATGTCGACAAAGTTGTAGACAATGACATTCAGCTTGTTAGACATCAGATTGGACATCTGCTCATAGAGTTTCTTGCCCGCCTGTAGGTTCAGCACCTTATTATAAGAATATTTGATGTTCTTTCCGAAACGCTTCAACTGCTCGCCCAAAAGTTCGCCTTCGAACTGGTTTTTGGTGCCTTCGTCCTCCTCGTCAACCCACCATTTCGGGTAGCGGCGTCGGATTTCGAGCGGCATAAGTCCGGCGAAGAGTGCGTTGCGGGCATATTGTGTAGTTGTAGGCAGAATACTGTAATAAACCTCATCGGCTTCGACACGGAAATAATTCTCGATCAGCGGTTGTATGGCCTTCCACTGGTCGTAGCGTAGGTTGTCTATCACAATGAAAAACAGAGGTTTATCGTCTTCAGTCAGGCGTGAAATCACCTTGTCGCGCACCACAGTATGCGACATCACGGGCTTCTCGGCTTTTCCTTGGATCCAGTCCACATACACCCGCTCAATGTAGCGCGTGAATTGCGTGTTGGCCTCCTGTTTCTGGTCGGCAAGAATGCTCTTGATACCTTCATCGGTCGATTTTTGAAGTTCCAACTCCCAGCGCACCAAATTCTTATAGAGGTCAACCCACTCGTCGAAGTTCAGGTTGTTGTTAAGATCCATGCTGATCTTGCGGAACTCCTGCTGGTAGCCCATCGTCGATTTTTCGTCGCGGAGTTTTTTGTTCTCAAGGTTGCGTTTCAGCGATAGCAGTATCTGGTTCGGGTTGACGGGTTTGATAAGGTAATCGGCTATATTAGAGCCTATTGCGTCTTCCATAATGCGTTCCTCCTCGCTCTTGGTGATCATCACCACGGGCAGATTGGGGAACTCGCGCTTAATGACTTCAAGCGCCTCGATACCGGAGACACCCGGCATTTGCTCGTCCAAAAACACGATGTCGAAATGGTGCTGGCGCACGAGGTCGATAGCATCTGAGCCGTTATTGGAGGTAACTACCTCATAACCTTTCTGTTCCAGAAACATGATATGGGGCTTCAGGAGATCAATCTCATCGTCGGCCCAAAGTATTGTCGTTTTGTCCATAGCTTAAAAGTTGATATGGATAAAAACGCAAAAGTTGGCATTTTGTTTTATTCGCTGAAAAATTTAGATTCCGTAAAGCAGTCTCCCCTGTCCACGCAGGAATGACCTGTTTCCTAAAATGGATTGAACAAAAAAAGCATTACCTTTGTGGCAAAATTTACGGCCAATGGCAAGCTCCTTCAACAAAAAGAAAATCTTCAACGATCCGATTTATGGTTTCGTGAGCATTCCCGACAAATTGCATTTCGACATCATAGAACATCCGTATTTTCAGCGGCTTAGGCGTATCAAGCAGGTCAGCATGACCAGTTTGGTGTATCCGGGTGCCAACCACACCCGTTTCGCCCACAGCCTCGGCACCATGCACCTCATGCGGCGTGCGATACAACTGCTGCGCAGCAAGGGATACGACAATACGGATGAGGAACTTGAGGCGGTTTCATTGGCCATCTTGCTCCACGACAGCGGCCACGGTCCGTTTTCGCATACCTTGGAAAGCAGTATCGTTCAAGGCGTATCACACGAGGAACTCTCATTGAAGGTAATGCAGAAGTTCAACGAAATCCATGACGGACGGCTTGAAAAGGCCATTCAGATGTTCAAAGGAGAGTACGACAAGGGCTTTCTTACCAAACTCATTTCCAGCCAGTTGGATGTTGATAGAATTGATTACCTGAAGCGCGACAGTTTCTTCACCGGCGTGGCCGAGGGCAGCGTGAACGCAGAGCGCCTATTAGAGATGATGGAAGTTGTTGGCAATGAATTAGCTATCGAAGCCAAGGGCATCTATTCCGTGGAGAGTTTCATCGTGGCGCGGCGTATCATGTATTGGCAAGTGTATATGCACAAGGCCGTACTGGGTGCCGAGTATATGCTGCGCAACACCTTGAAACGCGCCAAAATGCTCAGCCAAGAGCGCATTCTCTTTGCCACTCCTGCCCTGTCGTTCTTCCTCAAACACCAAAATCCGTTTGAAGACGGCAGCGACCACAACTTTGCCCTCGACCAATTCTGCCAATTGGACGACTACGATGTGATGACCGCCATAAAAGTCTGGCGCAATGATGAAGACCGCGTGCTTTCTGAACTTTGCAGAAGACTGACGGACAGGCATTTGTTCAAAATCGAGATGAGTGATTCAGACTTTGACCCGAACTATATCGAAAACATTCGGAACAAGATTGCGAAGTATTATGGATGGTCGTTGGAGGAGGCTGATTTCATGCTGTTGCAGGGCGTTTCGTCCAACCACGCCTACCACCCCAACAAGCCTGCCATCAACATCCTTTACAAGGACGGCACGATGAAAGACATCAGCGAAGCTTCCAACCAGCTAAACATTTCGGTGCTCTCGCAACCTGTGGTGAAGCATTTTATTTGCTATCCGAAGGAGTTGGAAATCTAACATCTTCACACAAACCTAAGGTTATTCAGATTTGAAATCCAAATGGCTTGCTGAGGAGTTTTGAAATCCTCAATTCACCTTTGATAGAGTTTATTACAACAACCATAATATTCATATTTTCGGTTATTACACTAACCGATTTAAAAAGAATAGTGGTTAGTCCTTTATCCTATTATCAAAGGCATTCGGAACAAGATGGCAAGGTATTATGATTTCTATTGCCATAAAAAACTATCATCAAAATCACACACAGCCATTGCTTTGCCCTAAAGCTTTCTTTGGCGTTAAATTTCTTAGGTTGATACTCCTTTACTTCCTTCTCCCCATTTTTGGTTTTCGCTGGTTCTTTTCAGGATACTTCACAGAATCAGTGAAATCCGACCAATCTTCCACTTTAAAGCCTCGAATATCGCGCACCGAATTTCTAAACCATTTAATACTGCTCAAAGCTTGCATGGCATCATAAAGATTGGCCAAACTCGGGTTGGTGGAAAGATACACACTGCCCTGCAAGTTAACGAAATCATAATCCGCCAACACCTGTTTAATCTCGTAATATGCATTGTTATAAGGTTCGCCGTAATTCTTTTCCAATTGGGCGATGACCATGTCAAAAGCTATTGCAAACATAGCTCTTTCTCGTTGACGGGTTCAAAATAATCGCTTTCGCCCCAAAAAATGCGGCCGAGATTGTCTTTGGCAGCGATGACCGTTCCCCTGTAAGGATTCTGCTCAATTTCAATAACTTCAGCCATCACCCAATCCGTCAGATGGGTCAAATACGGGCTGACTTTCACCTTTTGTCCGACTTTCATAATTCTTCAATTTACCGCAAAAATACGCATTATTTTTTCAAAATGCCACTTTTTCAATCATTTTTTCGCCGCAGCATTCATTGCCTTGGCCCGCTTTTTCGAATCCTCCATCACTTCCAAAGCCTGCTGTTGCAAGAACCTTTCTTCCTCATTTTCAAGCTCTAGCGTAATGCCGTGCGGCTTGGAACGGTGGTTTTCGTCCAAATAGGAGAAGGTGGCAAAGCCATCGGCAGCCACTTTTTCAGGCTCGCGGCTGCGGTACATCTTCGTATAGACCGTCAAAGTGCTGCGGCCCACCGAAATCACCTTGCTCTCGAAAGTAACGATGTCGCCCGCGAAAATCGGGAACTTGAAATCGATACCGTGAAGCACGAGAAGGACAGTGTCTTTCGTATCAACATACTGCGCCACAGCAAAATAGGAACTTTCCAAAATCCATTCCGAGCAACGGCCCGCGAAGAAGGTCTGATGGTGGTTAAGGTCGGCGAGTTTAATAAGTCTTTGTGAATAAGTTGCTTTCATATCGAGTCGTTTAGTTATTCGGTTGTTTAGTTATACAGTTGCCTATGGCTGTCCCAACGAAAAGGCAGGCCATTGGCCAAGACTATTGGCCATTCGGTACTTCAATCTTCAATCCATCATAGGCCAACATCATGCCTTCGGGCAGTTCGCGGTTGATGTCGTCGGCGAGGCCCATGCTATGGCTGCTATGCGTGAACCAAGTCTTCTTTGCTCCCACTTTTCTTGATATTTCTATTGCCTCGTCCAAAGTAAGATGTGAATAGTGTTTCTTTTTTTGCAAAGCCTCAATAATCAGATATTCAACACCTTGCAATTTTACAAGTGCCTCTTCTGAAATCTCGCTCAGGTCGGTTACATAGGCAAAACTACCGATACGGAAGGCATAGCAAGTCAGGGTATAATGTTTCAGTTTTATCGGGATGATGTGCAGGTCGCACAGATCGAAAGGCGTTTCATCAAGGTGATGTATGTCGTAGGTAGGGGCACCCGGATAAGGGTGTTCGTCGAAGGCGTAGGAATACTCGCGTTTGATTTCGGGAAGTGCCGTGTCGGCCATATAAAGCGTCATGGGCTTTCGCTGCATGAAAATAAAGGGGCGCAAATCGTCCAATCCGCCAATATGGTCCTTGTGCTCATGCGTGATAAGCACCGCGTCGAGCTTAGTGATGTTCTCGCGCAGCATCTGCTGGCGGAAGTCGGGGCCTGCATCCACGGCCACCGTTACTTCGTCAGTCTGAATCAAGATGGAGGTGCGGAGGCGTTTGTCGCGCGGGTCGTTGGACCGACACACGGGACAGGTGCAGCCTATAACAGGCACGCCTTGCGAAGTCCCACTACCTAATATGGTGACAATCATATTTTTATCTTTCGCTTTCATCCACTGAACATTGTGGTGGAAATCAAGTGCAAAGTTAGCTATTTTTTGTACAAAAAACATGCTATTTCATAGAATTTACATACTTTTGCAGCATGAATTTTTCATCCTACTTTAGAAATAGGGCTTTAAAACGCGCTTTGGAGCAATTTCTTGCTGAAAAACCGATGGCCAAGTTGCCTAATCTTCAGCGGCTTAACTCCATGTTGATTATCCTTGACGAAAGCGACAAAAGCATTGTCAAGAATATCGAAAGCAGCGCGAAAGGCTTGTTTGGCATTCACCGTTGCGGTTTCATCGTCCTCTGCAACCAGATGTCGGACACTATCTTACAAAGTGACCTCTACACCGAGATTACACCCAAAGACTTTGGTTTCATGAGTGTATTGAAACCTGACCAACATGAGTTCATCAAAAAGCTGCCATTCAGTGCCTTGCTCATCAATATGGCACCAAAAAACGCCGAAATCAGCGACTATCTCTGCACTTTACCGAAGTCGGACTTCAGGATTTGTTTCCACGAGAGCAAGAACCGGCAAATCTACGACATGTTCATCGAAAATCCTCGAGCCACCGACCCCGTTTCAAACATCTATGTACTGCACAATTATCTGAAAGCTTTGGCAGGAACACCTGTTCAAAATATATAAATAACCACCCTGCAACCCTATTACAAACCTGGGGGCAGGAAACTTAATCTTGACTTGACAAAAAAACACATAATGAAGCTCAATCCATTCAAAGGTACAGGCATTGCCCTCATCACACCTTTCAAAACCGACCACTCCGTTGACAAGGAAGCACTGGTGAAAATCGTGAACCACATCATCGACAACGGAGCTGATTTCTTAGTTGTTTTGGGTACCACATCAGAAGCTTCCACCCTCTCGGAAGAAGAAAAGAAACTGGTTGTCAGCACAATACTAAACACCAATAATGGGCGTTTGCCCGTCATGCTCGGCATGGGCGGCAACAACACCCAAGCTGTCATAGAAGCCATTAAAGCCCAAAACTTTACTGGCATTCAAGGTATTTTGAGCGTTGTTCCATATTACAACAAGCCCAACCAACGCGGCATGAGAGCACATTTTGAGGCCATCGCCAACGCGAGCCCCGTGCCTGTCGTGGTTTACAATGTGCCAGGTCGCGTAGGCGTCAACCTGCAAGCTACCACCTGCGTGGAGTTGGCCCAACACCCCAACATCATCGCCGTCAAGGAGGCCTCGGGCAACTTGCAGCAAATCATGGAGATACTGCGCGACAAGCCCGCCGACTTCGATGTGCTTTCGGGCGACGACAGTATCACCCAGCCCCTGATGGCCCTTGGAGCAACGGGCGTGATTTCTGTGGCGGCCAATGCCTACACAAGCCAATTGAGCCGCATGACACGGGCCATGAACGAAGGCCGCACCGACGAAGCCCTGCGCCTGCATTTCGCCATGCTCCGCATGAACCAACTCATCTTCGCCGACGGCAACCCCGCAGGCATCAAGTGCCTGATGAACCAGATGGGTTTGTGCCAGAATGTGTTGCGCCTGCCTTTGGTGGAAGCCAACGAAAAGGTAGAAAATGATATTATAGATGAATGGAAACAATTGAAAAACAAATAATCAATAATCAACAATAAAATGAAAGTTTTACGCAATTTTATCATCCTGCTTGTTACGGTGCTTTGCGGCAACATCTACGCCCAGAAAAGCCAGCAGGAGCTGAGTCAACTCATGCAGCAACGCAATGAGTATTATTTCACTTTTAATCTGAACGGCAACGACAACCTTAACGCCATTGCCCGCGCCATTTCGGTTGACCGCGTTGACGGCAATAGGGTCACAGCCTACGCCAACAACACTGATTTCGCGAATTTCCAAAAATTCGGTTATGAAGTAACACTTCAGACACCGCCCTCAATGCTTGAAAAGCATGTGATGTGGGACGGCAGCAACCGCGCCGAGTACGACTGGGACAGCTACCCCACCTACGAAGCTTACGAAGCCATGATGTTCCAATTCGCCGCCGACCATCCCGACAAGTGCGAAATCATCACACTCGGCACCCTGCCCAGCGGCCGCAAGATATTGATTGCCCACCTCAACAACGGAACGGCTGATGGCAAGCCCAAGTTCTTATATACTTCCACCATGCACGGCGACGAGACCACGGGCTGGATTCTCATGCTCCGCCTCATTGACTACCTTTTGGAGAACCCCAACGCTCCTGAAGTGCAGACAGTGATGGAGAATATCGACCTCTTCATCGGCCCCCTCACCAACCCCGATGGCACCTACCACGGAGGCAACCACACGGTGAATGGTGCCACGCGCGAAAATGCAAACGGCATTGACATGAACCGCAACTACGCCGATCCCCACGGCCTCCCCCACCCCGACGGCGAGCCCTACCAAAGCGAGACGGAATGGTTGATGCAATTCGCCCAAGACCATCCCTTCGTGATGGGTGCCAACTACCACGGCGGTGCCGAAGTTGTCAATTACCCTTGGGACAACACCCATACGCTTCATGC
Organism: Candidatus Limimorpha sp.; assembly: GCA_041854745.1. Lineage (GTDB taxonomy): Bacteria > Bacteroidota > Bacteroidia > Bacteroidales > F082 > Limimorpha. The sequence continues at coordinate 16,486 of JBHACT010000008.1, read as the reverse complement.
CGATGACGCTTGGTATCAACTTGTATGCCATGAATATGCCGACCTCTGCCATGAGCAGAATCCCAATTACATGAACATGCAACACCAATACGCTAATAACGGTATCATCAACGGTGCCGATTGGTATATGATTGGCGGCGGTCGTCAAGACTATATGAACGGCTACGCCCAATGCCGCGAGGTGACCATTGAATGCTCGAATTCAAAATTGCCTAATGCAAGCCAACTCCCGATGTTCTGGAACTACAACAAGGATGGCATTTTTGCCTTCATGAACCAAAGCCTCTATGGCATCCACGGTATCGTAACCGCTGCTGGCAGCGGTCAGCCGCTCAACGCCACCATTACCATCGCCAACCATGACGATGAGTTTTCGTTTGTGGAAAGCCATCTGCCTGCGGGCGACTACCATCGGCCCATCAAAGGCGGCACCTATGATGTAACTTTTGCTTGCAACGGCTATTATCCACAAACACATACTATTACAGTGAACGACCGCGAGACCGTTATCCTCGACATCCAACTCGAAGCAGGTGAGGGCATCGTCCCCGATTTCAACGCCAGTATGACTACTGTCGCCCTTGGTGGCAGTGTCAACTTCACCGACAACACTTGGGGTGCCAACCTCGTCAGCTGGGAATGGAGTTTCGAGGGTGGCGAACCTGCCACTTCCAATGTGCAGCACCCGACAGGTATCACTTACAATGAAATAGGCACCTACGATGTTACGCTGACCGTTACCAACAGCGACGGCCAGACCGAGACCCTCACCAAACAGAACTACATCACGGTGAAGGAATCGTACAACATGCAGACCGCAACCATCACAACCTGCAACGCGATGTTTTACGATGACGGCGGCCCGAATGACAACTACGGCAACAACAAAAACCTCACGATGACCTTCCTGCCCTCGGGTGAGGGACGAAAAATCAGTGTCAACTTCACGGAATTCAGCACTGAAGCGGATTACGATTTCCTGTACATCTATGATGGGAACTCCACCTCTGCTCCGCAAATCGGCAAGTATCACGGAAACAACAGCCCCGGAGTGGTAACGGCCACCAATAATGAAGGCGCTCTGACTTTCCGCTTCACTTCCGACCAAGGCGTAACCTCCACAGGATGGGTCGCACAAGTGAGCTGCATTTACGACAACCCGCTCATCATCATGGTAACAGCCACTCCCGAAGTCATCAACGAGGGCGAAACGAGCCAACTCAGCGTGGTCGCCATGGGCGGTGCAGGCAACTACACCTATCAGTGGGGGCCCACCGAGACCTTGGACAACCCGACAAGTGCCAATCCCATAGCTACACCCGTTGATGCCGAAACAATCTACAAAGTGATCGTTACCGACAGCGAAGGCAACCACGAATCGGGCAGTGTTACCGTTATCATCAGAAACTGGTCGACTGGCGAGAACGAAATGCGCAACACCAAAGTTTATCCCAACCCGAACAACGGCGTTTTCACCATCGAAACCAGAGGAGAAATCTATTACGAACTGTTCAACCATCTCGGCCAGCGTGTCCTATCGGGCAAGGCCGACGACAAGGTGCAAGTCGAGGTTCAGGAACTGAACTCAGGCATTTACTTCCTTCGTTTCAACGGAGAGCAAGAAAACGGTGTTGAAAAAATCGTCATAGAATAAAAAACACCGACATCACCATTAGGACACGGAGCAGCAAGATGTTCCGTGTCCTTTTTGTCACCATGCCGAAAATAACCACCGCGAAAAATAAAAGAGGAAAACGCTCGTTTATTATCCAAAAATGAGTAATTTTGCAGCCCGATGAAAAACAGACTATTGATATTGGCAGTTTTGTGCCTTGTGGCTTTCAGTTCGTGCAACGATTTCAACCGTTTGGTAAAAAGCACCGACAATGAAGCGAAATATGAAGTCGCTATTGACTATTACGAACGCGGCGACTACAACCACGCCTTGCAGTTGTTTGACCTTCTGCACGCCTCGTTCCGCAACACGCCCAAAGGTGAATCGATCAACTACAAGACCGCCTTGTGCTACTACTATCAAGACGACTACGACATCGCTGGCTACTACTTCAATCGGTTTGTGCAGACCTACCCTTTTTCGAAAGACGCCGAAAAAGCCGCTTATATGAGTGCCTATTGCAGCTACATGCTCTCTCCTGAGTCGGGTTTAGACCAAACCAGCACCCACACGGCCATCAAACAGCTGAAAAGTTTCATCGGACGCTATCCTAAAAGCGACAGCCTGTATCGTGCCCAACAATTGCTGGGCGACCTCAACAACAAACTGGAAAAGAAAGACTACAACATCTGCCTGCTTTTCTATCGCATGGGAAACTACAGCGCCGCCATCACCTCGTTTGAGAACATGTTGAAGAAATATCCCAACACGCCCCACCGCGAAGAAATCATCTACGACATGGCCAAAACCTACTATGACTTTGCTGAGAACAGCGTTCCGGAAAAGCAGCGCGAGCGTTACGAATCATGCGTAGAGCAGTGCAATACATTGACCTACCTCTATCCCAGCAGCAAATACCTGCAAGATGTGCACGGCATTGCCGCCAAAGCAAGAAAGAAATTAGAAAACATCAAATAACCATGGATTTCAAGAAGATTAAGACCGAAACAACGGTGGTCACCCGCCAGAAAGACCAATTCTACAAAGGCACAGGCAACATTTATGAGACCGTTGCCCTCCTGTCCACCAGAGCCAACCAAATCGCTGCCGAGATGAAGGCTGAACTCAACGAAAAGATTGAGGCGTTCGCTGCCGCCACCAACGACAGTTTGGAAGAAGTGTTTGAGAACAAGGAACAGATTGAAATCGCCAAGTTTTACGAACGCCTGCCCAAACCCACACTGGTTGCCATCCACGAGTTTTTGCACGACCAGATCTACTTCCGCAACCCCGCCAAGGAAAATCAGGAAGCCTTCTGATTGGCAAACATCATAATGGGAGAAGCCATGAAAAGTGTCATTGCCACAATACTCTTAACCCTATGCTGCCTGCTGAGTTTCAACACCATGCAGGCGCAGGAGCTACAATGCGATGTGCGCGTCAACTCCAACAAGGTGCAAGGTAGCGACAAAACCATCTACCAGAACCTGCAGACCTCCCTGCATGAATTCATCAACAACACGAAATTCACTGAAATCAATTTCAGGCAGGCTGAAAAAATCGAATGCTCCATACTTGTTGATGTGGCCAGCCGCGAGGGCAACTATTTCACCGCCGAAATCAGCTTAGCCTTGCGCCGCCCCGTTTACAAGTCGAGCTACAACACGCCGATGTTCAACTACATCGACCGCAGGTTCTATTTCGAATACACCGACGGACAAACGCTTGACTTCAACCCAAACACCTACATCTCCAACATCACGAGCACCATCGGGTTCTATGTTTACCTCTTCCTCGGTCTCGATTTTGACTCCTTCTCGCTCAACGGCGGCGATCCTTTCTTCGCCATTGCGGAGTCCATCGCCCATGCCGCACCTCAAGAACCGGGGTCGGAGAACGGATGGAACTCAACAGGACGACAAAACCGCTATGCCCTCATCAGCGACATCAACAACCCGACCTACCAGCCCCTGCGTCAGTTTCTTTACGAATACCACCGCCAAGGCTTAGACATGATGGCCGAGAACCCCGAACAAGCCCGCGAAGCCATCCTTAGCTCCGTTGTCCAACTCCACAATATATACAACCGCAACCCCATGTGCTACTTCCTGCAACTGATCATTGAAACCAAGCGCGACGAAATCATTCAAATCTTCTCGCAAGGCGAGATGAAAATCAGAACTGAAGTAGCCAACATCATGAAGACTATAGACCCCTCGCAAACCGCGCGCTACGACAATATACTGCAAAACACCGGCAGATAAATCCCTTTTTATGCTCAAGCAACTGCACATCAGTAACTACGCCTTGATTGACGAGCTGAATGTCAGTTTCGATAGCGGTTTCAATGTCATCACCGGCGAAACCGGCGCAGGCAAGTCCATTCTGCTCGGCGCCTTGGGCTTTGCCTTAGGCGACCGTGCCGACACGGCTGTGCTTTACGACAAGGCCAAGAAATGTGTGGTAGAGGCTCAGTTTGCGCTGACAGGAGAATCACTAAAGCCGCTTTTTGAGGCAAACGACCTCGACTTCGAGACCGAATGCATTTTCCGTCGCGAACTCAATCCACAAAAGAGAAGCCGGGCCTTTATCAACGATACACCCGTGGCATTACAGACCATGAAAGAAATCGGAAGCCAATTGGTCGATATCCACTCGCAGCACGACTCCCTCCTGCTCACCGATGTCGATTTCCAACTGAGACTTTTGGACGACATCGCACAAAACGGAAACCATCTGGCTGAATTTCAAGCGGAATACTGCACCTACAACGCGCTCAAACGGAAGCTGAACGACTTGAAGGAAATGGCCACGAAAAACACTGCTGAGAACGACTATTTGAAATTCCAATTAGACGAACTCGAAAAGGCCCATCTCAAGGAAGGCGAATATGCCGAAATCGAGCAGACCCTGAGCGTGATGGAAAATGCGGAAGAAATCAAGACCTTGCTCATTGCCGCCAACGGGCTGATGGAAGACTCAGAAATAGCTATTTTAGGCCAAATCAATGAATTGTCCTCTACCCTGTCGCGACTGAAACACCTTTTGCCTGACACAGAAAGCCTACAAGAAAGGGTTGACAATCTGAAAGTAGAACTGAAAGATATTGCCTACGACCTACGCCGGAAGGAAGACGGCACCCAATTCGATGAAGTGCTCCTGCAAAGCCTTCAGGAACGCTACGACCTGCTCAGCCGCTTGATGATGAAGCACCATGCCAATGCCTTCGGGGAACTCATCGCCTTGCGCGACAGCTTGAAACAAAAGGTAAATGCCTTCGAAAACATCGATGAAGCCATCGCCCAAGCCGAAAGGCAACTGAAAGAAAGTAAAAAACAACTTTCGATCCTTGCCAAAACATTACATGACAGGCGTTGTCAAGCAGCGGAGGCTTTCAGTGAAAAAGTAACAGCAGTGGCAAAGCAGTTGGCCATGCCTTTTGCCGTGTTTCAAGCCCTTGTTGAAAGCCAAGCTGGTTTCAGCAGCAAGGGGGCTGACGAAATCCGTTTTCTCTTCTCCGCCAACAAAGGCGTTACGCCCGACGACATCCGCCGTGTGGCTTCGGGCGGCGAACTCTCGCGCCTAATGCTCTCTATCAAGAGCACCGTTTCGGACTACAACTACATCCCCACCCTCATCTTCGACGAAATCGACACAGGCGTTTCAGGCGAGGTGGCTGCCAAAATTGGTAACATCATGCAGCAGATGGGTCGCTCCCTACAGCTCATTTCCATCACCCACCTACCCCAAGTGGCCAGCCAAGCCGAACACCATTATTTCATTTACAAAGACAACGAAGGCGAACGCACACAATCGCTCATTCGCGTTTTGACCGCCGATGAGCGTATCGGCGAAATCGCCAAAATGCTCAGCAACAACCAAGTAACACCCGAAGCTTTAAAAGCAGCTGAAGTACTTTTAATATAAAAAAAATCCGCTTCACACAATATTATTCCCTTTTTGCAGTTAAAAAAGAAAACAAACTGCAAATAACGGCATTGTATCATCTAAACAATAATCCAATGAAAAAGATTACTCTGGCTGCCATCGCCATCACGATGGTATTAGTAGGTTGCAAAAAAGAGCCCAAACCCAACGACAATCCAAGAACTGACATCGCACTGACCGAAACCGAAAGGCAATTAGTCAGAAATAACAACGACTTCGCTTTCAACCTTTTCCGTACTGCGCAAAGCAATGAAAGCCAAATCCTTTCGCCTCTCAGCATTACCTACGCTTTGGGAATGCTCAACAACGGAGCCACGGGCCAAACCCAACAGGAAATCAACACCGTACTCGGATTTGGCGAAACTGGAGCAGACGCCATCAATGACTTCTGCAAGAAGATGCTTGCCGAGGCACCCGCTCTCGACAACAAAACCAAAGTGATGATTGCCAACACCATTTTTGTCAACAAAAGTCAAGGCTACGAGCTGAAGCCTCCTTTTGTAGAGAAGGCGAACAACTACTACAACGCTAACCCCGAATCTCGTGATTTCAAAGACGGAGAAACGCTTGATGTCATCAACCAATGGGCCAGCGACCATACCGAAAAAATGATCACCAAAATCCTCAGAGCAGACGAGTTCAATCCGGATGCAGTTAGTTATCTGCTCAACGCAATTTACTTCAAAGGCGAATGGAGTATGAAATTCAACAAGAATGAGACCAAAGACGAACCTTTTAACAATGGCGAGAAAGTGCCTATGATGCATCAGGAATGTGAGCTTTCCTACCTTGACAACGACACCTATCAATCGCTCAACCTGCCATACGGCAACGGCGCTTATTACATGACCGTCATGCTGCCCCACGAAGACAAGACCATTGACGACATTTTAAGTCAATTGAACGGACAAAGTTGGAACGACAACCTCCATCAAATGCACACCTACAATGTGGATGTGAAACTTCCCCGTTTCGAGACCAACACCAATATGGATTTGGTGGGAATCATGTCAAGGCTCGGTATGCCGACCGCCTTTGACCCCGATCAGGCCCAATTCGATGATTTCTGCAATGTCTCCACATATATTGCCCTCATGAAACAAGTGGCCAAAATCAAATTGGACGAGGAAGGCACCGAGGCAGCAGCAGTTACGGTTATCGGCATGGAACTAACCTCAATCGGAGAAGAACCCGAACTGCCATACGCCGTTTTCCATGCTGACCGCAACTTCCTCTATGTGATTAGCGAGCAGTCAACAGGATCTATTTTCTTTATCGGAAAATACACGGGAAAATAAGTCCAAAAACATTCGGACAACAAGACAAAAAAGCGCTGTCAAAAAACTGACAGCGCTTTTTGTTGCGTAGTATTATACGGTTTAATCTTCGTTTCCAGCGGCATTCTTCATGATCCCGATCTTGGAACTCTCAACGAAATCGAGGATGAAATCGCGGTCTTCGGAAGCGGGAAGGTTTTCGCGGATGTATTGCACCGACTGGCTGATGTTCATACCAACGCTATAAATGACACGATAGACATCCTGAATAGCGTTGATACGCTGACGGGTGAAGCCACGGCGCATTAAACCGACGGAATTGACACCAGCATAACACACCGGATAGCCCGGCCCGGTCTTCACAAAGGGCGGAATATCCTTATTGATCAAAGCGCCGCCACTAATCATGACATGGGTGCCGATGCGGCTGAATTGGCTCACTGCTGCCAAACCTCCGAAGATGGCCCAATCGCCAACGGTGATATGACCCGCCAAAGTGGCTGCATTGGCCATGATGACATTGTCGCCAAGGTAACAGTCGTGTGCCACATGGGTGAAGGCCATCAGCAGGCAGTTCTTGCCCACCACGGTCTCGCCCGACGCTACCGTGCCTTTGTTGACCGTTGCCGACTCTCGCACCGTCGTGCCATCGCCGATAAAGCAATAGGTGGTTTCGCCTTCATATTTCAGGTCTTGCGGGATGGCCGAGATGACCGCACCGGGGAAAATCTTACAGTTCTTACCAATACGGGCACCATCCATGATGGTTGCATTAGGGCCAATCCAAGTGCCGCTACCAATTTCAACATCCTCGCCTATCCATGCGAAAGGCTCAATCTTGACATCATCCGCGATGCGGGCATTCGGGTGGATGTAGGCTAAAGGTTGGTTCATAGTTTTTCTTACTTTCAGCAGTCAGCTTTCAGCAGTCAGCTTGGGCTCATGCCGACAGCTGAAGGGTGACAGCAAATTAATATAATAAGGGTGACAGCAAATTAATATAATAAGGTGTGCTTAATCTTCCTTGCAAAAGAGGTGTTGGAGAAGTGACCCGGTTTCACAGCAGTCACTTTGCCCTTGATGGGACGGCCAACCAAAGTGAGATCGCCGATGACATCCATCAGCTTGTGACGGGAAGGTTCATTGTCGAAATACAGCTCTACATTGTTCAGAATACCACATTCCTTGACCGTAACCTTCGGCTTTTTGAAAAAAGCAGCAATATGGTCGAGCTCTTCGGAAGAGACATTGCGGTTGACAAACACGATGGCATTGGTCAGGTCGCCGCCTTTGATAAGGTTACGGCTGATGAGGGTTTCCAGCTCATGAAGGAAGACAAAGGTACGGCAAGGCGCGATCTCTCTTTCAAAGTCTTTCAAATCACTCAAAGAAGCGTGTTGTTCATCAAGCACTCTTGTGTTGTACTTCACCTTCACATCGACTTGGAACGAGTCGGCAGGTTCAATCTTCAGCTCGATGCCCAAGACCTCGTTTTTATAGTAGATTGGTTCTTTGATAACGAGGTAATTGCGGGGCGCGTCCTGCTCTACGATACCAGCCTTATGGAAGGCCTCAACAAAATACTTGCCGCTACCGTCCATGATGGGCACCTCCTCCACATCAATGTCAATCATCACATTATCGACACCCATGCCCCGCAACGAGGCCAGCACATGTTCGACAGTGTAGATCTTCACACCGCCTTTTCCGAGGGTAGTACCACGGGCGGTATCAATCACATTGTCAACATCAGCTTCAATGATGGGTCGGTTTTCAAGGTCTATTCTACGAAAACGAATTCCAGAATTTGCGGGAGCCGGATTGAAGGTGAGGGTGCCGCACTGCCGTGTGTGGAGGCCCGCTCCTTTGACACTGACTCTATTTATGAGCGTACATTGTCTTTCTTGCATAAAAAATTAAGTTGTGTGGAACTTTCCCACAAAAAACGGGCAAAGATAGGAAAATATTCTACAAGCACGAAAAAAAACCGCATCTACACTGAGTTTTACGAGTCAACTAATATGCAATATTCACAAAATTAAGCACTTAATAAATACCATAAAAACTACTTTTTTCGGCCTCGGAATCCTGTTTTTCGTGATGATGGCCTTAACTTATTCCTCTGCACCATAGTATATGCACCGTCATCTTGGGCAAAATCCCGACAATGATATCGGGTTCTCACTGCCCCGACAATTACCTGAAATTAGAGATTACCTGCCTGAGGGAAGGATTTTTTCGCGCTCGCGTATTATTGACAAAGTCTGGATTAAGTTGGGCGTTAGGATTTTTTGAGTAACTCCAACTCCTTCTTCAATTCATTGATGGTTTTTGACATCTCGTCCAATCGGCGGATGTGGGCAATCGACTTAAGGTATTGGTGCAAAGGTTGCGTTGGGCTGCCCATCAGCTTGTCGGCCTTTTTGATGTTGCCCATGACGCCCGACTGTGCGCCAATTCTGGTGCCGTCGGCTACCGTTATATGTCCCGCAAATCCGCACTGGCCCGCAATCACGCAGTTCTTCCCGATATGTGTAGAACCACTCACACCCGTTTGGGCGGCTATGGCGGTGTTCTCCCCCACTTCGGTGTTGTGCGCCAACATGATGAGGTTGTCGAGTTTCACTCCTTTGTGAATGCGTGTCGAGCCCATGGTGGCGCGGTCGATGGTGGTGTTGGCTCCAATTTCCACATTGTCCTCAATGACCACATTGCCCACCTGAGGTATCTTCTCGTAATGCCCATCGGGCTGCGGCGCAAAGCCGAAGCCGTCGGCGCCAATAACCACACCCGCGTGAAGGATGCAGTTGCTGCCCACCACGGTATTGCGATAGAGTTTCACACCCGGATTCAGCACCGTATTGTCGCCAATGGTGCAGCCATCGCCCACATACACCTGCGGATAGATTTTCACATTATTGCCGATTTTGGCGTTCTCGCCCACAAAGGCAAACTCACCAAGATACAGATTCTCACCGCATTGTGCTGTAGAGGAGACAAAAGCCAATGAAGAGACCCCTTGTTTGTTCTGGGTCATCTGGTCATAGAAAGCCAACAGTTTGGCAAAACAGGCGTAGGGATCTGGCACACGAATCAGCGTGGCCTGAATAGGCGCCGTAGCCTCAAATTCATCATTCACGATGACAATAGACGACAAAGTCTCATAAATATAGTGCGTGTATTTGGGGTTCGCCAGAAAGCTGATTGTGCCGGGCGCGCCTTCTTCGATTTTGGCCACAGCCCAGACTTCCGCGTTAGGGTTGCCTTCCACCTTACCTTCAAGGATTCCGGCGATTTGAGTAGCGGTAAATTTCATTCCATTAGGTTTTTTGTTGAAAACGGATGAGAATCGGTATTATTGTATTTGAGATGTCCCTTCGGCCCATGAAAGGCCAAAACAATGCTTTTTACCGTCATTTCGGCAAGAAGCATTATTATCTTTTTCATAGCAATCGTTCGAAATCGCGTTTCAAGACGGAAACAGCCTGCTCCACCATGGGATTGGGCAGTGCTACGAGGCTCTGTGCCAAGATGGAAACATCTTCCTCGTCCTTCAATTGCTCAAAAGTTGTATTGATTTGACTGACAAGCTCTTCCTTGGCATTCACCACGGCGTTCCAAGTGGAAATGGAGACATACAGTTGCTGGGCGAGGTTATGCTCAAACTCCTCCCTGACATTTTGCAACAATTGCAGATGGAATGTGCCTTTTTCCATACCGGGAGTATAAACGCGCTTCACTAATTGCGGCAACTGCACCCTTTCGAGATAGAGCAGGAAACGCTCATAGGCCTGCACCTTCAGTGGCATGATGATTTTCATGGCTTGCATTTTCAGTTCCTTCTTTCCGCTGTTGCGGAGTTCGGCGTCCTTCATCTGCGAAAGACGAAGCAACATCATCAGTATGGCAAGCATCAACAGCAGACCTGACGCCATGAGGGCAATAATTATCCAGTTATTCATTGTTCTGAGATTTGGCGGCAAAGGTAAGGATTTTTGCCAAGCGGTCAAAAATTACCTGCAATTTTGACTTCCTATCGAAAAAAGGCCTACCTTTGTGGCTCTTTAGGACATTAGGACTTTGAGCCTTTTTGACCATGACTGGTGACTATGACCACTTTCACTACGCTATCGTTGTCATAGTCATAGTCTTAAGTCATTGACCTTAAACAATTAAACAACCAACACCTAAACATACATTATGAGCGAAATCATCTTGTCAAACAGAGTATTGAACATGGCTGAATCGGCCACCTTAGCCATGACCAACAAGAGCCGTGAACTGAAAGCCCAAGGCATCGATGTCATCAGCCTGAGCATTGGCGAACCCGACTTCAACACGCCCGAATCGGCTAAGCAAGCCGGTATCGACGCCATCAACAACAACGACACGCACTACCCGCCCGTGCCCGGTACGCCCGCGCTGCGCAAGGCCATCGCCAACAAACTGAAACGCGACAACGGCCTCGACTACAAGGACACCGACATCCTCATCTCTAACGGTGCCAAGCAGGCCATCAACAACGCACTTCTGGCCATCCTCAACGACGGCGACGAAGTCATCATCCCTGCCCCATTCTGGGTGTCGTACCCCGAGATGGTAAAACTGAGCGGTGGCGTGCCCGTCATCATCGAGAGCGACATCGCCCACAACTTCAAAATCACGGCCGAGCAACTTGAGAAGGCCATCACGCCCAAGACCAAGGCCCTGCTCATCAATACGCCCTGCAACCCCAGCGGTTCCGTCTTCACCAAGGCCGAACTGACCGCCATCGCGGAGGTGCTGCGCAAATACCCCAATATCATCATCATCTCCGACGAGATCTACGAGTTCATCCAATACGAACAGAAACACGAGAGCATGGGACAGTTCGAGTTCCTGAAAGACCGTCTTGTCCTCATCAACGGTGTGGCCAAAGGCTATGCCATGACGGGCTGGCGTATCGGTTACCTCGCCGCACCCCAAGCCATCGTGAAAGCCACCAACAAGATACAGGGCCAAATCACTTCCGGCATCTGCACCATCGCACAAGCCGCTGCTGTGAAAGCCATGGAACTCAGCCCCGAAAACTCGGTTGAGATACAAGAAATGCTGAAAGCCTTCCGCCATCGCCGCGACATCTTTGTGAAACTGTTGAATGAAATCCCGGGCGTAAAGTGCAACACGCCCGCCGGAGCCTTCTATGTTTTCCCGGAGATGAAATCGTTCTACGGCAAGACCGACGGCGAAACCGTCATCAAGGGCAGCGACGACCTCTGTATGTGGTTGCTCTACAACGCCCATGTGGCTTGCGTGGCCGGCAACGCCTTCGGCAACGACGACTGTATCCGCTTGTCGTATGCCACCTCAGAGGACAAACTCATTGAGGCTGTGAAGCGTATCAAAACAGCCTTGGCCAAACTGCACTGAACCTACCTCTAAAATGCTCCGTCAGCAATAAAACAGACTGACGGAGCGTTTTTATTCCATCAAAATCAAAGCCATGATCAACATCGAACAGATTCTCAACATCTTCAACCGCGCCATTATCGACTACCACCAATTCGACAATGTGGACCATCCAATCCGCAACCCATACGATGAAAACACCATCGAAAGACACCTATATAATAAGGTGTGGATCGACACGGTGCAATGGCATTTGGAAGATCTCATCCGCGACCCAAACATCAATCCCGTCGAGGCCTTGGCCCTAAAACGCCGCATTGACAAGTCGAACCAAGACCGCACCGACATCGTGGAGATGATTGACAGCTACTATTTGCTGCTGTTCCAGCAAGTTGAGCCTTTGCCGACGGCCACACTCAACACGGAAAGCCCTGCCTGGGCCATCGACCGCCTTTCCATTCTTCAGTTGAAAATCTACCACATGAAGGCCGAAGTGGAACGCAAGGACATTGACGAAGCCCAAAGAGCGAAGTGCAAGGAGAAACTGCGCGTTTTGCGGGAGCAAAACACCGACCTCTGCACCGCCATCGACCAACTGATGGACTGTTACAAACGCGGCGAAAAGGTGATTAAGGTCTACAAGCAGATGAAGATGTACAACGACCCGAACTTGAACCCCGTACTCTACGGACAGAAACAGTGAATGTCCTTATTCTTTCGCCCACTTACCCTTGGCTTCCCATTTATTATCACGCCAAATTTCCCAAACATATATTCCTGAAGGCCAACCTTCCGCACTGATTTCTATGGCGAAATCAATTAGGTTGGTGTTTCTTGAGTTGCACCAGTCGGCACATATTGTAGACGAGGTTTGTCAACGCAATGTTGGCTTTTGCCCTTATTATTCCAAATTTTGATTCTTACAGTTCAAACAATGTTTACTTTAGGGCTATGTGATTGCAAAAATACATATTTTTTTTCAAACCGTGAGCTTTTTTGCTAAAAAGCAACATTCTTTCTCTCTTTTTTCAATAATTTTGCAGCATGATATTGGGATGATGGAATGAAAAAAAGCCTGCTGATCATTCGTTTCTCCGCCTTGGGTGACATTGCCATGACCGTGCCCGTCGTCCACAACTTGGCGGTGCAATACCCCGATTTGGAGATTACCATGCTCAGTCGGGAGATGGCGAAGCCTTTGTTTGAGCGGCTGCCCGGCAATGTGCATTTCATCGCCGCCGACCTGAAAGGACGGCACAAAGGGCTTCTCGGGCTGAATCGGCTATTGAAAGACATTCATTTCAAGGAATTCGACTACATCGCTGACTTTCATGATGTTTTACGAAGCCAATATTTGCGGTTCGTTTGTCGATTGTTCGGAAAAGAAACCGCCTTCATCGACAAAGGCAGGAAAGGCAAAAAAAAACTCACCCGAAGGAAAAACAAGGTTTTCGTTCAGCAAGCCACCTCTTTTGAGCGTTATGCCAGGGTATTGGAACAATTGGGTTTTCCAACCAAACCTCAATTCGTCATGCTCGACTACTCAGATTTTTGCGAGATGCAAAAATCAAACAATGAGACTTGGATCGGCATTGCACCTTTTGCCAAACATGAAGCCAAAGTCTATCCGTTGAAAAAGATGGAAGAAGTTGTCAAAGTCCTGTCAAGTAGGGATAAAACCACCGTTTTCCTGTTTGGCGGCGGAAAAGCGGAAACCGAACAGATGGAAGCACTTTGCGCGACATACAAAAATGTACAACCCGCAAAAAGTCAGAAGGGCTTATCGGGCGAGCTGGCCTTGATGGGCCAACTTGATGTAATGCTCAGCATGGACTCCGCCAACATGCACTTGGCTTCCCTTGTCGGTACCCCAGTCGTATCCGTCTGGGGCGGCACCCATCCCTATGCAGGATTTTTGGGTTGGAACCAAAAAGCGGATGATTGTGTGCAGTTGGAATTGCCCTGCCGTCCCTGCTCGGTGTACGGCAACAAGTCTTGTTTCTGCGGCGATTACGCCTGCATGAACGGCATTGAGCCCGGGCAAGTCATCAAGAAACTAAAGCCTTACCTGAAATGAGTGTCTCCCCCATCGCCGCGATGTTCGACCGTATCTCGCCCAAATACGATGCGCTCAACCACCTGCTCTCCTTTAATATAGATAAGGTGTGGCGGCGGAAAGCGGCCAAAACCGTCGTAAATGCCTATCCCAAAACCATACTCGACCTCGCCACGGGTACGGCAGATTTGGCCCTCTTATTAGCAAAATACAACCCGCAAGCTCACATCATCGGGATGGATATTTCCGAAAAAATGCTAGGCATCGGGAGGGCTAAAGTCGCAAAACGGGGTCTCGAAAAACATATCGAATTACGCAAAGGCGATGCGGCTGCGCTACCGTTCGGGAACAACACTTTCGATGCGGTTACCGTGGCTTTCGGCGTAAGGAACTTCGAGGATTTGGGGCAAAGCCTCACAGAAATCCGACGGGTACTGAAGCCGGGCGGTCAAGCGACCATTTTGGAGTTTTCCATGCCCGACAGGTTTCCTGTGAAACAACTTTATCGCTTCTATTTCAAGCACATCCTTCCGAAAATCGGGCGCAGTGTATCGAAAGAACCCGGCGCATACACCTATCTGCCTCAATCGGTGGAGCGTTTTCCGAAGCCAGACCTTTTCTTGCGGCTATTAGCAAAAAAAGAGTTAGAATGCGGCACTAAGAAAGGCTTATCTTTCGGCATCGTTACCCTTTACATGGCCGAAAAGCGATAAAGTGTATTCCATTTTTTCCTATTTTTGCCGCCGTTTCCGCGCAATAAAAGCGGACAAGCCTCGTTTAACTCATGTTTAAAAATCCCGCATCTTGAAAAAAGCACTGAGAATATGCGCTGTTGCGCTGTTGCTCGCCGCCACGGTCGTCCCTGCACAAGCCCAGCGCCGAGTAATCACCTACCTGCCCAAATACGAGCAGGAACCTTATCATTTTGGTTTTCTGATAGCCTTCAACCAGATGAGTTACACCATCAAAACGGTTGAAAACTACCAGAACCTTCCTCAGCCTGCCAACTCGTGGCCCAACGGCAACTACAGTATTCCCAACACCCAGAACTTGTATGTCTACACCATGGAGACACAACAAACACCCGGTTTTACCGTGGGCATTATCGGCAGCAAGCGTTTAGGGAAGTATTTCGACTTGCGTTTTATCCCCTCGCTGAGTTTCAGTGAACGCCGGTTGCGCTACAATATCGGGATCTTAGACAACGACGGCAACATGGAAATGAGAGCCTTCACCAAGTCGATCGGCACCACCTTTGTCGAGTTTCCGCTCAACATCAAATATCGCTCGAAGCGCTACAACAACATCGGTGCTTATGTTTTTGGCGGCCTTAACCCGAAATTGGACTTAGCCTCGCAAAAAGACAACAAGCAGACCGACGGTCAAGGCAACGAGTTCATCAACAACTTGGTCACCAAGCGCTTCGACTGCGCCGCCGAAATTGGCGCTGGTTTCGACTTCTACAACCAGTGGTTCAAAATGGGCGTGGAGGTGAAAATGAGCTACGGAATGCTCGACATTGTGAAGAACGAAGCCTTCATTTATACCGCTCCCATCGACCAATTACGCAACAAATTATTCCAAGTATCCCTATTATTTGAATAATTATCGTTTTTTATAATGTTATAAATCAATAAATTATAAAAAAGTTGAAAAAAATATCGCTGATGGTATTGTAGGTATCGAAATTTTATCTACTTTTGCAGCGTCAAAAACGACACACACCGAAGTGGTCTCTTCGTCTAGTCTGGTCAGGACGTCAGGTTTTCATCCTGGTAACTCGGGTTCAAATCCCGGAGAGACTACAAAATTCCGAGTCCCTAACTTGATAATCAACAGGTTAGGGATTTTTCTTTTATGTTTTTCCTCTTTGTTTTCCTCCGAAACTGCGGATGGGGGGCAGGCAGCTTGACACTGCGTATCACTGTGTTTGATCGGATCGCATTTTGTGAAGACGCGCCACGGCGTCGGTGCTTCCATTGTAGAGACGCGCCACAGCACGTCTCTACTGTGTATTGGTCACCTTTTCAGCCTGAAACTGCGTATCAAACCGCATTTTCCGTCCGCCCTCTCTTGATGAATTACAAGCCCGACACTTCGTATCGGGGTGTACTCGGTCCGCCCTTTCAGGGCTTTGCTTAGGTCACAGCAAGGCCTTGTCAAGGCAATCCCGTAGGGATGTGCGTTCGGTAAAAACCTAAT
>JBHACT010000007.1:0-2973 GCA_041854745.1 Candidatus Limimorpha sp. | reverse complement strand
GGTTTACGGCACCAAGGGAACCTATTTCTCTGGCGGTGAAGCCCAACGAATTTCCATTGCAAGGGCTTTCCTAAAGAACGCCGACTTTGTCATTCTCGACGAGGCAACCGCCTTCGCCGATCCCGAAAATGAGCATATCATACAGGCTTCGTTCAAGGAACTGTCGAAGAACAAAACCACGCTGATAATTGCCCATAGGCTTTCCACGGTGGTTAATGCCGACAGGATCCTTGTGATGGAGAACGGTAAAATAGTGGAAAGCGGTACGCATAATGAATTATTAACCCAAGGCGGTGTCTACAAAAAACTGTGGGACGAATATCAAAAAGCCGCCAATTGGAAAATAGGAGGTAAAAATGAATAACTACTTAAAGCAAAAATACGCCATGTCAGATCAGGGAGCGAAGAACCTGCAAAAATCCATTTTCTCGCATACCATCCTGAATCTGACCAAAATGTTTCCGGCCATCGTCGGATTTATGTTTCTGTTCCAGTATCTGGGCAGTTTGGAGGGCATTCCCGCACCGGCAGAGCTGACCCTTGTAAACTATATTGTCATCATCGCAGTGATGTTGTTGGTGATATTTTTTGTGGCAAGGTGGGATTATGTACGCCTCTACGACAATGTTTATAACGAGAGTGCCAACTCACGCATCGAGATAGCCAACCGCCTGAAGAAACTGCCCCTCTCCTATTTCGGCAAGCGCGATGTGTCCGACCTTTCTGCAACTATGATGAGCGACCTAAACCTTTATGAGCAGATATTCTCGCACTCAGTGCCGCATATCTATTCCACTGTCATTTCCACGATTATCATTTCCATTATGATACTCGCCTACAACTGGCAGCTCGGATTGTCGGCATTGTGGGTCATTCCCGTCTCGTTGCTGCTATTTTCCCTTTCTAAAAAGAAACAACGGAAAGCTATGGATGCATGCGTGAAAACCGGTCGCGAAGTGTTCGACGATTTGCAAGAGAAAATAGACCAAATACAGGAAATTAAATCCTATAACCTGGAAGATCGGGCTCTGAACGAGTTCTGCAACAAGTTGGATAGCAATACCCGTGCAAAGATAAAAGGGGAGTTCTCTGCCGGCATTGCCATGTCATTGGCGGGTATGCTGATGAAGCTCGGCATAGTCACGGTGGCGATTGTCGGTGCCAACATGCTGATTGCCGGACAAATCAACATCCTTGTCTATATCGCCTATCTAATTCTCACGGCAAGCATCTACCTGCCTATCGAGGGAATTCTCTCCTTTATGGTGATGATCGTGGCTCTCGATGGCGTAGTAACTCGTATCAAAGAGATTAAAACCATGCCCGTTCAGGAAGGCAAACAGGAAATGAACCCCAAAGATTACAGTATAGATTTCAAAGATGTAGTGTTCGGCTACGAGGACTACACGGTCATCAACGGCGTTAGTTTCACCGCCAAACAGGGCGAAGTTACCGCTTTGATCGGTCCTTCGGGAAGCGGTAAAACCACCTTAACCAAGCTGGCAGCCCGTTTTTGGGATATTCAGCAGGGGAAAATCATGCTCGGAGGCGAAGACATCAGCCAGATAGACCCCGAGACGCTGCTGAAAAACTACGCCATTGTCTTTCAGGATGTAGTGCTGTTCAACGCCAGTATAAAAGATAATATCCGCATCGGCCAAAAAGGTGCTACGGACGAAGAGGTGGCCCGTGCCGCCAAAATAGCCCGCTGCGATGAGTTTATCGACCGTATGCCCGAAGGCATTGATACCGTCATCGGCGAAAACGGAGAGCGACTTTCCGGCGGTGAGCGCCAGCGCATCTCCATTGCTCGTGCTATTTTGAAAGATTCACCCATTATCCTGCTTGACGAAGCTACCGCCTCGCTCGACGTAGAAAACGAAAGCCTGATACAGGAGGCTTTGTCGGAGCTGATTAAGAACAAAACGGTCATTGTTATCGCCCACCGGATGCGTACCATTCGCGGAGCCGATAAAATCGTGCTGCTCAATCAAGGCAAGATTGAGGCTATGGGCACCGACACAGAGTTGCAAACGCAATCGGCGGCCTACCGGAAGATGCTCGAAAGATCAATGGGATAAAAACAACAACAAAAAATCAACTAAGATGAAAAGAATTATTTTAACAAGCTTGGTGGTATTGGCTTTTGCCGCCACAGCAATGGCACAAACGGGCAGAGAGATTGCCCAAAAAGTAAAAGACCGCCCAGATGGCGATACGCGCCAATCGGAAATGGTCATGAAACTGATCAATAAACGCGGAGCTGTACGTGAGCGCAAACTTATCTCTTACTCCATCGACGTGGGGAAAGGGAAAAAAGATCGCAAGAGCATTATGTTTTTCCAATATCCCGGTGACGTAAAAGGTACCGGATTTCTCACGTGGGATTACGATGACCCTGGCAAAGACGATGACAAATGGCTCTATTTGCCTGCAATGAAGAAAACCCGCCGTATCAGCGGTTCGTCTGCTAAGCAGGATTACTTTATGGGCAGTGACTTTACCTATGATGATATGGGCAGCCGCAATGTAGATGAAGACACGCACAAGCTACTGGGCGAAGAAAACATAGGCGGACACAAGTGTTGGAAATTGGAGTCCACTCCCAAGGATAAACGCGAGATTTATTCCAAGAAAATAGCTTTCATTCGCCAAGACTGTCTGATAGCCGTCAAGGTGGAATACTACGACAAGATGGGAATTTTGCACCGCCGCCTCGAATTATCGGACATTGCCAAAGTGGCAGGATTTTGGGTTGCCCAAAAACTACACATGACCAATGTACAGACGGAGCATCAGACGATTCTTGAAATTAAAAGTCCCAAGTATGATCTCCCTATGGAGGAGGCGAAATTTAATGTTACCACTTTGGAGAAAGGCCGGTTCTGATGACAAATGCAATTAAAAACTCTGCAAGGTATTTCCTGTTGGTTCTCCTACTCCTGCCCCTGCACACCGCATGGGGACAGGAGG
>JBHACT010000006.1:0-13533 GCA_041854745.1 Candidatus Limimorpha sp. | reverse complement strand
TCGTCTGCTCCATGAAACCGAAGACGTGCTCCACACGGCTCCGCACTTTCGACTTCTGCCGGTTGCTTTCCTTCTGCTCATCCGTCAAAGGATGTCCTCTCCTGCCTTTCTCGCAGATCATCGGTGTCATGTGTTTCGCCTCCTTAAATGAGCGTATGGCGGCCTCCTTCTCGTTGTAGTGCTGCTGCACGAAGCCGCTGTAGAGTGCCGCGTGGGCTGCCTTGGCGTATTTCTTTTTCCCGGCATAATAGGCGGCGGCACGCTCCAATTCGGGGCTGGTGGAAAGGGTGGCTTGGCCGTTGAAGAAATCGTCGTCCATGATGGGCGAAATGGTAGAGACGTTTCCTGAAACGTCTCCCTTCATATTTTCATTGTTGTTTACCGAGACGTTTCGGGAAACGTCTCCCACCATGTCTTCATTGTTGTTTACCGAGACGTTTCGGGGAATGTCTCCCACCATGTCTTCATTGTTGTTTTTCGAGACGTTTCGGGGAATGTCTCCCATCGTGTTTTCATTGTTGTTTACCGAGACGTTTCGGGGAATGTCTCCCACCATGTCTTCATTGTTGTTTTTCGAGACGTTTCGGGAAACGTCTCTACAACCGGGCAGGGTGACGGCCAACAGCTCGGCACGCTTCACCATGCGCCGCGCTTCATGCGTGGTGGCATCGCAGGCCACCAAGACCAACAAAACCATTATCCCAATCCAACCGAAACGTTTCATGTCTGCAAAAATAGAAAAAATCCCGTCCCTAATCAACCGATTCTTTGTATTTTTACCCCCTCAAACGAAACAGCATGGAAACCTCAGAAAAAAAACTCTTCCTTTTGGATGCCTATGCCTTGATTTACAGGGCTTTCTTCGCCATGAACAAGAACCCTCGGATGAACTCGAAAGGCGTCAATACCTCGGCCATCATGGGCTTCCTCAACTCGCTCTACGAAATCTTGCAGAAAGAAAAACCCACCCATATCGGTGTGGCCTTCGACGTGGCTGGCACCGCGCAACGACAGGCCGAATATAGCGAATACAAGGCCAACCGCGAGAAGATGCCCGACGACCTGCGCGAATCCATACCTTATATAATTAGGCTTATCGAAGGCTTCAACATCCCCGTCTACGGCGTGGAAGGCTACGAGGCCGACGACGTCATTGGTACCCTATCGAAGAAAGCGGAACAGCAAGGCTTTATCACCTATATGATGACCCCCGACAAGGACTTCGGTCAACTGGTCACCGACAAGGTTTTGCTCTACAAACCCGCCAAATTCGGTGAGACGGCGCAGATTTGGGGACCGAAGGAGGTGTGCGCCCGCTACGGTATCCAAGAGCCCAAGCAACTCATTGATATCCTCGGCCTTTGGGGCGATGCCTCCGACAACATCCCGGGCATTCCGGGCATAGGAGAAAAGACGGCGGCCATCTTAGTAGGAAAATACGGTAGCGTGGAGAACCTCATCGCCCACGCCGACGAGCTGAAAGGTAAGCAGAAGGAAAATGTCATCGGGTTTGCCGAACAAGGCCTGATGTCGAAGGCATTGGCCACCATCAACTTAGAGGTGCCCGTCGACTTCGATGAGGAAGAACTGAAAGCCAAGGAGCCCGACCTGCCTGCACTGATGGCACTTTTCGAGGAACTGGAGTTTAGAACCTTCGCCAAGCGTTTCCTTGACGACTACAAGAAAACCCATGACAGCGTGCCGACGGCGGAGAGACCTGCCGATAAGCCTACGCCCCCCAACTTGTTCTCTGCCCCTACGCCTTCGGGCGAATTGGACCTTTTCCACCAAGACGGCAGCGGCCTATTTGAGTTCACCGACAAGGACTCGGCCAAGACAGTGCAACACAACTACAAACTTGTAGAGGGAGAAGACGACATCAAGGCTTTGGTTGAACGGTTATCCGAGCAACAGCATTTTGTCTTCGACACCGAAACAACCAACATCGATGTGTATTCCGCTGAGTTGGTGGGCCTTTCCTTTGCCATTGAGGAGCACAGCGGCTGGTATCTGCCCATGCCCGCCGAACGCGAGGAATGCCAGAAGCGGCTTGAACTGCTGCGGCCTTTGTTTGAGGACGAGAGTATCATGAAAATCGGGCAGAACCTGAAATACGACATTTCCATGCTGGAGCAATACGACATCAGCGTGAAAGGCCAGCTTTTCGACACCATGCTGGCACATTATCTCTTAGAGCCTGAGCAACGCCACAACATGGACTACTTGGCCGAAGTCTATCTCAACTACCTCACCATTCCCATCGAAGATTTGATTGGCAAAGGCCGTCAGCAGAAAACCATGCGTGAAGTGCCTGTGGAATTGGTGAAGGAGTATGCGGCTGAAGACGCCGACATTACGCTGCAACTCTACGAGAAGCTGCTACCCTTGCTCAAGGAAAACGGCGTAGAGAAACTGTTTTATGACATCGAAATGCCGCTGGTGCCCGTGCTGAGCCGTATGGAGGCCAACGGCGTTAAAATCGACACGGAGAACCTGCAACAAATCAGCGAGACCTTTGGCGGCGAAATCAAAAAGATTGAGGCACAGATATTTGAGCAATCGGGCGCACCTTTCAACATTGCCTCACCGAAACAGTTGGGTGAAATCCTCTTCGAGAAATTAAAAATCGACGAGAAAGCCAAGAAAACCAAGACAGGGCAATACGCCACGGGAGAAGATGTGCTGCAAAAGCTGGCTCACAAGCACCCCATCATCAACATGATTTTGGACTATCGTTCATTCACCAAGCTGAAATCCACCTATTTAGACGCCCTTCCGGCTTTGGTCAACCCGAAGGACGGGCTGATTCACACCTCATATAACCAAGCAGTAACGGCCACGGGGCGCTTGAGTTCCAACAACCCGAACCTTCAAAACATCCCCGTGCGCACCGAACAAGGCCGTGAGATCCGCCGTGCCTTCGTGCCGCGCAGCGAGCAATATACCCTCTTGGCCGCCGACTACAGCCAAATCGAGTTGCGTATCATCGCCCACCTCAGCGGCGACCCTGTCATGGTGAACGACTTCAACCTCGGTCACGACATCCACGCAGCCACTGCCGCCAAGGTATTCCATGTGCCTATGAATGAGGTTACTAAGGAACAACGCAGCCGTGCCAAGGCGGTCAATTTCGGCATTATCTACGGCATGTCGGCTTTCGGTCTGGCCGAAAGAATGGAGATTTCGCGCAGCGAGGCTGCCGACATCATCAAGAAATATTTCGAGGAGTATGCCGGAATCAAGGAATACATGAACCGCAGCATAGCCATAACCAAGGAACGCGGTTATGCCGAGACCATCTTGGGCCGCCGCCGCTACCTTCGCGACATCAACAGCTCGAACAGCGTGGTGCGCGGTTTCGCCGAGCGCAACGCCATCAACGCGCCCATACAGGGCAGCTCCGCCGACATGATCAAAATCGCCATGATCGGTATCCATCAAGAGTTGGAACGGCTGAAAATGCAGTCGAAAATGATTATGCAGGTGCACGATGAATTGGTCTTCGATGCGCATCTTGACGAACTCAATGCGTTGAAGGCCATTGTTCAGGAAAAAATGGCGAATGCCATGCCCCTCTCGGTGCCGGTGGTGGTAGAGATGAATACCGGAAGCAACTGGCTGGAAGCGCATTGATGCTGTGGGATGGTTTTTTTGTAGTTCTGCGGGGTAAAGAATATTTCTCCGAAACTGTTAATACTGTCATTTTTTATTTGTACTTTTGCCGGCACCTAACATAAAAATAACACATTATGAGAAAAGCATTATTTACACTATTGCTAAGCACCTTGTTTATTGTCAGTGCTTGGTCGCAAACGACATTACTGTCAACAGGATTTGAAAATGGCGATTTTGACGAAGGCTGGACCATCGGCGTATCGCAAGCCATTACCGAATTGCCCGGTGAATACGGCACAAACTTAGAACCTTGGGAAAAATGGGCTGTTACCGACGACTTTCGTTACGTCCACACAGGCACATACGGTGCTTGGATAGGCGGCACTTTGTACCAAGAAACCACTCACGACTGGCTGATGACACCCGAAATTGAAATCCCCGTCAACGGCGAAACACAACTCTACTACTGGCTTTGGTACCACTCCGAGCAACAGTACACCAACTATTTCTACATCATGGTTTATGACCTTGAAACAGAGGCATGGGAACAAGTGTATCTGCTGGGCAACGCTTTCAACTCGCCCTATCACTACACCGAAGAATATTCTTTCGACCTTACTCCTTGGGCAGGAAAACAAATAAAACTTGCCTTCGTGAAAAACGGAACCTACCAAATGGCCATGGACGATATCAGAGTAGAATTCACTCCCTCTGTCAATGTTTCAGATAAAACTACCACAAAAACATTCAACCTTTATCCCAACCCAGCAAAAGATATCGTAACCATTGATGTAACCGATATCGCCGACGACAAACAAATCATCGTAACCAATGTTTTAGGAAATGTTGTGATGACAAAAACCATTGATAACAATCATACAACATTGTCTGTTAGCGACCTGAGCAAAGGCGTGTATTTTGTAAAGATAGGAGAAAGCATTCAAAAACTGACCATACAATAACAAACAGTTTGATTTTCTGACTTTTACTTTATGGATCTTGCTGAAAAATAGACCAATAGGTCTTTTTACAAAAGCCTGCGGAGACTATAGAGGAATTGAGAAATAAAAAAAACAGGTTCCCTTCGGAAAAATGGAAGAGAACCTGTTTTTATTGTTTTGAAAAATTTAGTTTTTGCGTTCGAGCTCCATCACAGGGTTGCCTTGAGCGTTAAAGATAGTAGCGTTGTCGCCGTCAACCTTTACAGTTACAACCTTGTTGATTGCTAAACTTAAAACTTTCTTAATTTCCTTATAATTTAATTTGTATTCCTATTATATTTTTGGCGACAAAGAGTCAAATGATTACAATGCCGTCCGTTAAAAACAAAAAAAATGTAGTCTCAATACGCTGTAAATCAGCACAATCAGTTTCGGTTGACAGATCCACTTTTGGATTTCATCAGCCTACGCTACTGCCCGCCGCCACCACATCACTCGGCGTAAGCAGCACAAGACGGCCGTCCTTGTCCTCGGCGGAAAGAATCATGCCCTCGCTGAGCACGCCTTTCAGTTTGCGCGGCTCGAAGTTGGCGATGAAACAGACCTGCTTGCCCACCAGCTTCTCTGGCTCGGTGTAATACTTGGCAATACCGCTGACGATGGTGCGCTTGTTCATGCCGTCGTCGATGAGGAATTGCAGCAGCTTGTCGGCCTTTGGCACTTTGCAGCATTCCAAAATGGTACCCACTCGGACATCAACTTTCATATAGTCGTCGAAGCTGACGGTTGGTTTCACTTCGGCGGGTTTCCAAGCATTCAACTCGTTGGCCTTCTTGGTGGCTTCCAACTTTTGCAGTTGGGCCTCCACCACGCTGTCTTCAATCTTTTCAAACAACAGCTCCGGCTCGTTGAGCAGTTTGCCTTCAGGCAGAAGTACGGTGCCTTCTGCATCGACCCAACGCATTCCTTCCATTCCAATCATAGCCTGCAGTTTATGGGCGCTGAAAGGCAGGAAAGGTTCGCTGAGGATGGCCAGCTTGGCCACGATTTGCAGCGACACCGCCATCACGGTCTTCACACGCTCTGGGTCGGTCTTGATTTGCTTCCAAGGTTCGTTATCGGTGAGGTATTTGTTGCCCAAGCGGCCCAAGTTCATCAGTTCTTGCAAGGCTTCACGGAACTTGTAGGTATCGATGAGCGTGCCGATTCTCTTCGGATAACCATTCATCTCGTCGATGACGGCTTGGTCGGCAGCAGTGAGGTTGGCCAAAGCCGGGACAACGCCTTCGTAGAACTTGTGGGTGAGCACCAAAGTACGATTGACGAAGTTGCCAAAGATAGCCAGCAACTCACTGTTGTTACGGTCTTGATAGTCTTTCCAAGTGAAGTTGTTATCCTTGGTCTCGGGGGCGTTGGCGGTGAGCACATAACGCAGCACATCCTGCTTGCCGGGGAACTCCCGAAGATATTCGTGCAGCCACACGGCCCAGTTGCGCGAGGTCGAGATTTTGTCGTTCTCAAGGTTGAGAAACTCGTTGGCGGGCACATTTTCGGGGACGATATAGTCGCCGTAGGCTTTCAACATGCAAGGGAAAATGATACAGTGGAACACGATGTTGTCCTTACCGATGAAATGCACCAGCTTGGTTTCGGGGTCTTTCCACCATTTTTCCCAATCCTCGCCACGGTGTTCGCAAATCTCCTTAGTGTTGGAGATGTAGCCGATGGGCGCGTCGAACCACACATACAGCACCTTGCCGTCCGTGCCCTCAATCGGGACGGGCACACCCCAGTCGAGGTCGCGGGTAACAGCACGAGGCTGCAGGCCGCCATCGAGCCAGCTCTTCACCTGACCATAGACATTGGTTTTCCATTCCTTATGGCCTTCGAGAATCCATTCGCGAAGCCAAGGCTCGTATTGGTCGAGAGGCAGGTACCAGTGCTTGGTCGGCTTCTTCACCAAGGCGGCACCACTGAGTTGAGAGTGCGGGTTGATGAGTTCGTCAGGACTCAAGGAACTGCCGCATTTCTCGCATTGGTCGCCATAAGCACCTTCGGCACCGCATTTCGGGCAGGTGCCGATGATGTATCTGTCGGAGAGGAATTTCTGCCGTTCCGGATCGAAGTATTGCTCGGTCTCCTTCTCGACAAACTTCCCTTCGTTGTAAAGTTTCTTAAAGAACTCTTGGGCCGTGGCACGGTGCATCTTCGAAGAGGTGCGTGAGTAAATATCATAGCTGATACCCAGCTCCTCGAACGACTTCTTGATGATCTCGTGATAGTGGTCAACGATGTCCTGTGGCGTACAGCCTTCCTTTTCGGCCTTGATGGTGATAGGCACGCCGTGCTCGTCGGAACCACCGACAAACAAGACTTCCTCTCCCTTCATTCGTAGGTAACGCACATAAGTGTCGGCCGGGATATACACGCCGGCAAGGTGACCAATATGAACCGGCCCGTTGGCATAGGGCAGGGCCGTGGTTACTGTGTAACGCTTGAATTGTTTGTTGGTTGATTCCATAATGTTGTATTTAAAAAAACGGGTGCAAAAATAGTGATAATTGTTGATTGTTGAATGGTTGAAATGATAATTCGACATAGTCAATTGTTGAATTGTTGTTTTTGAATCTGAAAATGCGGTATTTTTGTGGGCTGAAAACCAGATTATAATTGCATAATTATGAGATACAAACACTTCTTCTTATTGGCAATCACAATGATTGCGGCCCAAAGTTTCGCACAGACCACGGACGAGTTAGGTACCTACGACAACCAACAAGAGAAAATCGTTGAAGAGAAAGCCGGCACATTGCCCCAGTCCGCCCGCAAAAGCAAGGTACCGATTTGGCTCAACTGGTCGGCAGGCGCCAATATCGCCGACTGCTACGACAACGGCACCATCCCCTTCCGTTACTTGGGCATGGGCGGAAACTTCGGTTTGGGCATCACCGTTGAATGGAAGCGCTATCATGTTCAGAACGAGACCCGCGTGTTTTGCAACATATTGGAAACCAACGGCTATTCCATAGGTATCGACAACAAGACCGAGTTCCTCTATCGATTTTACGACAGCAAGCGCAACCGCTTGCACCTCTGGGTGGGTGGCGCTCTTCAAACCAACTACGACATCAAGGAGATTCCCTCCATGATGAACGCCGCGACAGGTGCCACAGTTTTCCGTAACCTCTGCGCCGAAGGGCTGCTGAGTTATGACTTCGCCTTTATCCGTGGCGGAAGCCACAACCTTTTGAGCGCCTACGGCAAACTGACACTGCCACTGACAGGTCTGGCAACTCGTCCCGGTTATGCCTATTTGGATAACTATACAAGCAACATCGACCTGTCCAACACGCTGTTTCAAGACTATGAGACATTCGGCAAGATGTTTCCGGGGCTTAGTACGGATATCGGATTGTATTTCAACCTTTTGAACGGTAATTGCATCGGTTTCTCCTACCGTTGGGACTACCTCTCAACGGGCAAAAATGGCACCTATCGCTACGACAATGCCTTACATTCCCTCAACATCAACCTTATGTTCAACCTCCATTGACAAAGCATAAAAAATCTCAAATTCTTGATATAAAAACAACACATCATGAAAAACATACAAATACTTATTCTGCTCGCTTTTAGCTTGACCATTACCTCATGCGAGCGTGCCTTTATGGAAGCCGATGAAAGCCCCAACCCCATCAATGTGTTTGATTACCTTTGGAACAAAGTCGACCAACAATACGCCTTCTTCGATGTAAAATGCATCGACTGGGACTCGGTGCGCGAGGTGTATCGTCCCAAAGTATACGACGACATGGATAATGACAGCCTGTTCAGTGTCTGTGCCGCCATGCTCAACACCTTGCAGGACGGCCACACCAACCTGATTTCGAGCTTCGATGTCTCGCGCAACGACTCGGTTTACTATCGAATGATTGCGCATAAAAACATTAACAACGAAGTGGTTGCGATGAACTACCTGACGCTCAACCATCATTCGACGGGTGCCTTTGCCCACAACGCCATCTGCGATGGAAAGGTAGCTTATGTACGCTATTCCTCGTTTGAAAACGCCATCAGCGAAAGTGCCTTGAAGTACATCACCGACCGCTACAAGGACTGCAACGGCATGATTCTCGACCTGCGCCAAAACGGCGGCGGCAGCATAGACAATATCCGTATGCTGCTGAGTATCTTCGACAACCATAAGCAACCGCTTTATATGACACAAATCAAGTCGGGGAAAGGCCACAACGACTTCACCGATTTGAGCACCGTGTGCGCCACCGACACTTGTATACTTGAAGCGCCTTACGCCATGCCCGTGTCCGTGCTCATCGACCGTGGTTCCTACAGCGCGACCTCGTTTTTCGCGCTCTGCACAATGGCCTATGACAACATCCGCTTGTTTGGCGACTACAGCGGCGGCGGTTTGGGCTTGCCCAACGGCGGTGCCCTGCCCAACGGCTGGACCTACCGTTTCAGTATCACGCGCACCCTCGCCCTTGACGGCAGCAACTACGAAAACGGCGTGCCTCCGCAAGAGCGCGTCATCCTCGACCCCGATGCCACTGCCCAAGGCATCGACAATGTGATTGAAGCGGCGGCTGATTGGATTTTGGGGTGGTAGATTATTCCACCACCACTTTCCTGCCCCCCCTGTTCCGCCGTTTTCTGCCGTAATAATGCACTTCAGCAAACTGTCTTTGCCGATCCTGTAATCCTAATTTAGGTGTTCCTTGAAAGCTCTTTCAGGCTGTATTCTTTCCCATAGTATTTGCATACCATTTGCAAACAGGCCACGCCGCATTGCATGGCGTCATGCTGATAATATATAGGGAAAGACTTCATAAATTACAGTCTCCGTCTTTCTTCCTCTCCGGCAAGGCTTCCACGATATTTACTGGTCTTAGCTTTCAAACGATAGCGCAAAGTCAGATAGATTTCGCGCGAATCGTATGTGCCATCTTTTGTGATGCGAAGCCTCGAAAAGTAACTATCAAAGCAATAGTTCTCCTGATTGAACAGGTCATTAACGCCCAAAGTCAGCGTCAGGGCTTTATTCAGGAAAGCCTTTTGTACAGAGAGATTGCACACCCACGAATCCTTAAAACGGTAGTAAACGCCTGAATAACCTTTGCCCGTGTAGGTAAGGTCGGCGTTAAGTGTCCAGTCCTTGGGTAAGCTGAAATTGTTTGTGAAAGAGCCGAAAGGCGTTATCTTGTCAAAATGAACGGTTTCGCCCTGACTTTCGACAGAGAACCATTGCTTGCTGAATCCGACAGACAGATTGGGATTCCAAATTCCTATCGTGGGACTTGCCGACACCATTGCATACATCGCAGGAATGCGGTCGAAGTTCCGTGGCTTCAGTAGCGAAACATACGAAGCCCCATCGGAGGGCTCGGCCCATTCTATGATGGCATTGCGGGCATCTTGGTATCCGGCCGAAAACTGCATGAATTTCCATGAAGTCATGAAAGCAAAGTCATGAATCAGCCAAGGCTCCAACAGAGGGTTACCTGTCTGCAATGTAAAGCGGTTGATGTATTCCACGGCATTACGCAGTTCGCGGTAGGAAGGGCGGCTGGTTTTTGAGAAATAGCTCGCCATGAGCTGCACCGTTTTGATTTGCATAGAAAATGAAGCACTGGGGAAAACCTTTTTGAACTCCCTGCTTTGGTTGTCAACGATTTGGTCCTGCTCGTAATAGTCGTAGGCCGCGTGTTCGTAGCGGCAGCCCATGCTAAACATGCCCATCACCGTCTCGCTGAAAGGCACCATGCGGTTGTATTCCACAAAGGCAGCAAGGTTCCTGTCCTTGATTTGTGTGAACGAGGTCTCGGCAAACTCCGTATGACTAATGTAATCGTCGCGGCGTGAGGTGAACGAAGCTTGACCGCCATACGAAATCTCACCACCGAAAAGAGGCGTGCCGAGGGTCAGTTTGCCTGCCAAAAGCCTGTTCTTTACCGGATTTTCCGATTGGATGACACGGTCGTCCCACTCGCTACTGTGCTCGATGCCGCTGTAGTAATTGGTTTGACCATTGCTGAGATAGTCGGTGTTGAAGTCGATGGATGTGTTTCCCACTTTGCCCAAATAGAATGCGTTGACACGGTGCCCCATGTCGTAGTCGTACCGCATTAGTTGATGGCTTTCCCATTGGTCGTAATAGGCACCGTCCATCTTGACCGCACTGTTGATATGCATGGAATCATTCATCATGGCTCAGAAAGTTGGGCTGTAGCGCACCCCAAGCGTGTGGTCGGAATTGAAGGAATAATTGGCCTCAAATACGCTGGATATTCGTGCGTTCCGAATATCTTCCGTTAAGGCATTTTGCTGAACCCAATCGTTTTCCACCTTGTTTTCCTGAATGATGCTGGACTGCTGCAATGTATTGTTGTCTCTATAATCGACATTAGCGAGCAGTTGCCAGCCTTTCTTTCTGTAATTCAGGGAAACGATGTCGCGCAAGTCGGTATTGGCCGATGATTGGTGAACGGACGAACGCACATCCACGCCCAGACCCTCGTTGGGGTTCTTTTTGGTGACAATGCGCACCACCGCCCCAACTGTGGCATCATACCGCGCTCCCGGATTGGTGACCAGTTCCACGCGCTGGATGTCCTTTGCATTGAGTTGTTCCAGTTCGCTAAAGTCGCGCACCTGCCGCCCATTGATATAAACCAACGGAACGCCTTTCTTGCCGAACACTTGCAACTTATCGCGGTTCTTGGTGATGCCCGGAATTCGAGACAGCACTTCATCAGCCGAACCGACTTCGGCAAGAATGCTGTTCTCGACGGTGGTCACTTGAGCATCGCCCTTGATGTAAACTTCGGGCAGCCCTGCACTGACCGTCACTTCGTTGAGACTGATAGCATCGCGTTCAAGTTGGATGGTTCCCAGATTGGCCTGTGCTTCCGAAAGAGACAGCCATTTGTCCTTGTAGCCAATGAAAGACACTTTCAGCAAGGCGGCGTTTTGAGCCTTTTCCAT
This sequence comes from Candidatus Limimorpha sp., assembly GCA_041854745.1. Lineage (GTDB taxonomy): Bacteria > Bacteroidota > Bacteroidia > Bacteroidales > F082 > Limimorpha. The sequence goes on along the minus strand of JBHACT010000006.1, from coordinate 1,975 downwards.
TTGGAAGGCCCCATTTTCTTCGGTAACGCAACCATTCAGGAAAGCAGAGTCTTGGCTCATTTGCACCACATTGGCATAGGATACCGATTGGTTGGTTTCGTCAACGACCTTGCCGTTGAGACTTTGCGCCTGTATGCCCAACACAAAACACATACAAATGGAGAATAGTAATGCTTTTTTCATAGTAGTAGGGGATTTGTCATTATTAAATAGAGAAGCTGATTCCTTTTTTATATTACGCCTCCCAGTTATTAGGGCCGATCGGCAACCGCCCTCCTTTTTGCGATTAGGACACTGCAAAAAAAAATAAAATCTGAATAATGCAAGAAAAAAGAGAAAAAAGAGATTTTTTTCAAAAAGGCAAAAAAATCGTTTCCCAAAAAACGGGAAACGACTTTTGGGAAGATAAATGGAGAAGTCTATCCAAACACCGTCTTCTCGTTCAGCCTCGTATTTTTTTTTGATATAATGCGCCCTCGTTGTAAATTGTGTTCATCCACAGCGCAAAGAACTTGTCAGTAACCGAATATTCTTTATGGACTTCGGTGATGAGGTTCTGATGCAACAGCTGCTTAAGAGCCGACTGCACCGAGCTTGCCGATGCCAGATTGTGTTTTTTGGCAAAAGCCATCGAAGTAACATGAGAGGCAAAGCCTTCAGCAGCAATGGCATACAGCAATGGTTTTTGCTTCTCCGAAATGGCCGAAAGAATCTCCATATAAGTGGTCGCCTTTTCGCCCAAAATATGATCAACGGCCTCTTTTACAGTCGCTATCGTGCAGATTTCTCCACTATCGGTATAGGAGAAAGCCTCGTTGAAAACTTTTTGCATATAAAAGGTATGCCCTCTGAACAGGTCGTAAACAAAACGGATGGCTTCTGTATTCACCTTGCGTTGGCGTTCCTCGAAAAGCCGTTCCACAAAAATGGTGTATTTCTCAAACGGAATCTCGTCAAGTTCAAGAATATCAGCACTTTGGTAGAAAGGTCGTGCCGATGAGCTGAACATTTGCAGCATCAGGCTCCTTTCGCTGCCCGCAAACACGAAATTGCAGTTCTGCATCTGCTGGATATGGCTTCGCAGCAGTGCCTCAATGTTCTTCTCAAGATAATGTGTTATCTGTTGAAACTCATCTATTGCCATGATACACGGCTTGTTGGCATTGTCAAGATAGGCGAAAATTTCTTCCAAAGTGAGTTCAGCATTGGCGATGTCGCCCAATTCGACACCAAAGGAAGGGCCGCCGTTCAGCGTATCGATGCTAATGGTACCGCTCAACGATTTCAAGGCTTGAATAAAGCCTTTGGCAATTCGTTTCCCTTTGGGCGCCAATGTTTTATATATGCTTCTGCCCAAATTATAGGTAAACTCCCGCAAATTAGTGGTGTGCAGAATATCTACAAAGAAAGTGAAGTAGCCATCGCGAAAAGTCTCGCTGTCGTAGCAGTATTGAATCAGTCCCGTCTTCCCCATACGGCGTGGTGAAATCAGCACAACATTGTTGCCATTAGTCAGAGAATGAACGAGTTTCTTGGATTCAGCTTCGCGGTCGCAGAACAAGTCTGCTGGAATTTTCCCCATCACAATGAAAGGATTCTTGTTGTTTGATGCCATAATGATTCTGTTTTCGGCGGCAAAGATAATTATTTTCTCACAATTATTCTAATAAAATAATTTTTTTGCATAAGAATAAGGGGGGCAGGGGGATTAAAACAGCCTCCCCCTCACTACTGCCTCACTGCGAGCAGAGCAAAGCGATGCGATGCAGTCCACCCCTTCCTTTCTCCTTGATGAGAAAGGAACAAAGAATCAAGGCCGACACCATCGGCCCCACACACAGCCGTCTAAAGGCCTGACCCTCAGGTCGCGGGGTGGTTTCCAAGAAACCAAACGGCAAGCGCCGCTCCGTGAGGGTCAAGCCTTTAGCCGTCCCTTGCGGACGCTTCCCCGCATGTCGGCCATGCCTCCCCGCCC
>JBHACT010000005.1:0-12257 GCA_041854745.1 Candidatus Limimorpha sp. | reverse complement strand
TTGAACTTTTGGACGGAGGCAAAGATAGGCATTTATCCGGCTCAAACAGGGGGAGGGGTTTTCTCCTCTCTCTCGTTTGAGTAAAATATGTTTCACCTCGTGCCTCCGAAAAAGTTGCATTTATGTGTTGAATTTAGGACATAAAAGGTCGGGAGATACAAAATCTACAGGCTGAAAATTGTATTATTTGAAATTCAAAAACAGGTTCTACTCAACACAAAACACCGTCTCAAACATCTTTCGATAGGCTTCAACTTTTTTGTCAAATGCCAAAGGATAAGCGCGTGAGGATGAAGGCAATCGGTATAGTGTTAAATCCTCCCGAAGTACGGTTTGGCTATTGGGAGAAGGGATTGAAACGCCTTTGTAATACGCGCAAACTTCCGAGGTAGCTTTCTCGCCCGTCGTGGCAATGGCTTGGCAATTCGGCATTTGCTTTAAAAGTGCCTCTATATCGGTATGTTCCACGATTTCCAGAAATGCATCAGAAGCGTTGTCTTTCAGCCGTTTGACAGCTGTTGCCGTATCGAAAAAGGCAATGCCTTTTTCATTCAGAAACGCAATGATTTCATTCATTTTGAAGCTTTTATGCTCTAAATCCACAAAATGGCTCTTGTCGCCAAACCAGATTTGCCCCTCAATCCGCCAATGGTCGTTGATGAAATTGGGATAGAAAAAGTCCATGCACCAACGCTTTTGCGGCGGCGGGAAACTGCCTAAGAATAAGACTCTTGCGTTGGCAGGAAGAAAAGGCCGTAATGGATGGTATTCTATCATCAATCATTGCGCCGCATGATACGCAGCTATTTTATTAATACAAAGAGTGCCCTTAAAAACCTTAAACCTAATTCTTAATTTATCTGCCCTAACCGTCTGAAAACGAACAAGTCTTTTGTATCCGATTGTAGTCAAAGGTTCATCCGCTTCTATGGGCAGCCATTTGCCATTAAAGTAATAGTCCAAATAAAATGCGTCAACATTTTGTCCTAATGGAATATACTCTTGCAAAAGCAAACGGTTGAATGCGGTGGTTTCATGAAAATCGAAAATAAGTTCCGCTTTTCTCACACCGTCTTTTGTTGACCAATAATGGGTGTATTTTTCGTTGAGTACCTGTTTGGCTTTAAACCGTGGGCCTCTCGTGTCGCTGGCAGTTATTTTGCTCCCTTCCAATAGGTTGTTGGAGAATTCCGTTTGCAACTTTTGATACCAATTCACGGCGTTGGCCGAGTCTATAGAAGGGATCCTACCCTCTTGATTCACAGGGAAATTAAGCAAAAGGTTGGTGTTGTGGCCGACACTTTGATAATACAAATCCATCAGCTGTTCCGTGGTTTTCACTTGTTCGTCCTCGTTCTCGTGGTAGAACCACCCCGGACGAATGGACACATCCACTTCGGCAGGCAACCACGCCTCGCCGTCGCGATAACCTTGTTGTAACGCCTTTGTGTCATTAAGCGATTTAAAATCAGTATTATACACACACCATTGCGTGGCACTCGCCTTGCCTTCTTCATTGCCAATCCAACGCAAAGTCGGCACCGTGCCGCCAAAAATGGCGGCTTCGGGGCTGTATTTCCACACGATGTCTCTTGCTTTCTCGTAGTCGTAGTATGTTTCCGCCACAATGGAGCGCATCTCGTCGGCACCGCCATACCATCCCGTGCCGCCGTTGGCACCGTCGAACCAGAACTCAAACAGCGGACCGTAGTTGCTCACAAGTTCCTCTATTTGTTGATGATAGATATTCACATAACCCTGGTATCCATACTCAGGATGATTGCGGTCCCAAGGCGAGAGATACAGGCCGAACTTCAAGCCATGCTTTTTGCAGGCCTCCGAAAGCTCACGCACCAAATCTCCTTCTCCATTCTTATAATAGGTGTTTTTGATAGAATAGTCGGTGGTTTTGGTTGGCCAAAGGCAGAAACCGTCGTGGTGCTTCGCTGTGAGGATAACACCTTTCATCCCACAGGCTTTCAGGGTCAATACCCACTGTTCGCAATCTAAATTGGTAGGATTGAAGGTATGGGACGGCTTGTTGCCATAGCCCCATTCCATGTTATTAAATGTGTTTAAGCCAAAGTGTATAAAAGCGTATGCTTCAAGTTGTTGCCATTCTAATTGCTGACGGGTCGGAATGGGATAACTACGATCAGGTCGGCCAGTGCATGACACCATCAGACAGCCTACAATTAAAGTTGCCCATTTCGGCTTAAATATCAACTTTGTTTGTCCCATTTCAGATGCCTGCAAATCATTGTCTTACAAATTTCCGAGCCTCGCCATTCGCACGAAGCACATACACGCCTTTTGGTAAGTCTCTGATTACAATTCTATTCACATCATTTTTGAGTTGAACGGACATCACTGCTTTTCCATTCAAGTCGATGATTTCCGCTTGACAATCTCCTTGTTTTACAAAAACATCGATAAAATCAGTGGCAGGATTGGGACACACACGAAGCGATGATTCGGGCAGCAAATGCTCTGATTCTACCGAAACCAAGCTATCGGAATGCGCTTCGATTATGGCTTCAATCGTTCTGTTGCACACGGCACAGAAAGGCGCATAATCCCGCATCATGCAATGGCGTTGCGGCCGATAGATGCCTTCCGACAAATAGCCTCCGCCCTCAAAAGCCCCTACCGTATTGTTATACTGATTGTTGTCTGGCGTGGGAATAGGTGTATTAGGCGCAACAAGGTCGGCCCATTTTGATTCAAAATCCACTAAAGTAGTTAAATTAGGCTCCCAAGGCTCCACATTCAGATTGTAGAGCAAAGCCAAAGGATTGTCCGGCTCCTCATATTCATCGCCCAAACCTCCGAAAGCATGACCAAACTCATGTACAATGACCTCGGAAGCCGACATGTTGCCCGCCGTGCTCATCGAATAAAAGTTGTAGAATCCGCCACCGCCATATTGATTGCTGTTCACCAAAATGTAAATTTGGTCGTAAGGCGCGTTGGCCGCCACATCTTTCACCGAAAAATAATTGCGGGTGGTACAATAGCGGTCGATATAGAAGGTGTAGAAATGTGCGTTGAGAATGGTACGCACCCAAGTGTGAGAAGCTGGAATGTCAATGCCACTCTCTTCGGAAGGGGCAAGCACGGCGCGGAAATTGAAATCGTTGATATGGCTTGCAAACGGTTCCTGCTGGGCAAACACATTCACCAAATTTTGACAATGTTGCTGAAACAGAGGCATTTCATCGGCGGTATAGCCTTCGGGCAAAATCACAATGTCCACCTTGCTTTCGGGCGTACCATTGACCATAACATCATGAACAGGAAACACATAGCGCTGCTCGGTGCTGTTGAACATTTCGTCAGGTTCATAAAGTTTTGAGAAAACCTCTTCAAACTCGCCATTGAAATTCCTTATTTCGAGAATGATATATGCCTCATTACGCGGCATCGGGACATTCACAGATTCTTCATAACAGCGTTCCATTCTTGTGGCCTCCTCGGTGCTTTGCCATTCGCGGAACAAAGTGTTGTAACCTCTTGAATAAATGAGTGTATTAGTTTGTGCATCAATCACTTTCACTCTGTTGGTTCCGAAATTGAAAGGGTCAATCAGATTGACCTTGGAGCCACCGAAATGCGGCTCGACGACGAAACGCTCAAACACATAGTGTGAGCTGTCGGAGGTGCCACATTGAAAAACATCCATACGCAACGATTCCTCATCATGGAAATACTGCTCAAAACTGATGTTTTGCGCTCTCGAAAGCAGCGATAACGCGACTGCAAATAGAATAATAAAGGTCTTTTTCATCACAAATGGGTTTATTCGGTTAGAAATCTGAAGGTTTGAACGGGCAAAAATACAAAATTACCAATCAATGGGCATCTGGTATCAATATTTTTCCTAACTTGCGCCCAAATTTGGAAAAAGAAAAATACCATGACCACAGAAGAATTGAAATCCATCTTCAAGCAACGCTTTGGAAATGAGGGCGTTGTTTACTCATCCCCCGGCCGTATCAACCTTATTGGCGAGCATACCGACTACAATGGCGGCTTCGTCTTCCCCGGAGCTATCGATAAAGGCATTTATGCCTGTGTCCGCCTCAACGGGACTCATATTGTCCGTGCTTATTCCGCTGATTACAAAGCTTATATTGAGTTTGGCTTAAAGGAAGAAGACAAGCCTGACGAGGCATGGGCACGCTATATTTTCGGCGTGTGTCGCGAGATCCAAAAACGCGGCTATGAGGTGCAAGGCTTTGACACGGTGTTTTATGGCAATGTGCCGTTGGGTGCTGGCATGTCGTCTTCGGCTGCTCTGGAAAGCACTTTCGCCTTTGCCCTCAACGACTTACTAAGCCTTAATATTGACAAATTTGAATTGGCCCGTATCGGACAATCCACCGAACACAATTATTGCGGCGTGAAATGCGGTATCATGGACCAATTCGCTTCGCTCTTCGGCAAGGCGGGCCATCTGATGCGCCTCAACTGCGCCACGATGGAGTTCGAGTACTTCCCCTTCAACCCTAAGGGCTACAAGGTGGTGCTGCTCGACACCGTCGTGAAGCATGAGTTGGCTTCGTCCGCCTACAACAAGCGCCGCGAGTCGTGCGAGAACGCCTGTGCCCACATCGCTGCGCGTCATCCCGAAGTGAAGTACCTCAGCGATGCGACGAAGGCTATGCTCGAGGAGGTGAAACACGAGATTTCCGCCGAGGATTTCATGCGTGCGGAATATGTCATCGGCGAAAAGCAGCGCGTTCTTGATGTTTGCGAAGCCTTGGAAAAAGGTGATTATGAGACTGTTGGCAACCGTATGTACGGTACACACCATGGTATGAGCAAACTCTATGAGGTGAGTTGCGAAGAACTGGACTACCTCAACGACCTCGCCAAGGAATGCGGTGTGACCGGCTCGCGCGTAATGGGCGGCGGCTTTGGCGGCTGTACCATCAATTTGGTGAAAGAAGGTCTGTATGAGACCTTTATCGCCACAGCCAAACAGAAATTCGCCGCCAAGTTTGGGCATGAACCTAAGGTGTATGATGTGGTGATTTCTGATGGTGCGAGGAGGATATAATTTGCTGTAAGTCTGTCACATGGTGGCAAATGCACTGTAACGGCAGCCATACAAACAACAATTCAACAAACAACAATTCAACATAAATGAAACCTACATTATTAGTATTAGCAGCCGGCATGGGCTCGCGTTACGGTGCCCTGAAGCAGATGGATGGCGTGGGACCGAACAACGAAGCCATTCTCGATTATTCAATCTATGACGCCAAGCGTGCAGGCTTTGGCAAAGTCGTCTTCGTCATCCGTGAAGATTTCGCCGAGGCGTTTAAAAAAGTCAATAACTCAGAAAAATACGGAATTCCGGTCGAATATGTCTATCAATCACTTGACAAATTGCCGGAAGGCTTCAGCGTTCCCGAAGGTCGTGTGAAACCTTGGGGCACCTGCCACGCCGTTTTGATGGCCAAAGATGTGATTCACGAGCCTTTTGCCGCCATCAATGCCGACGATTTCTATGGCAAAGAAGCCTATAAGGTGATGGCCGACTACCTCATGGGATGTGAAGGCAAAAAAGGTGCCTACAGCATGGTGGCCTACAAGCTGCGCAACACCTTGTCGGACTTCGGCACGGTAAGCCGAGGTATCTGCACCGCCGATACGGAAGGTCATTTGCAGACCATCGTCGAGCGCACGGCTATTGGTCACACCGAAGACGGAGGCGCGGCCTACACCGACGAAACGGGCAGCCACCCGCTGGACATGGATTCCTTAGTCTCCATGAACTTTTTCGGCTTCACACCCGACTTCTTTGCATATTCCGAGAAAGGCTTCGTCGAGTTCTTGAAAGGCTCCGCACAAACCAACATCAAGGCCGAATTCTTCATCCCACTGATGGTCAACCAAAGCATTAATGACGGCACTGCCAAGCTGAAAGTGCTGTCGAGCAATGCCTCGTGGTTTGGTGTCACCTACAAAGAAGACAAACCCGAAGTGATGAATAAAATCAAGGATCTAATCAATAAAGGCGTGTATCCTAACAATTTATTGCAATGAACATTGAAGTAAAAACTTGGGGGAAAACCCCTGACAACAAGGACATTAAACTTTACACCCTGACCAACAACAACGGCCTCAAAGTGCAATTGAGCGACATCGGTGCGGGCATTGTCAGCATTGTCGCCCCTGACCGCAACGGCCACATGGATGACATCGTACTGGGCTACCCCAATGCTACCGATTATTACGGCGACGGTCCCTGTGCGGGCAAGACACCGGGGCGTTTCGCCAATCGTATCGCCAACGGCCGCTTCAAGATTGATGATGTCGGGTATCAATTGGAGTTGAACACCGGTGACGGCAAGCACCACCTTCACGGCGGCAGCATTGGCTTTGCCAACCAGAAATGGGCCAGTCGGGTCAACGGCGAGAGTGTGGTGTTCTCCTATCTCAGCGCCGATGGCGAGGCCGGCTATCCCGCCGAGTTGGTAGCAAAAGTATATTACACCCTCAACGATGAGAACGAGCTGAACATCCGTCTCTGCGCCTATTCGTCAGGCACCACCATCGTCAACCTGACCAACCACACCTATTTCAATTTGAAAGGCGAAGGCAGCGGCGACATCCTCGACCACAAGCTGAAGCTCAACGCTTCACGCTTCCTGCCTGCCTCCAATGAGTTGATTACCACGGGCGAGATGGCGCCGGTGCTCGACACGCCGATGGATTTCACCCAAAGCAAACCGATTGGCCGCGACATTAAGGAGCCCTTCCCCGACCTCATCAACGGCAAGGGCTATGACAGCTGCTGGGTCATCGACGGTATTGAGAAAGAGAAACTTTGCCTTGCCGCCGAACTCTCGCACGAGGACACGGGACGATTGGTGAAAATTTACACCACCCAACCCGGCGTGCAGGTTTACACCGGCAACTGGCTTTCGGGCTGTCCGGCAGGCAAGAACGGCCACATCTACGAGGACTATTCCGGTGTCGCCTTAGAATGCCAAGCCCTCCCCGACTCGCCCAACAAACCCAATTTTCCCAACACCTTCCTGCGTTCGGGCGAAGAATACAACGAAACGATAATTTTTAAGTTTTTAACAATCTAATAATTGACAATCAAATGAGTACTAAGACAAAACAATGGGGTGCCATCATCGTGATGATAGCCCTATTTGCCATGATTGCCTTTGTGACCAATCTCTGTTCACCCATGGCCGTCATCGTGAAAAACCAATTCGGCGCCAGCAATTTCCTGTCGCAAATCGGCAACTACGGTAATTTCATCGCCTATTTAGTCATGGGTATCCCTTCGGGTATGCTAATCAAAAAGTTTGGCTATAAGAAGACTTCTCTGATTGCTCTTGCCGTAGGTATCATCGGCATCCTGGTGCAGTGGGCCAGTGGCAGCATGGGATTTGGCGTTTACCTCATCGGTGCCTTCATCGCCGGTTTCTGCATGTGCATGTTGAACACTGTCGTCAATCCGATGTTGAACCTGCTCGGCGGCGGCGGCAACAAAGGCAACCAACTCATCCAAATTGGTGGTGTGTTCAATTCGGCTGCTGCCGTGGCGGTTTACATCATCATGGGCGCCCTCATCGGCGAGGCAACCAAGGCCAAGATTTCCGATGCCACTCCCGCCCTGCTGATTGCCTTGGCCATCTTCGTCATCGGCTTCATTGTCATCCTCTTTACCAAGATTGATGAGCCGCAACAGCCTGTAGAGGTAAAATCAGAAGTCAAAAGCAAATACAGTGCCTTCTCATTCCGCCATTTCAAGCTAGGTATCCTCGCCATTTTCCTGTATGGTGGCATCGAGGTTGGAACCCCGACCTATATCCTGCAATACTTGACCGCCGAGCCTACCGCTGCCACACCGGGCATTGGCATGAGCGGCACCATTGCGGGTCTCATCGTGGCCGTCTATTGGTTGATGATGCTTATCGGCCGTTTCATCGGTGGCGCTATCGGCGGCAAAGTGTCATCGAAAGCCATGGTAACCTCGGTTTCCGTCGCTGCCATCGCCCTCGTGCTGTTTGGCATGTTTGCACCTACAAATTGGCAAGTCAATATCCCCGGCATCGACTGGGCCAACCTGGAGGTCATCTGGGCTCAAGTGCCTGTGGGTATATTTGCCTTCATCCTTGTGGGACTGTGCACCTCGGTGATGTGGGGCGCCATCTTCAACCTTGCCACCGAAGGCTTGGGTAAGTACACCGCCATCGCCTCTGGTGCCTTCATGACTATGGTCTTCGGTTTTGCCATCATGGTCGGGCTGCAAGGACTTGTCGCCGACTTGACAGGGAGTTACATGACGAGTTATGTGGTCGTGCTGTTCTGTGCCGCCTACATCCTCTTCTATTCCCTCGCAGGCTCAAAGAATGTCAACAAGGAAATCCCCGTAAATTGATATTAATACATAAAAAGACATGAAAAAACGACCCATCAAAGATGGGTTGTTTTTGTTAAGGTCAAGTGTCATTTCACTCTGATTTTTCGTCCAATCTTTAATGTTTCCGTCTTCTTCATTCCGTTGAGTTGGCACAAACTGTTCACCTTGGTGTGATGGCGTGCTGCTATCTTATCTAAGGTGTCGCCTTTTCTGATTTGTATTTATCAGAAAGGAACGGCAAGAATATGAAGAATTTCCGTATTTTTGCAAGTTCAACGGTTTGCGCTTTAATAATGTTTAAGAAAATCTTAGGAACGGGGGCGGCACGAGCTGTCAATGTGCTGACACAGTTGGCCACCCTCATCATGGGCACCAAGTTTCTTGGTGCCGCCGAATGGGGCAAGGCTTTCATCGCCCAAACCGACATCACCTTTTTATTAATAGGTATCGAACTCATCGCCGGCAGCGGATTAGTGTATTTCACGCCGCGCAAGAAACTCATCACTTTGATAACGCTCTCATACGGTTGGATTGGTTTCGTCATGCTGCTTTACCTGATCTTGTTCAAGGTGCTCTCCTTTTTTCCAACGCTTTATCACACCATCGTTCCCGAAAGTTATGCTTGGCTTGTCCTGCTGATGACTTTTGTTTATAGCCTGCATGGGTTCAACCTCAACCATTTCTTAGGAAGAGAGAAAGTTGCTACCTATAATTGGCTGTTTCTCATTCAAATATTGACCCAAGTCATAATGTTGGCGGTACTGATTTTCGCCCTCAATTTGAGAACGGCAAAAGCCCTACTCTACTCACAACTATGCGGTTACAGTTTGGCTACACTTATCGGCTGGGGGTTACTGTTCCCGGGTCTGAAACGTGAAGGCCGCGAGCCGTTTGGAAGCAGTCTGAAAGAGATGTTGCATTATGGGGCATTCATGCAGCTTTCCACCTTGGTCAGTACGCTCAACAAACGCTTGAGCCTTTATCTGTTGAACACACACTGCGATGATAAATCCATCGGCGTGTATGCCTCGGGAACACAGGTTACCGAAGGTGTGAACATCGTAGGACAAAGCATAGGTTTGGTGGAGTTTTCCGCCTTGAGCAATATCGAAAAGCCGCAACGCGCATCACAACTGACCTTGCGTTTCATGAAAATATCCATCTTACTGATTTTCACTGCTTTGTTGGTGATTTGCCTGCTGCCCACCAGCTTCTTTGAATGGCTGTTTTCGGGCGAGTTCGGCGACATCCGCACGGTTATTTTGCTGATGGCACCGGGCATTGTGTTTTTTTCCGCACATACTATTTTGGCCAACTATTTCTCAGGCACCGGCCAACCGAAATACAACTTGTTTGCCTCACTTATTGGCCTATCTGTAACGCTGGTTTCCGCTTTCTTGTTGATTCCTTGGTTGGGCATTCAAGGTGCGGCCATCACCAGCTCGCTTACTTGCGCTACTTTGTTTGTCTATCATTGGCTTGTTTTCCAACGCCTGACAGGGAGCAGATTGCGTGAGTTGGTTCCGGTTCGGGAGGATTGGGAATGGCTGAGAACAGAAATTAAGGGTTTGATTTAGACTTTTTTCGTACCTTTGCCCGCAAATCGGCATTTATGGACAACGAAATCATCGGCGACGACATCTTCACGCAAAACGAAGCCCCCACTCCTACTGTAGAAAACTATAACGACGACAGTATCGTCCACCTTGAGGACATGGAGCACATCCGTCGCCGTCCGGGCATGTATATCGGCAAGCTCGGCGACGGCGCCTCACAGGACGACGGTATCTATGTGCTAATCAAAGAGGTGATAGACAACTCCATCGATGAGTTCACATCGGGCTTCGGCAAGAAAATAGAGGTAACCGTGGACAAAGCCGCCAAGAAGGTCAGTATCCGCGACTATGGTCGTGGCATACCTCTCGGCAAGTTGGCCGAGGCCGTCTCGAAACTCAACACTGGCGCAAAATACGACAGCAAAGTGTTCCAGAAGTCGGTCGGTTTGAATGGTGTCGGCACCAAGGCCGTCAACGCGCTTTCGTCTTATTTCAAAGTGCAGGCTATTCGTGAGGGAAAGACACGCATTGTGGAGTTCGCTAAGGGGGAACTGACTCAAGATACAGGCATTATCCCATGCGATGTCGATCCGGGCACACTGATTGAATTTACTCCCGATACGACCATTTTCGGCAACTACCATTATGTGGACGAATACATCGAGAAGCGCATTTGGAACTACGCCTATCTCAACCGTGGTTTGAGTCTAATTTACAACGACAAACGCTATTATTCCAAGAACGGCCTCCTCGACCTGTTGCAGAACAACATGGAAGGCGAAGGCCTCTACCCCGTCATCCACATCAAGGACGGCGACTTCGAAGCAGCTTTCACCCATGTGAACGGTCAGTCGAGCGATTATTTCTATTCCTTTGTCAACGGACAACACACCACAGAGGGCGGCACACACCAGTCGGCCTTCCGCGAAGGTTATGCCCGCGTGGTGCGCGAGTTCTACCAAAAGGAATACGAGCCTGCCGACATCCGACAAGGCTTGATTTGTGCCTTGTGTGTGAGGATACAAGAGCCTGTTTTTGAGGCACAAACGAAAACAAAACTCGGATCCACCCACCTCGCACCCAACAACCCCGATGGCAGCAACGACAGCCCCTTCCTGAAGACTTATGTTTTCGACATCCTGAAACGACACTTGGACAACTATTTGCACAAGAATCCAGAGACTGTCAGCGTCTTGCAACAGAAAATCCTCTCCAACGAAAAGGAGCGCAAGGAGATTGCAGGTATCAAGAAAGCCGCCCGCGAGAGTGCAAAGAAAGTCAGCCTGAACAATCGCAAGCTCCGCGACTGCCGTATCCACCTCAACAGCAACCACGAGAAACGCCTCGAAAGCACCATCTTCATCACCGAGGGCGACTCCGCATCGGGAAGCATCACCAAGAGCCGCGATGTGCAGACACAAGCCGTATTCAGTTTGAGAGGAAAACCGCTCAACTGCTTGGGGATGAGCAAGAAAGTGTGTTACGAGAACGAGGAATTCAACCTCCTTCAAGCCGCCCTCAACATCGATGAGGACATTGAAAACCTGCGTTACAACAACATTGTCATCGCCACCGATGCCGATGTGGACGGCATGCACATCCGCCTGCTCATGCTCACTTTCTTCCTTCAATTCTATCCCGATGTGGTGCGCGGCGGTCATGTCTATATTTTGCAGACACCCCTGTTCCGCGTGCGCAACAAAAAGGAGACCTATTACTGCTACTCAGAAGAAGAGCGTGTTGCCGCTAAAGAAAAATGCGGCAAGCAGGCTGAGATCACACGCTTCAAAGGCTTGGGCGAAATCTCCCCCGACGAGTTCCGAGGCTTCATTGGCCTCAACATGCGCCTTGAGCCGGTCATCCTACGCTACGACTTCGGCATTAAGGAGCTTTTAGAGTACTACATGGGAAAAAACACTATGGATCGCCAAAGGTTCATCATCAACAATTTGAGGATTGAAGACGATTCGGAGATGGATAAGATGTAAAGTTTAAGGGGGCTAGGGGACTTCCCCCTTTTAAGGGGGCCAGGAGGATTAAAAACATCCTCCCCCACTGCCGCTTTGCGCCCCACTGCGAGCAAAGCAAAGCGATGCGAAGCAGTCCATCCCTTCCTTTCTCCTTGATGAGAAAGGAACAAAGAATCAAGGCCGACATCATCGGCCCCACACACAGCCGTCTAAAGGCCTGACCCTCAGGTCGCGGAGTGGTTTCCGAGAAACCAAACGGCAAGCGCCGCTCCGTGAGGGTCAAGCCTTTAGCCGTCCCTTGCGGACGCTTCCCCGCATGTCGGCCACGCCTCCCCGCCC
>JBHACT010000004.1:0-41818 GCA_041854745.1 Candidatus Limimorpha sp. | reverse complement strand
AGCGAAACGCAGTGAAGCGAAGCACAAGTCCCCCTTCCAAAGGGGGCCAGGGGGGATTAAAACGGCCCCGTGCGCCAGCTTTCCCCACCACCACCCTCGTCATTGCAAGCGTAGCGAAGCAACACACCATCCACATAGATTGACTCCGTCGAATCTTTGATTTGCTTCGTCGTCCCTCCTCGCAATGACCCTCTAAGCCCCTGAAAGGGCGAACCGAGCACAACCCGATACAAAGTGTCGGAGCAGAGCCCTGAAAGGGCGGACAGAGCACACCTCGATACAAAGTATCGGGCTTGTAATTACCAAACAGAATCCCTATTACTTCCAAAACCGCAGCACCAAAATCTCGCCTATCAATGCCAATAAGGCTATCAAAGCAAAGAACCTCCATTGCGAGGACTGGTGCGCCATGGCCTCCACGAGGTCGGCGGTGGCGAAGTCTGAAGTGTCTAAGACGGCAACCACATTGAAGCCGGCTTTGTTGAACCGAGGCTCGATGTCATCACGGTCGGCAAAATCCATGCGCGACTCCACGCGGCTTTCATTCCAAGCCATGGCACGGTTCACCGTGTCGTTGACCAACAGGTCGTAAAAGCCTGCTGTGGGAAGATTGTCATTCAGATAGAGATAGACTTTGCCGTTGCGCACTTCCGATGCGGGCATCAACTCGAAGCTACGATCGGCATTGGCAAAAAGGAACTGGCGGTTGCTTTCGAGGTTCATATCGTTCAGCACCATCATCTTGTCCGTTCCGATGGTATAGGACATACGCCCCATCTTGCCACCCATGAAGGCAGCCTTGACCATCATCGGGACAAAGAGGGCATTGTCGGCGAAGTCGCTCCAATCCGAGTTGAGCGCAGTGGCCATCACGAAGGCCTGTCCCTTCCCTACTGTCACCGACAGTAGGAGCGGGTCACTGTTCATCAAGGTCAGCAAGGACATGGGAATACCGTTGGAGCGCAGCCTAATGTGGTGCTTCACCTTAGGCAGGTCGGGATATTGAGGAAAGTCCAGAATCATGTCTTTGAAGAAAGCATGCTGTATGGCCAAATCCTCTACCGCAGTGGCGTTGGTGTCTGCCTCAATCAAGATTAGCCCAAGTTTCTGATACAAATAACTGTTGTTTTTCAGATCGTCAACCGAAGGAAACACCATCAGGCTTGCCCCTTCGGAAATAGCGTCCAAGAGGGTCTGTTGCAGGGTCTCGTTCAGCATTGCCGTCTCGTTGACGATAATCAGCTGCGCTTGGGCGAGAGTGCCTAAGTCGAAGCGCGAAGGCTCCATCAGCAGGTAGCGGAACTGCTCGTCATCCTCGAAAAGCAGGGCACAGTGAGATTTCTCTGCGCCCAACTCCACCACGGAGAGGCTCGGTTTGACACTCAGAACAAAGTCGTAAGTATCGTCAAAGATGATGGGATGGTCCATTAGCGAGACACTACAGCGTTGCTCACCGTTGTTCTCCACCACAAACTGCATCGTGATTTCCGCCATGCCGTTCTTCTCCAAGTCCACCGTCGTTGAAGCAGCCATTGAGCCGTTCATCATGAAGTTGACGGGCAAACCTTTCACTTCTTTATCTCCTTGGTTGACAACACGAACCATTAAATCGTTTGTCAAGCCGGCTTGTACGATAGGCGATGACAGCCACACCGAGTCGATGTAAAGGTTGGTTTTGAACTCGGGCAGCATTGGGACGATGACCACCTGCATTGCCGTGTCAGCCTTGGCCGCCGACAGATCGAAAGTGTTCTCCTGAAAATCAGAATAGATAAACAAGGTGGAAGACCCGAAGCCATGTTGTTTGGCCAGCATTTCAAAACGGTCGATGACCTCACCCATCGGCACGGGCGCACCATCGGGGTTCATGCGGTCGAGCTGGTCGAGCATCTCCTCTTGGTTCATCGGGTATTCGTTCTGGATCTCAAAGCTGTTGGTCATCAGCAGGTAACGGTTGGTGGGATTGAGCTTGTGCACCAAATCTCTTGCCGACTGCCGCGCGTCCTCAATCAAGGTAGTGCGCTGCGACTGTCCTTTCATGCTCATCGAGTTGTCGACATACACGCCGATGAGATTGTTCTCCGCATTGACATTCAGCTGTTTTTCAGGCCTGTATGGAAAAGCAAACGCCAGCACCAAAGCTGCTATGAACAGGCAACGCAGCAATAATGTAATCAGATACTTTAGTTTGCGTGTCTTGGCGTTTTCTTGCTGGATGGAACGCAACACGGTGGTATTGCTGAAATACACCAGCTTATGCCGCCTGAAATTGAACAGGTGGACGGCTATCGGGATGGCCAATGCAAACAGTCCCCACAGCATGGATGGATAGAGAAAGTGCATAAAACTGCAATCGAATAAGGGTGCAAAGATAAAAATAATTAGTCAGACAACGGCTCTCCGTTCAGCACCGCTTCCAACAATTTATCGTCTCTATAGGTTAATTTGAGCGAGAAAAAAGGTCGCTGTTCATCGATGAGGCGAAGGAAAATCCTGTCGCCTTCCCACGAAGGAAGGTCAAGCAACCGCTGTTTCTCAATCCATTCGAGGTCACCCTCATTGCAGTCGATTTGTTTGCCTGTCCATTCGGTGCAGACGAAGATGTGCATTTGTTCGGCGGGCCAGATGTTGTGTACGAAGGTAACGATACCGCAATAGCGCCATTGGGTAACTTCAAACCCGGTTTCTTCGCGGACTTCGCGGCGCATGCAGTCCTCGGGGCTCTCCCCTTCCCCAAACTTTCCGCCCACACCAATCCACTTGTCGTGGTTCTCGTCGTTCTCCTTCTTGGTGCGGTGCAGCATGAGGTATTGGCTGTCGCGCTCCAGATAGCATTGGGTCGTTTGTTTCATAAATGGTCATTTTCGCAGAGAGGCTTTTATGCGTCTCAAAACATTGTTCTATTGTTTATTTTGCAGGAAGGCGCAAATACAAGAATACCGAAAAAAGCAAGGCGGCCTTGTGAGCCGCCTTGCAAAAACCTGTGAACTCAGGAATCAAATGACGCCTTGTGCAAGCATGGCCTTGGCGACGCGCATGAAGCCGGCGATGTTGGCACCCTTAACATAGTTAATGGAACCATCGGCTTGTTTGCCGTACTCAACGCACATGTCATAGATGTCGTTCATGATCTTGTGCAGTTTCTGGTCGACCTCAGCAGCGGTCCAGTTGATATGACCGGCGTTTTGACTGATTTCGAGGCCAGAAGTGGCAACGCCACCGGCGTTCACAGCCTTGCCAGGTCCGAACGGGATCTTGGCGGCTTGGAAAGCGGCGATGGCGGCGGGCTGGCAACCCATGTTGGAGACCTCAGCAACATACTTCACGCCATTGGCGATCAGTTCCTTAGCATCGGCCTCAGCCAGCTCATTCTGGAAAGCGCAGGGGCAAGCGATGTCGCACTTCACCATCCAAGCCTTCTTGCCAGGAGTGAAGATGGCCTTGCCGGGGAACTTGGTGGCCATGTCCTCAACCATGTTGCGGTTGGAGGCACGCATCTCCAGCATGTAGTTGATCATTTCCTTGTCGATACCGTTGGGCAGTTCGCAAACGCCGTCGGGACCCGAAAGGGCAACAACTTTGGCACCGAGCTCAGTGGCTTTGATGGAAGCACCCCAAGCCACATTGCCGAAGCCGGAGAGGGCAATACGCTTGCCTTCCATCTTGTCGCCAGTCTGCTTCACCATGCGCTCGACATAGTAGATGGCACCGAAACCGGTGGCTTCGGGACGAATCAGAGAACCACCCCAGCCATAGCTCTTACCGGTAATAGCACCGGTGCTGTGCTCGCGGGCAATCTTCTTGTAGGCACCATAGAGGTAACCGATTTCACGGCCACCTACGCCGACATCACCAGCGGGGCTGTCTTGGTCGGGACCAATGTTTCTCCAAAGTTCATACATGAAAGCTTGGCAGAAACGCATGATCTCTTCGTCCGTCTTGCCAACGGGGTCGAAGTCGGAACCGCCCTTACCACCGCCGAGAGGCAGCATGGTGAGGCTGTTCTTGAAGATCTGCTCAAAGCCCAAGAACTTCAGCATGGATACATTGACGGCCTTGTGGAAACGGAGACCACCTTTGTAAGCGCCGAGAGCGGCGTTGTACTGAACGCGGTAGCCAAGGTTCGTCTGAACTTCGCCGTTGCGGTCAACCCAAGTCACACGGAATGTGAAGATACGGTCAGGCTCAACGATTCTTTCGACGATCTTGGCCTTCTCGAACTCGGGATGCTGGTTGTAAACTTCTTCAATGGATTCGAGCACTTCACGCACTGCTTGCAGATACTCATTTTCGCCCGGATGCTTGGCTTCCAGAGCGGTCATAATTTCATTAACTTTCATTTTTTGACTTTTTAAGGTTTATTTAATGTGTTTAGAAAGCTTTCTTTTTAAAAGCGGTGCAAAGTTAGGACTTTTATTTGAACAAATTCCAAATTAATTGAAATATTTTCTTTTCCCCTCTTGAGAAAGGGGCGTTTTATGGTTGGCTGTCCTCATTAACTACCTTACCATTCTCATACTCAACAACTTTTAACACAGTTCCATCAGGTCTGTAATAAATCTCCTTTCCATGCTTCCGGTTGTTGACATAAGGCACCTCAAGGCACTTGTATCCCTCTTCCGCATAACAAACCTGCTTGCCCGTTCCCCTATCGTACTCCGCTTTGGCGGCCAACTGGCCTTCGGGATAGAATATGAACCATGTGCCGTCCATCATGCCGTCAGCATACTGCCCTTCCTGAAAAACCTGCCCGTTGTCGAACCACTTTTTCGACTCGCCATTGAGCTTGCCTTCAACATAATAGTCTTCAGAGGCCAAGTTGCCCTTGACCGAATAGGAACGACAGACACTGTCGCGCAAGCCGTGCTTGAACCAACACTCCAAAGCAAGCGTGCCGTCTTGATGGAAACGCTGATAGCGCCCCTCAAGGGTGTCGTTTTTATAAACCGCACGCGACATCACCCCGCCTTGCTGGGTATACCAAACACTTTCGCCATTGAGTTTCTCGTTTTCATAGCGCAGCTCCGATTTCAGCTTGCCGTTCTCCCAATACGACTTTTGCACGCCTTCATTGCAGGCGGCAAACGCCAAAACGGTCAACAGGAGCAGCAAACAACCAAGCTTATTCATCCGTTTCAGGTTTCTTTAACGGGTTGATGGGCACAAGTTCGATGTTTTCCTTATTGTATTGATAAAGACTCCAATACAGGTTTTCCTTGCCTTCGTTTCCCGTTGCGTTCAGATAGTTTTTGTAATAAAAACGGTAATTGGTATGCAGCATGGAAGCCTGATGGCAATGCAGGCAGTCAATCAAGTCGTCGCTGCCGTATTGCATCAAGGCGTTGAGGAAATAGCAACCTACATCGTAGCCTTCAAACGCAAATTGCTGCGGGTCGGTGACATACTTTTGCCTGAAACGAAGCACAAAACGCTTGGCCTCGTCGCTGTTATAGTCAACGAAGAAATCGCTGACATAAATGGCGTTCATCTTCAGTAAGTTGTCAACTAACAGTTTCTCATGCTTCTGCCAATCAGGTGCGCAAATCAAAGTGATGGGGAAACGGTCGGCAGACTGGGTCAGCGAATTGAGCATTTGCGTGGCAAACACATTGTCTTCGCCGTATGCAATGATCACATTGTCGCGCACGCCCGATAGCTGCGACTTCACATCACCGATTTTGCCGAAGGAGTAACGCTTCACATGATTGGTCAGGACGATTTCGCGGGTCGTTCCACTTTGAAAATCACCTGTGGAATACACTTGGCCTTCCACATCGATGGTTGGCACCATACGGCTGCCCATCTTACGGCGTTCGCTTTCGTTACGGGCAAATTGGAGGAACTCGTTGCCTGATACCGTAACTTCCTCGTTGACAGCCCTATTCAGATGATGTTCCAATTGGTTCAAAAAAACAGAGTCGGACGATTTTTCGTTGCTGACAATGAACACATTGGCATCGGAATAGTAGTTCTTCACTAAGTTGGAAATGGTCAGTATCATGCCCACGTCGCCTGCTTTTGTCTTAATAACATTGGGGCTGTCTTCAATCACCGACCTGCGGGTCGTCATAGGATTGACCATGGCGATACCGTTGGCTTTGGCGTATTCCTCAACAACATCGAACGACTTACCGAAGAAGGGCCCAATTATCAAATCCAAGTCTTGGTTCTCAATTGTTTTCAAGGCATTTTTTGCCGTAGAGGTATTGTCGGTCACATCAATGACTGTCAAATCAAGCTTCATCCCTCGTTCCTCCATAGTCTCGGCAGCCATCATAAAGCCTTCATAGAATTGCAGGAACGACATGACGCGCGACCTTTTGGTCTTGGCCGCTTTATCCTTTGAAACCGCAACACCATCGACATTATTCAAATACAAGGGCACCATCAATGCCACATGATAGCGTTTATGTGCGTTTTCGGGCGCAGCAACGCAATCGGGCACATCACCCATCTCAAAATCGAAGTCCCAATTCAGGTGTTCTTGAAGGTCTTTTGGCTCAACAGGCTCTTCAACCACTCCAATGGGGTCCATTTCATCCCCTTCCCGCTGAATCCAATAGAAATCAGTAATTGGTTGGATAGGAATCAGAACAACTTGGTTATCAAATACATAGGAACCCACCGACACATTTATTGCCCTGAAAGCATTTTCATCCACTTTCCAGCGCTTCAGTAGCGACGAAACACGCTCGTTTCTTTCGCATGAATGCACAAGATAGTCGTTCTCGTTGACCACCTTGGGAATTACAATGCGCGTACCGGACGCAGGCGTATCAGACAGTCCCGGATTGCAACGCCTGAAATCTACCAAATCGATACCATATTCCTGAGCAATGTCGTATAAGTCCTCACCACGCTGCACGATACGGGCCTTGCCGTCATAAAAAGCCCTATGGTCGGAAGGCTGCCTTACAGGAACTTCCACCACTTGAGGCTGCTCCACGACAGGCTCTGGTTCGGGTTCTTGTTTGGGTTCCGGCTCTACCTCCACGGCAGGCTCATGCTTTATCACAACAGGTTTGGGTTGGGGTTTCGACTCCGGCTCCATTGTTACGGGCTGGGGGTCTTCCTTTTTCGGTTCTTGAACAGGTTTGACAGGAATGCCAATCATGTGCCCCGCTTTCAAGCCGTCCTTCACCTCAGGATTCAGTTTTTCAATCTCTTCGATAGAAACATTGTAGGCCTTGGACAAACTGTACAGCGTTTGTCCTGACTTCACGCGGTGCATATAGTATTCCTTGCCGCCGATTTTGGTTATTTCAGACGACCGTTCCACAACCTCTTGCGCCATTATATTGCCCGTAAGCAACATTCCAAAGAGGAAAAAGAGGAAGAAAACAAACTTTTTTTTCATCATCTTGTCATTTTGATGTTATTCCCATTCGATGGTCGCCGGAGGCTTTGACGAGATGTCGTAACACACACGGTTGACTCCCTTCACCTTATTAATAATATCATTCGACACCTTTGCCATAAACTCATAAGGCAAATGCACCCAGTCGGCGGTCATGCCGTCGGTTGAGATGACCGCACGCAGGGCAATAGTGTATTCATAGCTACGCTCGTCGCCCATCACGCCGACTGACTTCACGGGCAGCAGCATGGTACCGGCCTGCCAAATACTGTCGTACAAATTGTCGGCCATTTCGTTGGGATACGAGGCACTGGGCAATTCACAGGGCCAGCTGCGCAGTCCTTTGATGAAGATGTCGTCAGCCTCGCGAAGGATATGAAGTTTCTCTTCGGTCACTTCACCCAAAACACGAATGCCTAAGCTGGGACCGGGGAATGGATGGCGGCCTATCAGCTCGCGCTTGATACCCAAGGCACGCCCCACACGGCGCACTTCATCCTTAAACAGCGAGCGCAAAGGCTCCACTATCTTCAGGTTCATCTTTTCAGGCAGGCCGCCCACATTGTGGTGCGACTTGATTTTGCAACTCGGCCCGTTGACACTCACGCTCTCGATGACATCGGGATAGATGGTGCCTTGCGCCAGCCAACGAGCGCCTTCAATCTTTTGCGCCTCGTCCTCGAACACATCAATAAATGTAGTGCCAATGGCTTTGCGCTTGGCTTCGGGATCGGTAATACCGGCTAATTTTTGCAGGAACAAGTGCCCGGAATGGACACCGATGACATTCAGTCCCATCTCCTTATAGGAGTCGAGAACCTCATCAAACTCATTCTTGCGTAACAATCCGTTATCCACGAAGATACAAGTCAAATGTTTCCCTATGGCCTTGTTGAGCAACACAGCGGCCACCGTGCTATCGACGCCGCCCGAAAGGCCCAGAATGACCTTGTCGTTGCCCAATTGCTTTTTCAAGTTGGCCACGGTATTGTCGATAAAAGAGTCGGGGGTCCAGTCACCCTTGCAGCCGCAAATGCCGAAGGTGAAATTGGCCAACATCCGATGGCCTTCTTTGGTGTGGAACACCTCAGGATGGAACTGCACCGCGTATGTTTCCTCACCTTCTATCTTATAGGCCGCATTCTCCACATCGTCGGTCGAAGCGATAATGCGGGCACCTGTGGGTAGTTTGGCAATAGTATCGCCATGACTCATCCACACTTGCGAAGTCTTGCTCACTCCCATAAACAATGACGACTGCTCGTCGACAACCTTCAGCATGGCACGACCGTATTCGCGGGCAATGGATCCGTTGACCTCGCCACCGAAATGCTGGGAGATGAATTGGGCACCATAGCAGATGCCCAAAAGCGGCAATTTACCTTTAATGTTTTCTATATTGGCAAAAGGTGCCCTCTCGTCGCGTACCGAAAAAGGACTCCCGCTCAGAACCACACCTTTGACATTAGGCCCGATGGTTGGTATCTTATTAAAAGGATGGATTTCGCAATAGACATTCAACTCGCGAAGGCGGCGACCTATGAGTTGGGTCACTTGCGAGCCAAAGTCAAGAATGAGAATCATTTCTTGCATAAACAAAAATTTGTGCAAAAATAGGTTTTTTTCACAGATAAAACTGTATTTTTGCAGAAAATAAGGCCATCTATGATATTTTCTCTTTTACTCCTACTCCTTTCCATACTTCCGGCGGGCCTTCTAATGCTTTTCATTTACCATCAGGACAAATACCAAAAAGAGCCTATTAAGCCGTTGATGAAAGCCTTCTTCGGCGGCATGTTGGCCATCGTGTTCACCATAGTTACCGTCAGAATCGCAGAATACACCATAGGGCGTTTTCCCTACCTTTCCAATACGGTATTCTACGACTCCTTTATTATGGCGGGAATCCCGGAAGAGCTGTGCAAGTTCCTTGTTTTCATGATTTTCATCTGGAGCGACAAGCATTTTGACGAATACTTTGACGGTATCGTATATGCAGCATTCATCAGTTTAGGTTTCGCCACCATTGAAAACATCATGTATGTCTTCTCTGGCGGTTTTGGCGTGGGTGTAGTGCGGGCCTTGATTTCGGTTCCGGGCCATTTCCTTTTTGGCGTCATCATGGGCTATTTCCTTTCGTTGGCCAAGTTCAACAAGAATAAGAGCAGCGGTTACATCATGTCGGGCCTTTTGCTGGCCATGACCGTTCACGGTTTGTTCAATTGGATGCTTATGTTCAGCGACCGTGTCGGCAACTTTGTCGGTGTCCTCATCTATCTCCTCTTCATTGGCGCTGACATTATGCTTTGGCGTTTTGGGCTCAAACTCATCAAGAAACACCAGCAGAACTCGCTCATGCAAGCCCAAGAAAACACCGAGACCGTGGAAACCGATTTCAGGCAAATCGACTGGAATGCGGGAGAAAAGCAATAATTTCTTAATTTTGCGGCAAATTTAAACCTCATTATTATGGCACTCAAATGCGGAATCATCGGTCTCTCAAGCACTGGAAAGACCACCATATTCAATTGTATATCAAATACTAAAGCAGAAATCGGTTTTGCTTCGAAATCCAACATCGGCATGTGTGAAGTGGTGGACGAGCGGCTCAAACTCATCGACAACATCTCCCACTCAAAGCGCATTGTGCCTGCCACGGTCGAAATCGTCGACTTGCCCGGACTGAGCAAAGGTGGCCAAGGTGTGGGCAACAAACTGCTCGCCGAAGTCCAAACCATGGATGCCCTCATCCATGTGCTGCGGTGCTTCGACGACCCCAACATTCCACACAGCGAAGGCAGCATTGACCCCGTGCGCGACATGGAACTCGTTGATTTGGAACTTCAAGTGCGCGACTTGGATTTGGTCACCCGAAAACTGGAGCGTGTGCAAAAATTGCTGAAAAACGGAGAGAAAGACAACAAGAAAGCTTTTGATGTGCTCAGTGTCTATAAAGAAACCCTTGAAAACTTCGGTAATGCACGCGATGCCAAAGTGGCTGAGGAAGACCGGAAATTCGTACAAGACATCCAACTTTTGACAGCCAAGCCCATCATTTTCGTCTGCAATGTGGACGACACTTCGGCCACAACGGGAAACAAATATTCCGATGCCGTAAAAGTCGCTTTGAAGGAAGGTCAGGAAATGCTGGTCATCGCCGGTAAGCTGGAGGCCGAAATCGCTGAACTCGATACTGACGACCGTGCCCTCTTCATGGAAGATGCCGGCCTGACTGAACCGGGCGTGAACAAACTGGTGCGCACCGCCTACCATACCCTGAACCTGCATTCGTTCTTCACCACAGGTCCTGATGAAACTCGTGCATGGACCATCCATGTGGGCGACACTGCTCCCATGGCTGCCGGGGCCATTCATAGCGACCTGCAACGCGGCTTTATCCGTGCCGAAGTAATGAGCACCGCCGACTTTCTGCAATACAAATCGGAAGCCGCAGTGAAAGAAGCGGGCAAATTCCGTATCGAAGGCAAGACCTACATCGTGCAGGACGGCGACATCTTGAACATTAGGTTCAATGTATAGTTATTGCACTGAGGATTTCGCGGACAGGAACAAATGCAATAATCCAACTGCAACCGGTTATGGAAGACTGGCCCACAGAAAGAAACAAAACTTACAACATCATAGCTACCGCGCCTAAGTCCATCCGTATCAATCCGCAGCTTTAGCTGCCAAATTCACTTGTCAAATTCGTGCAATCCGAATAATCTGTAGTTAAAAATCAAAAAAAATGGAATCCGTAGTTCTTGTTGACGAAAACGACCACCAAATCGGCACGATGGAGAAGCAGGCTGCCCATATCGATCCGCACCTGCACCGCGCATTCTCCATCTTCATCTTCAACTCAAAAGGCGAACTGCTCATGCAGCAGCGTGCCCTATCAAAATACCACTCCCCGAGTCTATGGACCAACACCTGCTGCAGCCATCCCCGTGTTGGCGAAACTCTGGAAGAAGCCACCGCGCGCCGTTTGATGGAAGAGATGGGCATGAGCTGCGAAATGCACGAAGTTTACACCTTTATATATAAGGCTCCTGTCGGGCAAGGTCTCACTGAACACGAATTAGACCATGTGTGGATTGGGCAAAGCGACATCGTGCCCGTCATCAACCGTGAGGAAGTGGAATCATGGAAATACATGAGCCTCGAAGACCTGTCAAACGACATCCAACGCCACCCCGAGCTTTACACCGAATGGTTCAAAATCACTTTTGAGGAAATGACACAACACGCCGAACTCCTGCAAACCGATTGAACTTCTTACCAAACCTTACCATTCTACACTGCCACTGTCACTCGGCGTGCATAATGTGATTGTATCAATGCCTCCACACAACAAGGCGATGATTTTTTTGCGAAAAAATTAGTATGTATATTTACTATAAGTATTTTTACTATTTTTGCCGCGCAAATCAAAACTAAAAACATTCAAATTATCACCACCATGAAACGCAAATTTCGTATGATTGTCGGAATGCTGTTGTTAGCCATTCCGTTGTGTGTCAACGCGCAAGTGAAACCTGTCAAGGTAGAGCACCAAAAAACAGAAGGGGCACAACCCGAGAAAGAAAAAGTTGAAGGAATCGAGAAGCCGAAAGGTGGACTTGAGATGTTTAAAATCTCCGGTTTCGTGCAAGGCATGTGCCAAGCCAACCTTAACGAGAAAGGAGAACTGTATGAAGGCGACAACGCCAGCACTTTCAGAATGCGCCGCGTGCGTCTATCTGTCACCGGCAATCTGTCGAAGACGGTGAGCTACAGAGTCCAAGGCGACTTTGTTCGCAGTCCCATGCTGGTCGATGCTTTTGTGAAGTACAAACCCTGCAACGAGTTTGCCATCCAAGTCGGTCAGTTCAAGACCCCGTTCACGCTTGAGAGCCCCATCAATCCCCTCAACCTCGAAATCTTCGACTACGGCGAGGGAGTTCAAAAGCTCGGCGGCTACAGCGATGTTTGCGGCATTAAGGCTATTGGTCGCGACATCGGTGTGATGGCCACAGGTGATTTGTTCCCGATGAAAGACCAAGGCTTCTCGTTGGTCAGCTACGCCATCGGCGTGTTCAACGGCAACGGCGTCAATGTGGTTGACAACAACAACCGCAAGGATGTCGTTGGTCGCCTCGAAGTTCATCCCGGCCTGAAAGACCTGACCCTGAGCGGTTCGTGCTACTACGGCAAATATTACAAAGACGACGAAAACAACGGCGTCCGCAACCGTTGGTCCGCCGGACTGCAATACAACGATGGCGATTTCGTGGTGCGTGGCGAGTATATCAGCGGCGAGACAGGGTATCGTCCCTCAGACATTCCTGAAGCCCTTAGCTATTACAACAGCAACGGTTACTACGCCGTGGCAGGCTACAATTTCCGCCTTGGCAAAGACAAGAGCCAGAAACTGATGCCCGTGCTCCGCTACGAGCATTTCACCAAAGACAGCGGCGTTATCGATGGCGGCACGAACTGGTATACCGCCGGCATCAACTACTGGCCCATGAAATCCGTCAACTTCAAGCTTGACTATTCATTGATCCAGAAGGAAAACGGCAACAACTCACACCGCGTGGTTGGTATCTTGAGCTATAAGTTCTAATTAATAAAACAAGCAAATTCTATGTCAAACAACAACAAAATCTCCAATCTCTGGAAAAAGGAAGATTGGTTGGCCGTTTGGATCGGCTTCATCGTCATCGCCATCGGCTGCGTGGCCGTCCTCACAGGTTGGTTCAAGTTCGACGCCGTCAAGTTCGGAACTTGGCACTGGTGGGAAAATGTGGAAACCCGGAAATCATTAGCCGATCAACTCAACGGAGATTTTTGGCTCAAAACGTTACGCACTTTCCTTGTCTTAGGCATTCTGTTCACCGTTGGCATCAAACTGATTGGTGAAAAAGCGGGCAAATTCATCCCTGCATTCATCGTGTTGTTCATTATTTCAAGCATTGTACGCTTGATAAGTGCAGAATACACATTGAAAATGTACCTCGAATGGGCTTTTTGGGCTTTGCTCATCGGCCTGCTGATTTCGAACACCATTGGCACGCCCAAATGGTTGAAACCTGCCATCAAGACCGAGTTCTACATCAAGACAGGTCTGGTCATCATGGGTTTTTCGGTGTTGTTTTCCAACATCGCCAAGTTCGGCCTCTACGGTCTCGGCATCGCGTGGATTGTTACCCCCATCGTCATCATCTTCATGTGGTGGTTAGGCACCAAGGTGATGAAAATCGGTAACAAGCCTTTGGTTATCACTCTGGCTTCGGCCACCTCGGTGTGCGGCACCAGTGCCGCCATCGCCACGGGTGCAGCTGCCAAGGCCAAGAAGGAAGACCTCTCATTGGCCATCTCCATCTCCATCATCTTCACCATCCTGATGATGGTATTTGAGCCCATGATCATCCGTGCCTGCGGCATGAACCAACTCATGGGTGGAGCCCTCATCGGCGGCACGGTTGACTCAACAGGCGCTGTGGTGCTGGCTGGTAACGCTCTCGGCGAGGAAGCCGAACAAGCCGCCGTGCTCGTGAAATCCATCCAGAACATCCTCATCGGTTTCATCGCCTTCTTCGTGGCTATCTTCTTCGCCACCAAGGTCGACAAAGACCCGAACCAGAAAGTCGGCGCAGGCGAGATTTGGACCCGTTTCCCGAAATTCATCATCGGTTTCTTCTTAGCCTCGTTGGTCGCCTCTTTCATCATCCAACCGCTCACTAGCGGTGAAGAAGTGAAAGCCATCAACGGCGTGCTTGACCAATACAAGAACTGGGCCTTCGTACTGGCCTTCACCAGCATTGGCTTAGACACAAACTTTAAGACGCTTTTCAAGCAAATGCATGGCGGAAAAGTGTTGTGGCTTTACATCTTAGGGCAGCTATTCAACATCGCCCTAACGCTGTTTGCCGTGTGGTTCTTACTCTCAGGTGCGGTGTTTGATGTTCCCACCCTCGACATGTTCAAGTGATGAACAAAAACCACAAACTATTCAAAGTGATTACCATCGTTGTGGTGGTAATCACTTTGCTTTTAGCCGTTTGGATTATGGCTGACCAACTCGGCATCGTGGAAGGTTACGACTTCGGTGCCGGAGCCTATTACTATGCCGACATCCCCACTGAGCAATACCAAGAAATCGACCACGAAGGCACTTACCTTACCTCGCTGCCAAAATGGGTTTTCTATGTGCTGTTCTTCGTCTGGGGCTGGCTGATGTGGCGGCTGTGGGTTTGGGTGGAAAATCGGAGAAAGAAATAAGTAACAAATCATGCAATTCCGTTTTTCTTTGTAACTTTGCGACAATAGAAAACATCGGAATTCAATGCAAAATACTGATATTCAAAGCATATTAGCCGAACTAACCCGTTCCATCGGGGAGATTCCCGTCGAAATCCTGCCCATCGCGGAATCGGGTTCGGCGAGAAAGTATTATAGAATTGTTACCGAGAACCGCAGTGTGATAGGCACTTACAGCGAAAACACGGAAGAAAACGAGGCTTTTTTGGCTTTCAGCCGACATTTCCACGACTTAGGGCTTAATGTACCTGAAGTCTTTGCCGTCAATGAGGACAAGTCCTGCTACCTGCAAAGCGACTTCGGTGACGACAACCTCTTTGCGCATGTGCAAAAGTCCTTGATGGCTGGCGGCTTTGG
Source organism: Candidatus Limimorpha sp. (assembly GCA_041854745.1). Lineage (GTDB taxonomy): Bacteria > Bacteroidota > Bacteroidia > Bacteroidales > F082 > Limimorpha. The sequence continues at coordinate 26,799 of JBHACT010000004.1, read as the reverse complement.
AGAGAATGTCATCCAACTTTACAAGCAAGCCTTAAAGCATTTGGTCAAACTGCAATACCTTGGAAATAAAGGACTTGACTACAGCAAGTCATACCCCACAGAGTGCTTTGACCGTCAGGCCATCCTCGACGACCTCAACTACTTCAAATACTATTTCGTCAAGCCGCACGAGGAAATCGACTTCAACGAAACCCGACTTGGGAAGGACTTTGAAGCATTTTCAGACTATGTCAGCCAAGCTCCTTGCAACTTTTTCATGTACCGCGACTTCCAGTCACGCAACATCATGGTAAAGGACAACAAACTGTATTTCATCGACTTCCAAGGCGGCAGGAAAGGACCGCTCAACTACGATGTAGTCTCCTTGCTCTATCAGGTAAAGGCGCAGCTGCCGCAGGCTGTCCGCTACGAACTTATCCGGTATTACAAAGAAGAGCTGAAGCAATTCATCAATCCCGAAGAAGTGAAATTCGACACCTATCAACCCTATTTCGTGTACTTGAGACTAATGCAGGTACTTGGAGCATACGGATTTAGGGGGTTGATTCAAAAAAAGTCACACTTCATCGAGAGCATTCCCTACGCGTTGAAGGAAATCCAAACGCTGGCACAAGCACAGCCTTTGAACGATTACCCTGAGTTGCAGCATATCGTCCGACAGTTTGGCAAGATTGAGCAACGCTACCAAGCCATCCTACGGCCTCCTACGGGCCAATTGACCGTTACCATCAACAGTTTTTCGTTCAAGAAAGGCTATCCTGACGACTTCAGTGGCAACGGCGGCGGCTTTGTTTTCGACTGTCGCGCCCTACCCAATCCCGGCCGCGAGCCAGAGTTCAAAACCAAGACTGGCCGCGACTGGGAAGTCATTGACTACCTGATGGCCAAGCCGCCTGTCCAAATCTTCCTCGACCATGTGAAAGCCCTCGTCGGACAAAGTGTTGACAACTACAGCGAACGCCACTTCAGCAACCTGATGGTCTCTTTCGGCTGTACAGGCGGACAGCACCGCTCCGTTTTTTTCGCCCAAACCATCTACGAGTGGCTCAAGGCAGCCTTTCCCGACATCCACCTGATATTGAACCATAAAGAACGCAAAATCAAGGAGGAACACAAGGCATGACGCACGATACCACCGCGATGATATTAGCCGCCGGTCTCGGTACGAGGCTCAAAGCCCTGACCCAAGACCGCCCCAAGGCTTTGGTCGAACTCAACGGCAAGCCCTTGTTGCAGCATTGTATCGAAAACTTAATAGGCAACGGCTTCCATCACATCATCATCAATGTGCACCATTTCGGAGAACAAATCATCGACTTTGTGGAGCTGCACCACTTCGATGCCCACATTGAAATCTCCGACGAGCGCAACCTGCTGATGGACACGGGCGGCGGTATCGTCAAGGCCACTCCCCTTTTTAAGAAATCGAAAGCGGTCTTAATCCACAATGTGGACATCATCAGCAAAGTGAACCTCTCTGAGTTGAGTCAACATTTCATTGATTCACAAGACGATGCATGGCTGCTTACCCAAGACCGCGAGAGCAACCGCAAGTTGCTCTTCAGAAAAGACCAACAACTCATCGGATGGAGAAACAAAGCCGACGGCAACTTCAAATGGGTGTACGACAGCTTTGGCGAGTATCAGGAAATGGCCTTCAGCGGGCTGCACATATTCCGCAACGGTTTGTTCGACGGTTTTGAGGAGAAACCTCAGAGTGTCATTGATTTATATCTCAAATTGGCAAGACGAAACCGAATCCTTTCCAAGCCCATCCAACCCGATTATTGGTTCGATTTGGGCAAGCCTGAACAATTGCAAGCCGCTGAAAACCATATTAATAACACTTTGAAATGAGCCAAGACACTTTCATCGCCAGATTGGCCCAACACATCCAAAGCCACTACGACCTCACAAGACAGGAGCTTGCCGTGGTATTCCCCAACAAACGCGCCGCGTTCTATTTGCGAAACGCCTTCAAGGGGCATTGTCAACAGACCATCTGGCTGCCCCAAATGCTCTCCATTGAAGAGGCCGTCACCCAATGGAGCGGCATGGCCCTCGCCGACAATATCGACCTATTGTTTGAGCTTATTGACATTGACGCGCAACTACATCAAAACCAAGAATATACCACAGATTTAAGCGTTTTCGGAAGCCAAGCCGCACAGATGGCCAAAGACTTTGATGAAATCGACCAATACGGCATCGATGCAAAACATCTGTTTAACTATGTTCTGGACAGCAAGAAGCTGGAAATCTGGGAATTTGACGAAGAAAAGAGCAAAGAAAAGGAACTGAAATACCTGCAATTCTTCCAGTCGCTCCATGGGTATTACCTACATCTTCGCGAGCGACTTTCAAAACAAGGCAAAGGCTACTACGGAATGATGACCAGACTTTTATCGGAACTGCCAACGGCTGAATTATTGGAAAAAGCGGGAGAAAAAAACATTGTCTTCGCAGGTTTTAATGCGCTGACAACCACAGAAGAACACATCATAGACTCCTTGGTGAAAAACGGCAAAGCCGAAACCCTCTTCGATTACGACCCATATTACCTCGACGACCCCAACAACAAAGCGGGACTATTTGGCCGTAAGTATCAAGCCAAGCACCCCGATTGGTTGAAAAAAGGTGTTTCTGACCACTTGCGCTGTGAAGAAAAGAACATCCACATCATCAGTGCAAGCGGCAATGCAATGCAAACCAAAGCCTTACAGGAAAAACTTCAGGAAAATAACGATGAAAAACAAGCCGTCATCCTCGCTGACGAAAGTTTGCTGATTCCCGTTTTGAATGGTATCCCAGAGTCCTATTCAGGTTCCAATGTCTCAATGGGATATCCAACAACAAAAACTCCTGTCAACCAGTTGGTTAAAGAATATTTTTCCATGTATCGGCGTAACCGTATTGCTCGAAAAACCACCGAAAACGACCGCGAGCGTATTGCCGAGGGCTGGTATATTTGGCCCATACTGCATTTGATGGACCTCGAAATCGTCAAGATTATTTTCCCAAGAAATGAGCTTGAGGTCTTCAACCGTTGGAAATACAAAGCCGTAAAAGAAGGGAAATTCATTTTTGAGGACAGAGACATTGAGGCATTACAGCAAATGCCCAACATACAGGCGTTTTTAAGGGTTATCCTTCCAGAAAAAGACGAACCTTCGCCCGACAAGATACTGGAAAACATCAGTCAGGTACTAATTTTCATCGCTGGCATGATTCAAGCGAAGAATGGTCAAAATGCGAGCATGTTCCTCCTCAACCAAATCAGCGAAATTGGGAAAACCATCAAGCGATTAGGGAAAGTGGTGAAGCAAAATCCAAGATACATCCATGACTTGCGTAATGTTGAAACACTGTATCGTGTGCTGTCGGCGTCATCAAGTTTGAAGCTAAACAGCAGCAACACTGAGGGTTTGCAAATCATGGGCTTGCTTGAAACCCGCAACCTCAGTTTTGAACGGCTACATCTGCTTAGTGTCAACGAGGGAGTTCTTCCGCCCGACAAGTCGCGTGGCAGCTTCATCCCCCAGTTCATCCGCCGCGCTTGCGGTTTGCCCGGGTATTCAGAAAGCCAAGCGGTGGTGGCCTACCACTTCTATCGGCTACTTCAGAATGGAAAAGAGATTTACCTGTATTACAACAACTTGGGTGACACCTCTGGCGGTGAAGCCAGCCGATTCATCCTGCAAATCAAGCACGAATTGGCTAAAAATGCCAACATCAAAGTTACGGAGGAATCGTTCAGCAGCGTAGCCAAAACATCCGTTGAAATAAAAGCACTCTGCGCACGGAAAACCGAGACTGCCGTCAAGCGCCTTCATTTTCTGCTTGAAGACGAAAAGAAAGGTCTGTCGCCATCAGCATTGTCAACTTACATCGGCTGCCCCTTGAAGTACTTTTTAAGGTATATCGCTGAAATAACAGATAAGCGCCTTGAGGAAGAAACAGGCAGTAATGTGATTGGCAGTATCATCCACAACACTCTAGAATATCTGTTTGAAGACTATAAGTCCATCGATGGCAAAATGCAAATTATTGACAAACAACTATTTGACACTGTCATCCAGCCGCGATGGAGACAAATGTTAGCCAAGTCAATCGCAAAAAACACACCTAACGGATTTCCCGATGTAGGCTACAATTATTTGAACCATATCACTATTGACCAACAACTGAAAAACTATCTCAAATACACATCAAAGCAATTGGAAATCAGCGATTTGGTTATATTCAAGACCGAGGGTAAGTTGAAAACCGAGCTTCTGACCGAACAAGGCGATTTTCTCATCAGTGGCAGTGCCGACCGTATTGACCAATTTGACCGCCTTACCCGCGTCATTGACTACAAAACCGGCCATGTCGACAGCAGCGACCTCAAAGTACCCGTGCGCCATTGCAGCGAAAGCGACTTGGAGTATCTGAAACTGATTCCTGAAAAAGCGTTGCAGCTACTCTTATACAAATACATGTATCTCAAAGAGAACCCTTCTGAGTCTCCCGAGAAAATTGTTGGCGCCATTCATGGCCTGAAATATGCCCACAACATCGAATTTGGCCTTTCAAAAGCTACAATCAAGAAAGATGATACCGATGTTGACATCAACTTTCTGGAAGGCAGCACTTTCATCCATGACATGGAAGCCATGCTTGAAGCCATAATCAAAGAAATGCTTGACCCCAATATTCCTTTTGCCCAAGCCGAAGACGACAAGAAATGCGGCTATTGTGAGTTTAAGTTGATTTGCAAGCGATAATTTTGCCAAAAAAGGCAAAAAGCCCCGTCTTTTGCGAAAAACTGTCTGAATGGGCGAAGTAGATAATTGAATTATCTGAAAAAATCGCGTTTTGCAGCATTATTATTGACCATTTCAACTCAGCACAATCTCTCTAATCATTTCCTTCCCCACCACTTCATTCAAATTCTTAAGCAGCAAGGACTTGGAATAACTCAACTCGCTGCGCAAGGCATCGCTGTCGATGCGTACATACAGCACCTTGTTTTTGATGGAAAGATCAATGGTGTGCGAGGCGATGAAAGGCCCAACCACTTTGGACCATGAGTTGATGACCTTGACTTCATCAAGATAATCTGCCCCCCTCAGTTGTTCGTAGAACTCCTTGATAAGTTCGCCGATTGGCTTTACATCAAAGTACACCCTTGCATCCTCCTATCTCTTTTACTTGTCCTTTCACCACCTCAAATATCTTATGGTCGATGTTGGTGTTTTCAAACAATTTCTCAATCCTTTGCTGCTGCGTGTCCGTGATAAACACTTGACCGAAATGCTCATCACCGACCAAGCGGACGAGCTTCATTACGCGCTGGTCATCAAGCTTGTCGAAAATGTCGTCCAACAGCAGAATGGGTTTATAGCCAATCTTCTGATAATTGAACTCGAACTGCGCCAAGCGGATAGAGACCACAAACGACTTCTGCTGTCCCTGCGAGCCAAATTTCTTCAAAGGATGGCTGTCGAGGGTGAACTCCAAGTCGTCCTTATGGATACCCACATTGGTGTAGGCAGAATAGCGGTCTTGCACCAAGCTTTCTTCCAGCAATTCGTTGAGCGGCTTCTCGTCCAACCGCGACTGATATACGACATCGACTTTCTCCGTGCCACCCGAAACAATCTCGTAATAATGCTGAAATATGGGCAAAAACTCTTTCAAGAATTGGTGGCGCTTGGCATGGATATCATCTGCCTGTTGTGCCATTTGGTCGTCCCAGAGGCGGAGCAAATCTCGGTCGAAATGACGGCGCTCGGCGAATTGCTTCAGCTGCATATTGCGTTGGAGCAGAGCGCGGTTGTATTTCAGCAATGCGTTGAGATACAAAGGGTCGAATTGCGAGATGACACCGTCAATGAACTTGCGGCGCACATCGCTGCCCTCGTTGATGAGGTCGCGGTCGTATGGTGAAATCATCACCAAGGGAAACTTGCCGATATGGTCACAGAGACGGTCGTATTCCTTCTTGTTGAAGCGGAACGACTTTTTCTGGTCGCGTTTCTGCACGCACGACACCAATTCGTCATCCTTCTCGTTGTGGGAATACACGCCGTGGATGGCAAAAAAATCCTGCTCATGGCGGATGTTCTGCTTGTCGGCCGCGCCAAAAAAGCTCTTGCAAAAAGAAAGGTAATAGATGGAATCGAGAATGTTGGTCTTCCCTGCCCCGTTCAAGCCCACGAAACAATTGACATTCTCTGAAAGTTGCAAATCAGCCGATTCGCAATTCTTAAAGTTTGTCAGTTTGAGCTCGTGGAGATACATGTTTTTTACTAATACGGATTGAGGAATGCGGAATGAGGGCAAAGCCCTGTATCGCATCGCGACATTCCGCATTCATAATTAAAGTTTGCTTAGGTCAATACGAAGCGTCAGGAAATTCGGCGAGCCCACAATGTTGTTTCTGGAACGGGCATAATCGATTTGGAACGCCTTGATTTTCACGCCAAAGCCAGCAGAGAAGCCAACCAAAGTGCGCTTCTTTGGCACGCCCATGTTGCGACTGACTTCATAATTGTAGGAAGCTCTCAAGAACAAGTTCTTACCCACTGCCATTTCGCCTCCAATGACCAAATGACAGCCCAGATTGGTAAAGAACTTGGAAATCTTTGAAGGTTCTTCGTATACGCCCGTTATGGGGTTATAAGAGCCGGCCAAGTCGAGCGGATCCTTATAGAGTTTGTTCCAATGCTGAATATCCTTGTAGCCCAAAATGACGGTCAGCGGCAGGTGGTCGAGTTTCTTGGAGGCCATGAAGTCCACCGAAAACGGCAGCCATTTGTCTACCACATTCATTTCCCGTGAATAGAGTTGCCTTCCTATGTTGCGAGCAGCCAAAGTGTACGCCCAATTGGTATAAGACCAATATGTAGCGGCCACATCCACGCCCAAGGCACCAGCACGACTGCTTTCGTACTGAACGCCAGCGTATTTCAAGTTGGCACCAATGCTCCATTTATCGGTCAGCTCGCGCCCCCAGCCAAGGGTGACAGCATAGTCCGACACATTGAAAGTGCTTCCGTCAGTTTGCCCGCTTTGGGAGGTGTATTGCATGCTGCCATAGTTGTAGTATTGCACCGATGCCGCAAAACTGCCCAAACTTTCGAAAGTACGGCTGTATTGCGCCGTGGCAAAGTTCGTCCCCACATTGAAATCGCCGACATACGACAAAGTCATCTGGTTGTTCATCTCGGGTGAAATGGACGACGGATTGAAAACAGCCGTCTGCAAGTCGCCATCATGCACAGGCAAAGGCAGTCCACCTAAAGCCACCACACGGGCTGAGTTGGCATCTCTCAAGGCACGATACAAGCCATTGCTCACTTGCGCATTGGCTTGCAAAGCAATGAAAGACAACATCAAAGAACATATTGCATAGATTGTTTTCTTCATATTTCCAAATTTATCAGGATAACGACTCCAACCAAATTAATATTGCATTAAAGTGCTATTATTTGTCAACTAGTCCCAAGCCCATCTTCACCATCTTTCCTTTCTCTTTCAGTTCAGTGGCAAGACGGTCGAGCATACCGTTCACAAAACGGCGGCTCTCAGGCGTGCTGTAGAACTTCGAGATTTCAATGTACTCATTGATGGTAACTTTCACGGGAATGGAATGGAACTCAACAAATTCTGTCAAAGCCATGAAAATCAATATCTTGTCCATCAGTGCCAAACGGTCGTAATCCCAGTTGGATATGTTGACTTTCACCAATTCCACATACTCATTGGCGTGAAGGATGGTTTTCTCGAAAAGCTTGACCACAAATTCTCTATCTTCTTTTTCGGCTTTAAACACGGGCGGCAACTCGCTGAATTCATCGAAACTGGCAGGCAGCTCGCTGATGAACTTCCAAAGCAGGTAGATCGCCAACTGGTAGTCGCTGTTGTAGGAGAGGTCGCGGTCGGAATAATAGTCGTATAGCAAACCGCTCTCGGGCATATAAGTGTCAATCACCGTAGCCAAAAAACGCTTGTCATCGCTGAAACTGTCTTTCCCGTTATTCATATATTCCTGATATTCAGGAATTCCGACTAAAAGTGCAAACATACCACGAATGAAATCCTCGCGAGAGTCAGTCCAACTGATCTTGTATTGCTTAACGAGTTTCATCAAATGGTTGTTGTCTTCCAAAGCTTTGAGAATCCGATTGTTGACAAATTTCAAATTGGGGTTCAAGTCCTCTTCGGTAGGTAAATGCTTCAGTTTGTTCTCCTCAATGCGGCGTTCGGCAAATTGCTTCACCTCGACCCAAAAGGAAAGCTGGCTGACAAATAGTTTATACAAGTCATCTACCCCGGCAAGCAGTTGACGCTCGGCTTGGGGAAGATTGGAACTATCGGACTGCCGATAGGCGTAAATGGACTGTAATACCTTGATTCTCAGAAATCTTCTATTCAACATAAGATTAGGTTGTTTAGGACAACAAATTGCAAAAATAGGGAAAAAATCTTGCATCCCACACAAAACGCACAGTATTTTTTGGGTTTCAGGGAGGAATGGTAGATTTTTTGCCACTACCCTGTCAAGATACAAGAAAAATGCCTATCTTTGCGTTTCCAACAGTTGAAACCACTAACTCATTATTCAAACAACAACTATGAAGAAAAAATTCATTTGCCCCATCTGCGGGTATGTACACGAAGGGGAAGTGCCACCCGAGCGCTGCCCTCAATGCAAGCAAATCGTCGAATGGAAAGTCGTTGACGAAAGTGCTGCCCTGAACTTTGTTACCGAGCATGTTGTCGGCATCGCCAAAGGTACCGGCGACGACATGATTAAAGACCTCAACGCCCATTTCATGGGTGAGGCCACCGAGGTAGGCATGTATCTGGCCATGAGCCGCCAAGCCGACCGCGAAGGCTACCCCGAGATTGCCGAGGCCTTCAAACGTTACGCTTTTGAAGAGGCGGAGCACTGCGCCAGGTTTGCCGAACTCTTAGGCGATGTGGTGTGGGACACTAAGACCAACCTCTACAAGCGCATGATAGCCGAATGTGGTGCCTGCGAGGACAAGATGCGCATCGCCCGTGTGGCCAAAGAGCGCAACCTTGATGCCATCCACGACACCGTCCACGAGATGGCCAAAGACGAAGCCCGCCACGGCAAAGGCTTCGAAGGACTTTACAAACGCTACTTCGGCGAGTGATTTTGGAGACGGCCCTTTGGCAAGCTCAGAAGCCCGCTCTTAAACAAGGCCTGACTTGTCAAAGGGGTCAACAACTCAATTAAACAGTTAAACAACAAACATTTAAAACAACGAAAAAATGATTAGCAAGAAATTAGCAAAAGCCTTCAACGACCAAATCAACGCTGAAATGTGGTCGGCTTACCTCTATCTGAGCATGTCGCAAGACAGCTATGCCAAAGGCTTCAAAGGTATCGCCAACTGGTTTAAGGTGCAGTTCCTTGAAGAACAGGCTCATGCTACCATCATGATCAACTACCTTAATTCACATGACGAGAAGGTCATCCTTGGCCCTATCGCCAAGGTGAAAACCGAATGGAAGAACGTTTTGGCCGCTTTCGAAGATACCCTCGCACACGAGAAGAAGGTGACCGAAATGATCTACAATCTGTGCGACATCGCCGATGAAGACAAAGACCGCGCTTCCAGCAACTTCCTTGCCTGGTTCATTGACGAACAGGTAGAAGAAGAAAAGAATGCCCGCGACCTCATCAACCAATGCAAAATGATTGGCGACCATATCGGTAGCATGATTATGCTCGACAAGGAGCTTGCTGCCCGCCAGTATATTGCGCCCGCGCCTTTGGGAGGAGAATAACATTTGCATTATAGAGAAGGTGTGCATACCGTCTCTGCCGGCCCAACAAAAAAAGCTCCGCTGTTCTACCGAGCAGCGGAGCTTTTCATTTGAAATCTTTTGGTCATCAAAAACTTAAAGTCAACCCAACGCCAGCCGGCACAAAACCGAATTCAAGTTCGATGCCGTTTCCGCAAGATGTCGCACCAAGATTTCCGTTGTAAATGGTCGCACCTTTTTTCAAATGGCTATCAACCAATGCTGACAATCCAATTCCAACGGCTGTCACGCCCAAGCTCGCACCAAGCACATAGGGATTCGTATCTTTTCCCAAAATCGCATTACCCAATTCCCAGCCCAAGGCAAAGCCACCAATGCATGACAACACCGTCGCAAAGCCATTCGCCACACCAGCTTTCTTCACTTCTTTTAGGGCCAACTCGTCGTTGGCTACAATTGCTTTCATGTCACGGATTTTCATTATCTGTTGATCACCATGATAATACTTATGGCCCAAGAATACTTTGTCAATCACAATGGTCTCTTTACTTGATTGTGCAAAAGCTGATGACAGTCCTAGGAAAAACAGAACCATCATTGATAAAAGTACTTTTTTCATAGATATGAATAGTTTGAAATAATTATTAAACATTTAACGCATAGAATCAATGAATTACAAACGCTCAAAGTTCCCCTGCCTGTTTCTTTGCCCAATACTCCTTGAAAACAGCGTAGTTCTTTTCCAAAAGCGTTGGCGTATCGAGGCCGTAGGGGCACTTCTCGTGGCAGGCATTGCAGTGCTTGCAATTTTCAATCAACTTCATTTTCTCGCCCCATTCCTCAGTAAGGTAAACGCTATATGGCGCACGCTTCAAGAAAAGGCTCATGCGGGCACAGTTGTTGATTTCGATACCGACAGGACACGGCATACAATAGCCGCATCCACGGCAGAACTCACCTGAAATCTCGGCACGTTCTTTCTCAATCTTCCGCCATGAAGCCGAAGTCAGCACAGGCTCATGCTCCTGATATGAGATGAACTCGTCCAACTCGTTCTCGTGCTGTATGCCCCAAATAGGCAGAGCATGGTCGAACTGGTTCAAGAAAGCATAAGCCAAGGCCGAGTCGTTGATAAGACCGCCCGCCAACGCCTTCATGCAGATGAAGCCCATGTTGTGCTTAAAGCAAGCCTCCACAATCTTTTGGTCTTCTTCGGAAGAGAGAAAAGAGAACGGATACTGTAGCGTGTCGTAGCAGTCACGTTCAATAGCTTCCAAAGCCACATTCTGGCGGTGATTGCTGATACCGATGAAACGCACCTTACCTTGGCGTTTGGCCACTTTCATGGCATCGTATAGGCCCTGCTTGTCTCCGGGTCGCGGACAATAGTCGGGGTTATGGAACTGATACAGATCCAAATAATCTGTCTTCAGGTTCCTTAAGGTGGTGTGCAGGTCTTTCCAAAAGTCTCCAATGGTGGTGGCACCCGTCTTTGAGGCGATAAGCACTTTGCTGCGGCGGTCACTGAAGGCCGCACCAATTTTCTCCTCACTATCGGTGTAGAAACGCGCCGTGTCATAAAAATTAATGCCGTTGGCATAGGCCTTGTGCAACAGATACACGGCTTCCTTTTCACTGACCCTCTGGATGGGCAAAGCGCCAAAGCCATTCTTATTCACCTTTAAATTGGTCCTGCCTAATGTGATGGTCTTCATGACTGCCTGATTTTGGCACAAAAATACAAAAAGAATTGAAACACACCAAATTTCTCGCACAAAAAGTATGATTGCAGCACAAAAAGGTTCACCCCCGATACATGGACAAAGCTTTGATATTCAGCGAATAATCATTCCAATAAGGAAGTTGGCCAAAGCTTTGTGTTCCATATTTCAAAGCACTGCAATCTTTGTGTATTCTACCTCTTCGAGAAAGAGTGCATGAGCCGGCACCGAGGTACCTGCCTCGCAGCGGTCCTTGCGTTCGATGACGGCGCGAAACTCTTCCAAGGTCATGCGCCCCTTCCCTATCTCCAACAATGTTCCGACGATGGCCCGCACCATGTTGCGCAGGAAACGGTCGGCCTTGATACGGAATACCAGCAAGCCATCCTGCTCAAACCAACGGGCCTCCATGATTTTGCAATAGTTGGTTTTCACTTGGGTATGCAGTTTTGAAAAACTCGTAAAGTCTTCATTCTCAAAGAGAGCATTGGCAGCTTCTTGCATTTTATCCACATCCAAATCGCCATAAAGGAAGTATGCATCGTTGGTATGGAACGGGTTTTTAGTGCGTGTGATATAATAATGATAGGTGCGCGAAATGGCATTGAAACGGGCATGCAAATCGGGGGCGACCTGCCAAATCCGATAGATGACAATGTCTTCGGGCAAGAAAGCGTTCATCTGATGGGCAAGAGCTTCCACACCCGCAATCTCCTTGTCAAAGTCGAAATGAGCGTAATAGTTCCGCGCATGGACACCCGTGTCGGTGCGGCCACAGCCTGTGATGGAGACCTTTTGCCCTAACTTGAGGCTCAAACAGTGCTCCACCTTAGCCTGCACACTCTCGGCCTGAGGCTGAATCTGATAGCCGTGGTAATTGCTGCCGTTATAGGCCATGTGGATGAAATATCGTGTCATCGTCTTGTTTTATGCAGCAAAAATATGTAATTTTGCGCTTCATTTGTAAGGTCATGAACATTTTGTACCAACTCAACGACGACGACTGTTTCTTTCCACCCGCCGACCACGCCAACAAAGAAGGCTTGCTGGCCTTTGGCGGCGACCTTTCACCCCAACGCCTCATAGTGGCTTACTCCAACGGTATCTTCCCTTGGTACAGCGAAGACGAGCCTTTACTTTGGTGGTCGCTTGACCCACGACTCATCATCCGTCCGGGAGAGATGAGGGTCAGCAAGTCGCTGAGACGCACGCTGAAATCGGGGAAATTTGAGGTGAGGATCGACACCAACTTCCGTGAAGTAATGCTGCATTGTGCGGGAACACCCCGCAAGCATCAGGACGGCACATGGATTCAGGACGAAATGGTGGACGCCTATTGCGGTATGCATGAGTTGGGCATCGCCCATTCCTTTGAAAGCTATCAAGACGGCGAACTGGTCGGAGGTCTGTACGGTATTGCCATAGGCCAAGTGTTTTTTGGCGAATCGATGTTTCACACCGTAACCGATGCCTCAAAAGTGGCTTTTTACCGGCTGCACCAGTTTTTGCAAGAGCACGGCTTCAAGCTCATCGACTGTCAGCAGGAAACGGGACATCTGATGAGTTTGGGAGCCTACACCATTCCCCGCAAAGACTTCATTAATGAGCTCAAAACATGGACAAAAGAGGCCACTTTGGTTGGCAAATGGGACACGGACAGCTGCGAGGAACTGTATCTCAACATCCATCAGCCGGAGAAACTTCGTTTTAGGGCTTACAACATGGACGGGGATGTCGCCTTATCCAATGATTGACAGTGGTTTGTAGGTTGAAACACAGAAATCCGACCTGATTTTCCACTTTTTTTGAGGGGCTTTCCGAGATTTTTACTAATTTTGCACCATCTTCTGAGCCAGTGGCAAAATCACTGCTCTTATTGTTTCACCAAAACAGTTTTTATGGATTCACAAGGAATCACAGTTAACATTAACTCAGAAATCGGAAAACTCCAACATGTATTGGTACACGCACCCGGTCCCGAACTGGAGAAAGTTACCCCCGAAAACGCGCACACTTTCCTTTTCAGCGACATTTTGAACATGCAAGTGGCGCAAAAAGAATACGGTTATTTCAAGAAGGTGCTTCAGAAAGTGGCCACAGTTCACGAGATTGGCGATTTGCTGACCGACATTCTACAGATGGAAAATGTCAAGAATGCCATGGTAGACAGGGTGTGCAAGGCCGAAGACAAGGGCTTTCTTGCTCCTTACCTGAAGTCGCTTTCAGCCGAAGAGCTCTCGCGCCAGCTTATCGAAGGTGTCCGTCTGGAAGACATCACCTATATCAACAAAGACCCATACGCTTTGCTGCCGATACCCAACCTCTTTTTCATGCGCGACGCCTCCTTCACCATGTTCGACAACATCATAATCAGCAACATGGCCACAAAGGTACGCGCCCGCGAATGTATGATACTGAGCAGCATTTACAACCTGCACCCATTATTTGAAACCAAAGTCATCAACCCAGTGTTAAGTTATGACATCCATGGCGAGGGCACGGTTGAAGGAGGCGATGTTCAGATTATCCGTGACAATGTTGTAATCTGTGGCTTAGGCTCACGCACCAATATGCACGGAGTGGAGGCATTGGTCGAGCACCTGAAAACAAAACCCGGAGTGAAACACTTGATATTCCAAGAGTTACCTTTGGAGCCTGAGTCGTTCATCCATCTCGACATGGTGTTCACCATGCTGGATGTCGACAAATGTATGATTTACGAGCCCGTCATCATGAACAGCAAATACAAGACATTCCACATCACCATCGACGGACAGAAGGCTATTGGCAAGGAGGTTTCAGACTCTCTCGCCGGACTCAAAGAGATTGGTATTGACTTGGAGCCTGTTTATTGCGGCAACAGAAACGATGTTTGGGCAGCCCGCGAACAATGGCATAGCGGCTGCAATTTCTTCTGCCTCGAACCCGGTAAATTCATCGGCTACGGTCGCAACCAACATACGCTGGAAGCCCTGAACAAAGCCGGTTTCAGCATCGTTACGGCTGCCGATGTGGCCAACAACAGAGTCAACTTAGACAATGTCAAGAAATGCATCGTCGCTTTTGAGGGCAACGAGCTCTCACGCGGCGGCGGCGGCGCAAGATGTATGACAATGCCGGTGCAGCGAATGGCCGTGGACTGGTAATAACAAAAAGGCACTCGGTTGAGTGCCTTTTATTCTATCACCACCTCATCCACCATAACCCACGCCTTTTTGCCCGCGTATGGGTGCCACTCGGGCAGCATGCCTTGGTTTTCCACCTTTATGCGGACAAATCTCACTTGTTTTTTATTCACACGGGCACGGGCTTCGATACGGCCTAAGCTTTGCATTTTGTCGGGACAGTCGAAGACGGGCAATTCGGCCATCTGCCAATCGGTGTATTCCGTTCCGTCTTTCGAGAAACTCACCCATACCGACTTGGGCCACACCACCCAGTCATTGGGCGCATGGCAGAGGCCTACCTTCACCGTGCTGATGTTGGTCGGGGCGGCCAATTCGATGGCTGCCTCCATGTCGGCACCCTCAAAGCCAAGCCAATCGTTGGGATAGTCACCGGGCATTCCTTTTTTGCCGTCCATCAAGGCAATGTCGGCGTCCTTGCCGTAACGCTCTGCGGGCGGATTGACGAAAGTCGTGTTTTGGATGTTCAGGCGGTTGAACTGTCGCAAGGCCACAAACGAGGGAAAACTGCCTTTCTTGAAGGCTCTTGCCTTGATTGTACAACTGTTGCTGATGACAAACGACCGTTTGAAGACAGCTGATTTCATCGTAGGCTCGCTGCCGTCTGTCGTATAACGGATTTCGGCAGCAGGGTCGGAGCAAGTTATCGAGATGGTTAAGGGACGATTATATATCCTAAAGTCCTCATTTCCATCCATCATTGCCTTGATTTCAGGAATTGGGGCCATTGTTGCCGACAAATCGGGCAACTGATAGCGATATAATTCTATCGGGGTCTTTCCCTTGACATCAAAGGCTCGAAACAAAATTGAATATTCATACACTTGATTTCCAAGCACATGCTTTTCGTCCACGCCCGGACCACAAGTGGCTGTGCCAATGGGTGCCTGCTTGTAGTCCACATTGACCGTCAGGAAGTCGGTGGGATCCAGTTGGTTAATGCGTCTGGCAGCGGTAAGGTTGTCGTCATCGAAATTGTAAATGCTGAAGTTGAAAGGCTCCTGCATTGTTACGAACAGCCCGACTGAACCTTTGTCGCTCGTCAAAGCCAACCATCGCGTATCAGAATGATTTCCATTGTCTTGCGGAACAACATGGTGCTCAAACAAATCCAAGGCATTCACATTGTATAGCCCCATTTTACCCGAAGCATTGCGATCGGGATAATTTTCCGTGTCTTTGCCAAAATAGGTCAAATTCTTGTAATCCAACGGCATACGGAATTGCATTCCTATTTTCGGGAAGGATGTTACTGTCTCCATAGGCTCAATACGGTTGGTCATGCTGATGTTGCCTTCGCCATCAATGCGATATATTGTATTGACAACCACTTGCAACACGCCTTGAGCATCGCGATACTCCTTTAATGCCACAAGGTTCATGGAGCCATCCTCTGCTTTTGTTAGCTCCTTCAATTGGGTCGTGCTTGGCACAGTCTTATTGCTCAGATGTTGCAGTCCCGCTTTTTTCCAACGCGGCAAAGCCCAGCCATCCACTTCATCGTTCAAAGTAGGTACCCGCCAGAAGTTGTCTCTCAAGTTACCAATTATAAGTTCTTGATTTTTATATACATACGAAACAATTTCCGTAGTGTTCATGTCAAACACAACTTGAAAATCATCGTTACCGCAATTAATGAACTGCTCTTCTCCCCTAATGGAAACCACTGACGACA
Organism: Candidatus Limimorpha sp.; assembly: GCA_041854745.1. Lineage (GTDB taxonomy): Bacteria > Bacteroidota > Bacteroidia > Bacteroidales > F082 > Limimorpha. The sequence goes on along the minus strand of JBHACT010000004.1, from coordinate 10,432 downwards.
GTGATTTAGACTGTGGCAAAGGTTCTTTCTCCGCCGACGGCCAATCCAATTTGAATTCATCATAAGCAATCTCAGTTCCGGACGGCATAAAAGGCTGATCTTCCTTGGTTTTCACCGAGAAACGGATGAAAAACTCTTCGCCCGGATAACCGTAAATGCGAAGTCTTTCGATGTTAATCTCCTGTGAACCAAACGGTTCTATTTCCAGATCCACACGACCTTTCATCAAGGTTTTTTCTGCCGAGAAAATTTCAAAAACACAATCGAAAACAGAGGCGTTGGTGAAAGAAAGCCAGTTTTTCGCCTCAAACTTACCCCAAGTCAAATCCTTAGCCGTGAACTTGATGGGCTGATACACCTTCTTCACCTCAGCGGCATGATGGTGCAGGGTTTTGTCCGAACCGACCACGCCGTTGGCACAGAAAGCATCATCGTCGCCCACGCCGTAGGCATGACCGAAGTCGCCGCCCACAGCAAGCCAGTCCACACCCTTGTCCTTGTCGTGGACAACGAAACTTTGGTCCGCCCAATCCCAGATGCAGCCGCCTTGCAATTGCTCGTTGGCCTCAAACACATCCCAGTAGTCCTGCAAGCCGCCCATGCTGTTGCCCATCGCGTGGCAGTATTCCACCATGACAAAAGGCCTTTTTAGCGAGTCAAGCCCCTCGTCAACAAATCGTTGCAAGTATTTCGGACTGGCATACATCAGACCGATGACATCGGTATTGTGGTCGTAAACAGCTCTCTCGTAAGTCACGGGGCGCGTTTGGTCGCGTTTCTTCATCCAATCGTAGGTGTACTCAAAATTAACACCATTGCCACACTCGTTACCCATCGACCATAGGATGACCGAAGGATGGTTCTTGTCGCGTTCGAGCATATTGCGGTTGCGCGACCAAACCATATCGCGGTATTGCGGGTCTTTGGCCAAGCTCCGTTCTCCGTAGCCTTGGGCATGCGACTCGCAGTTGGCCTCGTCCCAGACATACAGCCCATAACGGTCGCAGAGTTCATACCAATACGAATCGGCAGGATAATGGCAAGTGCGTACCGTATTGATATTCATCTGTTTCATCAGCGCAATATCGCGTTCCATCGCCTCGCGCGAAACGACATGACCCGTGTAAGGGTCATGCTCGTGACGGTTCACGCCTTTTATTAATACATACTGCCCATTGATGAGCAACTTGCCGTCCTTGATTTCAGAAGTGCGGAAGCCGATAGAAGTAGAAAGCCTTTCGATGACTCTGTGTTTCCTATCATATAGTGTAATATCCATGTCATACAATTTTGGACTTTCCGCCGACCAAGGCCAAACCTTACCAACATCCTTATCATCAGCATACAATTCCACATCCGCATAATAGTATCCATCTTCTTCAAGAACAAATGATACCTCATTAAGTTTTTTTGAAATACTAAACCATTGGCCTCCAAAAACTTGCAGATTATCTGAATCTCTATGAACACTAACGCCCAAACTACTGTTTTTCGGTATTTTATCCGTGCAACTCTGCAATTTAACATTTATCTTAAATGTGCCATTCTTGTAAGTTTCATCCAAACCGGCATGGACTTGGTAATCATAAACATTTAATTTCGGCTTGGAATACAGCACCACATCACGCTCAATGCCACTCAAGCGCCAAAAGTCTTGGCATTCAAAATAAGAGCCATTGGAAAAGCGGTACACTTTGACTGCCAATGTATTCTTCCCTACCTTGACATACGGCGAAAGGTCGAACTCGGCATTGGTTTTGGCATCTTCCGTGAAGCCTACAAACTGACCGTTTACCCAAACATAATAAGCCGACTTCACTGCACCGAAATTAATGAAAGTCAATCGGTCGTTCCAGAATTCCGGAATATTGAACTCCGTCAGATAGCAGCCCACCGGATTGTCGACCGTAGGCGCAAAAGGCGGCTCATTTGGACGGAACTCATTGTCCACATTGACATAAATGGGCGTGCCATAACCATTCAGTTCCCAGTTCGCCGGCACCTTGATGGTCTTCCAATCGGAGGCGTTGTAATCCGTCTTGTAGAAATCGGCTGGCGCTTTCGAGGGCGAGTCTACCCACTGGAACTTCCAGTCGCCATTGAGACATTGCAAATACCCGTCTCCTATCGGAACGACATTCGTTCGAGGATGCAACCTGTTGATTTCGTATATGTTGACATCATTCCATGCATTCAGTTCGGCTTCGGTTTGGGCATGAAGGCCAGCTATCATCATGCACAGCGCCATCGCCACCATCATTCTTTTTGTATTCATACTCTGATTCGTTTTTGTTGCTTTGTTGCTGCCCCTACACTACGCTTCGCTTATGTAGGGTTAATATATCGGCACGGGTTTAGTCCGCGTTCATCATACGGTCCCTGTCTCCATCGGGTATGCGTTCTGCCTTGTTGGTCTCGCGGTCGAAATAGACCACCACTGCTTGGCACATCGTCTTGACTTCGCCCGTCTTGGTGTCGCGCAGGCATTGCTCCATCTTGAAACTGGAGTTGCCCACCTCGACAACGCGGCTCTCGCAGACAATAGAATCGTGAAAAAGCACGGGTTTGCGGAAATCAATATTGAGATGAACGAGAACATATTTAAATGTAAGCCAATCAATTAGAGTATTAAATGTATGCTCAAAATAACGGCTTCGACCCATGTCGAAGTAGTTGCATTGCGCCCCGTTGTTGACATGGTTGTATGGGTCGAGGTCGCTCATGCGGATTTGGATTGGGCAGGAGAACATAATGTGATGGTATTAAAATTGCAAAGTTACAAGTTTTTCCTTATCCTGTTGATTTTTAGCAACACATTCTTTTTCGCAGTTCTCAGCCCGGGAGAAAGGTATTTGTCTTCCATGAATTTCAATGTGGCTTCCAACTCAGGAAGCAATTCGGGAACGAGGCTGCATTGGACGAAAGCCTGTTTCATGCACAGCGCACGAATGCCGTATGGCTCTTGCAGCGAGGCCATGTGCTCAAAGCAAAAGTCAAGGTAATCAGTACGGAAACCTTCCTCCGAAAAAGGCTGTCGCTCAAGAAGAACCATCATAAGACGGCGTTTCGGGATACTCTCAGTGTGCATGACGGCCTCCATCAGTTCCTGTTGCTTGTCGAAAAGCCACTCGTTGTCCGCCATCGAGAAATGAGAGAAAATCCAAGCGGCGTTGCCTCCCGCCCTACCCTCATCATCCAGCATCACACGGTATAGTTCCTCTTTACGGGTGTCATTTGCCTTACCCTGTGTATAGATGCAAATCGCCTCAATGTCGTTCATATCAATGCGTTGGGAAAGGATAGGAAAAAGGTTCATCTTTTGTTGTGTTGAGTCATATCTATGTAACAACTCTACTAATACTCAAAATGCGGTATCGGTTGCAATTTGAAGAGGTTGGTCACATGCTTGTGGTCGATAAGTGCTTTCGTTTTGGGGTCTTCACAAATGCCGGTGCGAATGTATTTGTCCAAAACGGCATAGGTGAAACCGAGGTTGTCTTCATCGCTCCTGTCGGTGAGACCATCTGACGGCGTTTTCTCCACCAACTCGATGGGCAGTCCGAGTTCCTTTCCTATCGCCTTGACTTCCTGCACGGTAAGCCCGCCCAAAGGCGAGAAGTCGCCGGCGGCATCGCCATAGCGCGTTGAGTAGCCCACCCAATCCTCGGAGAGGTTGCAAGTGTTGGCCACACGGCCATTCATTGACTGGGAAACGGCATACAAGGTCGACATGCGCAGGCGTGCCGGAAGATTGATGGTGGTCTGACGGCTGACTTCGGTGTCCAATGTAGCAAGTTGCTCCTTCACGGCGGCAATTAATATATTATAAGTGTCGCCGATGTTGATACAGCAATGGCGAATACCGAGGTGGTTGATGAGCTTCATGCTGTCGGTGATGTCCTTTTGCTCGCCATTGGGCATGGTCACGCCGATAACGCGGTCTGCGCCCAAGGCTTCAACACAAAGACCCGCCACTATACTGCTGTCCTTACCGCCTGATATGCCAATCACGGCATTACAGTCCTTGCCGTTCGCTTCAAACCAATCACGGATCCACTGAACCGCTTGGTTTTTAACTTCTTTTGCGTTGAAAATGTTCATGTTGTTGAATTGTTGGTTGTTGAATTGTTTAATTGTTGGTCTTCGACAGGCTCAGAGGCCTTGGCTTACATGAAACTGCTGCCGCCGATGAACTGGCGCAGCATGGATGTGGCCGGAATCTCCTTGTCGGAGACGGGCGTAAAATAACTCAGGAAACGCAACAAACGGTGCGCTTCGGTATATTCAGGACAATTGTGCGGCACAGTAGCCAGAATGATCTCGGCATGGGTACGCATAACAGCAAACTCAAGCAGATAGGCTGAATTGAACATCACATCAGCGTTCTCTTGATAGGGGTTGATCCATTTCTCTTCCGCCTCACACACGCTTTGCCATTGGCTTATGGTCTGACGCGCCGTGAACGCACCTTTGTTGTAGTCGCGCACAATACGACGCAACAAGCGGTTGTCGTCGGTCGGAATGATGTTGTGGTCGTCCAAGGCAGTGCTGGTCAGCGTGGAGATGAAGATACGGAACTTGGTTGTTTCAGGAATCTGCTCCGTCAGCATAGGGTTCAAGGCATGGATACCTTCCAGCAACAAAACGGAACCTTCTTTCAGTTGCAGTTTCTTTCCATTGTATTCACGCACGCCCGTAACAAAGTTATACTCAGGCACTTCTATCTCCTCACCATTCAGTAAAGCTATCAAATCTCGTTCGAGCGCAGCATGGTCCACGGTCTCGAAATTGTCGAAGTCGTAGGTGCCATCAGGCAGTTTAGGCGTGTCCAACCGATTGACGAAATAGTCGTCCGTTGAAAACGAAATGGGTTTCAGTCCGCAAGCTTTCAATTGAATGCTGACACGGTTGCAAAAGGTGGTCTTGCCACTACTGCTCGGTCCTGTAATCAGCACCAAGCGGACGGGGGTCTCGCTGTGATAGCGACGGTCTATCTCCTCGGCAATCTGCACAATTTTCTTTTCCTGCAAAGCTTCGGCTACCTGCACCAACTCCCTAGCCATTCCGTTTTGGCAGGCATGATTGACATCGCCTACGGTATTCAACCCCATGATTTCGTTCCACTTCAGGCTTTCCGACAACATCTCAAAAGTTTTGGGCTGGTCGTACATCTCCGCCAAACGGTCGGGGTTCTCACTATCGGGAATGCACATCAGAACACCGTCGCGATACGCTTCGATGTCCCAAATCTTCAGGTAGCCCGTAGAGGGCACCAAACGGCCGTAATAATAGTCGGTCGTGTTGTCTAATGTATAATAATCGGTATATGCTTTCCCGCTGGTTTCCAATAATTTGACCTTATCATCCTGACCCAACTCATTGAAAACACGGATAGCGTCATCGGTACGCGCTTCATGGCGGTGAAACTGGATATCGTCGGCCACGATGGCTCTCATCCGTACCTTAAGGGCCGCTATATCATTGGCATCGAGCAGATGGCCATCGTTCTTTTTGATACGACAATAGAAGCCCTTGGAGATAGGGTGCTCCATGTTTAGTTTACTTCCCGGGAAGAGGTCTTGCGCGGCTTTGTAGAGCAAAAAGCACAGCGAACGAAAATAAACATGGCGAGCCGTGTGGTGACGGACATCAAGAAACTCGACATCTCGGCTATTGTATATGCGGAACTTTAGTCCCTGCGACACATTGTTGACCTTGGCCGAAACGATAGGATAAGGCCGTTCAAACTCAAATTCGGGCAATATCTCAAGCAGGGTCGTGCCTTCTTTGAATTCTTTGGTGGTATTCGTGTTGATACAATAGACTTGAAGCATACCTACCTGTGGATTAAAAATTATTCATTTTCTTGATTTTGCACACGATTAAGCGCATCAATAGCCAATTTGTAGTTCGGCTGTGTCTTCAAAATATCCTTATAAATTACGGTAGCTTGCGAATAGTCGCCCATCTGTTCCAACACGCGACCTTTGTTGTATTTGGCATCGATATAGCCGGGATTGATTGTCAACGCCCTATTGAAATACTCCAACGCGGTCTCATTGTCCATGAGATAAACATAGTTGACATAGCCTTTATTGAACAGCACGATATAATTATAGGGATACTTCATCAGAATAGTGTCGTAATGGGTCAAGGCTTCCTCCGGCTCGCCGTGACTTTGGAGATACATCGCCAGCTCATACCGCGCCGTGGGCATATCGGGGAACTGCTTCTGTGCCTTGCGGAGATAATCCAAAACGTATGACGGTTCCTGAACGGCATAGATACGGCTGATTTGCTCAACAGGATCATAAAAATTCTCATCCTGCTCGGCAGCCAGTTGGAAGTTCCGCAAGGCATTGACGGTGTCCTGTCTGGAGGCCATGTAGCTCATGCCTTTGACGAAATAGGCTTTAGGGTTGTATGAAGAGAGACCAAGTGCCTTGTCGACGTATGCGAAAGCAAGATTAAAGTTCTGCTGCAAAAGGTTAAGTTCGGCGAGTTTCACCAAAGGACGTGCATCAAAGGCATTGATATTAACGGCTCTGTTGAGTGTCGAAGCGATATTGTCTTGGTCTCCCAAAGCATAATACACATCGGCCAACAAGAGGTATGTGTCGATGTTGTTAGGGTCAAGTTGCAGCGCTTTGTTGATGTCGACCATGGCCTGTCCCGCCTGTTCATTGGCGAAATAGGCCTTGGCGCGGCTCAGATAAAGATACGCATCGGCACTGTCCTTGACGATGGAATCGGTCAACATCTGGATGGCCTCGTTGATCGTAACGGGAGCTGTCGGCTCATCTGTCGTATTGCTTGTTTCTGGTTTCGGCGTGTTGTTGCAGGCGAAAAGCGTTAGCAACAGGCCGATAAATAGTAGTTTTTTCATTTCCGTTTGTTTTGACTATTGCACACTGGTGTGTCATTGACATTCAGCTTTCAGCAATCCACCTTCAATCTATGGGGATCAAGATGTCAGCCGACTGTTGAAAGCTGAATGTAAAAATTCATTCTTCGCCCTTCTCCAATGCCTCGAAGATTTTGGCGGAGAGTTCGTCTGAGAGTTCAGGGTTGTCACCAATGAGTTTCTTGACCGAGTCGCGACCTTGGGCGAGCTTGGATTCGCCATAGCTGAACCACGATCCGCTTTTTTTGATGATACCCATCTCCACACCGAGGTCGACAATCTCACCAGAACGCGAGATGCCCTCGCCATAGAGAATATCGAACTCAGCCTTGCGGAATGGCGGGGCCACCTTGTTTTTGACGACTTTCACCTTGACACGGCTGCCCATGACATTCTCGCCGTCCTTGATCTGGCTGATTTTGCGGATGTCGATACGCACCGAGCTGTAGAACTTCAATGCGTTGCCGCCGGTAGTGGTCTCCGGGTTGCCGAACATCACGCCAATCTTCTCGCGAAGCTGGTTGATGAAGATACACACGCAGCCCGTCTTGTTGATGGTGGCGGTGAGCTTACGCATGGCCTGACTCATCAGGCGGGCTTGAAGGCCCATCTTGCTGTCGCCCATCTCGCCTTCAATCTCGCTCTTGGGTGTCAAGGCGGCCACAGAATCGACGACGATGATGTCGATGGCACCTGAGCGGATGAGGTTTTCCGCAATTTCGAGGGCTTGTTCGCCATAGTCGGGCTGTGAGATGAGTAGGTTTTCCACATCCACACCAAGCTTGGCGGCATAGAAGCGGTCAAAAGCATGCTCCGCATCGATGAAGGCGGCTATGCCCCCTTTCTTCTGCGCCTCGGCCACGACATGCAGTGCCAAGGTCGTCTTACCTGAGCTTTCGGGACCGTAGATTTCGACGATTCTTCCCTTCGGCAAACCACCTACGCCGAGGGCGTAGTCAAGTCCTATCGAACCTGTGGAAATGCACTCCATCTTTTCGGCCTCAGCACCCAAGCGCATGATGCTTCCCTTGCCGAAGTTTTTCTCAATGTTTCCCAATGTGGCTTCCAAAGCCTTCAGTTTCTCCTGCCTGATTCTTGCGGCATCTTCTTGTGATTTTTCTGTAGTCATAGTTGTGTGGGTTTTAATTAAAAGTACAAAAATAATAAAGTTTGAAATTCCATCATCACTTTGCGTTGATTTTATTTTTCGACAGGTTCAAAACCATTTCAACTGCAAAGTAACGAAGACTGTCAAGACCAAGCCGTTGATTAAATGTTTGTAGTCGACAGTAGTCGTTTGCTGTCGGGTATATAATTGGCTTATAGTATTTTTTCTGCGTATGTTGTTTCCTCGCTTGTGGTAGGGTCGCCCTTTCGGGACTTTTCTAATATCTTTCGTTTTCCATATCCTATCTTGTATGTCTTTCATTATTGTTTTGCGAAAATACAAATTATTCACCCATTTCCTCCAATCTTCTCACCAACTCATCCACTCCTTCCGCCGCCTTCGCCTTAATGTGTTGATACCCCAACGGCAAACCACCCTTCACTTCATTTGGGTCAATCAGGTATTTCGGAATTTCACTCGAAGCATAGTCCACCAGTCCCGCCGCAGGATATACCACCAAAGAAGTGCCTATGACAACAAAAACATCTGCCTTTTCTACCAAGGGTGCCGCCAACTCCAAATTGTCGATACACTCACCAAACCAAACTATATAAGGGCGCAATTGTGAGCCGTCGAAGGCCCTGTCGCCCAAACAAATAGGGACATCAAGAGGAAACTCCTTGACACATGACCTGTTTTCACGGTTTCTGGAAGAAGTCACTTTGGTCAGTTCGCCATGAAGGTGAATCACCTTGCTACTTCCTGCCCTTTCGTGAAGATTGTCCACATTTTGCGTGACGACAGTAACATCGTAATGTTTTTCCAAATCTGCCAAAACACGATGGGCGTGGTTCGGCTCTACCGCCAACAAATTTTTCCGACGGGCATTATAAAAATCCAGCACAGCCTGAGGGTCTTCCTCAAAGCCTTCCACGCTGGCCAATCTCATGGCATCATACTTCCCCCACATCCCATTGGCATCACGAAATGTAGGGATTCCGCTCTCGGCACTGATTCCAGCACCAGTAAAGATTACAAGTTTCCGTAGCATGGTTATTCTATTTTTGCAAAAATACAAAAATGGTCTGTCCCTTCCAAGTCCTGAAAGGACTCGAAGGGCGTGGTGAGCGGCTGGGTGGGCAACGACGGAATAATACGCCTCACCAAGGACGGCATGAACGCCGAGACCCCCATCCATGAGTACACCCACCTTTGGTCGGAGGCTTTGCAGATGAACAACCCCGAACTTTGGGCCCAAATCAAGGGGCTGCTGAAAGGCACTCCGGAATGGCAGCGGGTTATGGGGATGAAGGAATACTCGAACCTCAAAGACGAGGACAGGCTTGCGGGCGAGGTGCTTGCCCACATCAGCGGGAAGAAGAACGCCGGGCGCATGGAAGCCGAGGCCAAGCGGATGATTGACGGGGCAAAGACATTCGAGGATGCCGCCAAGGCCGCCTCGCTGCTTGGCAGGATGCGCGGCGCCTTGAAGAAGTTCTGGACTTGGGTGGGCAAGACTTTGTTGGGCAAGAAGGGCAACATCAACATCGACCGGGTGTCGAACATGGTGCTGGCGGACTTGGTGAACAGCGTTGACCCGTTCAACCCGAGAGGTGGGAAGAGGACGAATAGGACGAATAGGACTGATGCTTCGATAGAGAGCGAGATGGAACGCATCAAGAGGGAGGCGCAGGCCGACGGAACGTTTATGAAAGCCCCGAACGGAAATCCTACGAACTTGAATGAACGCCAATGGTTGCAGGTGAGGACACAGGCATTCAAGGCCTGGTTCGGCGACTGGGAGCTGAAGCATAAACATGTTTCAGTTGTGCCAGCTGAGAAAGAACATGGATTCGCCAATTTTGCAGAGGCAAAGAAGTGGGCGAAGCAGAATGTTGTCGGCAGCGTGGAGCAACCCGAAATCGGAGAGGTGAACATCAGCGGAACAGCCATTGATAAGTATTTAAGTCAAAAGGCAGTCGAAAAGAGTTATAGCATAAATGTACATCTTTCCGCATTACGCGAGATGCCGAAGATAATCACCCAATCCATTGTTGGTGAAATCCATAATGACCGCAAGGAAGATGAACATTTGAAAGATATTGTTCTGTTGTATAGTGCCATTGAGATTGACGGCAAGGTTTATCGTGTGAAAACAACCGTTAAGAGATACAACGACAGCAGAACAAAAACAAAGGCTTACAGTTATGAAGTAACAGAAATAGAGCTGTTAGATGTGGAACATGGGAACGAAATTACGCATTCCCCCAACTCATCTAACAACTCCATTTCGGCTGCAAAGTTACTACAAAATATTGGAAGGTCGTATGCGAAAGGCAAATTAATTTTGGACGACCATTCGAAAGTTGTCGACGGTAACGGCGAGCCGCGAGTGTTTACACACGAGACCAATAACTATT
>JBHACT010000003.1:0-9410 GCA_041854745.1 Candidatus Limimorpha sp. | reverse complement strand
CCAATGATGCCCTCAAGCAAGTACAGTACAAAATCAACAGGAGACCAAGGGAAAAACTGATGTTCGACACACCAAAAAACAGGTTCTTTGAACTATGCAACTAAACTTTCTCTATTTTTGCACTTGCTATTTGAACCTGCGAAGGATTTGAGTGTCAATAGTAAATGTCCTTATTTCAGGATTTTGATTAAGAACAGGAGAGTTGGCGTCAAGGGATAGAGAAAAGTCGCGGCTGGAGAATAGATTGTATGATAAACAGTGTTGTTAAATTAGAACTTTGATAATTGTAGTTTATGAATAAGACCTGTCCCCGTTGCGGAAAAACATTTGAATGCGTGCATTCTGTCGACTGCTGGTGCGTGAAAGTGCAGCTTTCTGACAACGCAAAAACCTATCTGAAAGAACATTATAAAGACTGTTTGTGTAAAGACTGTTTAAATGAAATCAATGGAAAATAAGACTCGAAATTTACTGCCGCCTTGCGCCATTGCAAAGCGACGCATAATGGGATTGCTGCTATTTGGTATGCTTGTGGCTTTGACGGCTTGCGCACCAAAGGTCAATACTGACATTCAGGAAACGGCATTGGGCGACAACCTCATGCGCCATGCACGCAACATCTCGGTATACGCCAAGGACTACGGTTATCTGATGGATGTGCGGTGCCCGTGGGACACGACTTTGTCTTTGGGCCAATTCGCTTTGGTCAAAGATTCTGTCGCAAAGCTGGAGAAAGGAACCACGAAAATCAAGGCTCCCGTGCAGTCTGTGATTTCGTTTTCGGCCACGCAATGGGCTGTTTTTCTGCGCCTTGGAGAGGTCGACCGTGTGAAAGGCATCCTCGAAGGCCGTTTTGTGAGCGACAGTACCATGCGTTCGCTGTTGGTGCAGCAGAAGGTCTACGACATCGGCACAGAGGCCGCCGCCGACATCGAAAGGATAATCCAAATCCAGCCCGACATCCTGCTCTATTCCCCTTATTTCGACGGCAACCAAGGCGGCTTGAATGTTTCCGGTGCCGCACTATTCCCGTTTGCTGATTACACGGAGAATACGCCTTTGGGCCGTGCCGAATGGATTCGCATTATCGGTATGCTATCGGGTTGTGAGGAGAAGGCCGATGCTTGGTTTGACGACATTGAGCGGCGTTACAATACCCTTTCGACACTCTGTGCCGAGGTGGAACACCGCCCGACGGTGTTTTCCGATTTGGCTTTCAACGGCCAGTGGTATGTGGCTGGCGGACAGAGCTATATGGCCAAGCTCTTTGCCGATGCCGGTGCAGATTACATCTGGAAAGACAATCCATCTACGGCCAGCGTGCCTATGGATGCCGAAAGCATCCTTGCCAAGGCGCAACATGCCGAATACTGGCGTGTCGTTAACTCCAATCCTTTCCCCATGACTTATGCGTTGTTGGCTAAGGAAAACCCCGTTTACACACTTTTCGACGCCTATAAAAACCATCAAATCATCGTTTGCGACATCCTACAGACGGGCTATTTTGAGCAGTCGCAGAGCGAACCTGACCTGCTTTTGGCTGATTTCATCCGTTTGTTCCATCCCGAACTGCTGACGGGTGAGTGGGCAGATTACCAGCCGAGGTATTATCATTTGATGGAGGAGTGAGGAAAATATGGATGATGGAGCTTTTTCGCTGCTGTTTTGAGGTTGCGGCATGATACTGTCACTTTTTGACAGAATCCAAAAAACGATGAGAAATTTTTCTTGTTTTTGTCTTTTATAAAAGACCATTCCCTCCAGTGGGTTTGGGCGTAATCGTAATGGTAGAGACGGTGCATGCACCGTCTCTACAACGCCATGAAAAGGTATAGATATGGCTCACCGTTAGTCAGCCGACAGGATACTGACGGTATTACACATTTTCGTTTGCGGCGATTCCTGACAGAAGGGTTAGTGTGAGTGACGCACTATTACCATTTTATGGAAAATTGAATCCCGCAACGGATTATTACTGTGGAGGTGCACTGTGGCATCACTGCTTGAACGGACAATCTGCCGAACATCCCGCACAACCGCTGCCGTGGCTCGCTTTCTTTCCGCTTTCGCCACAGGAGCAATCTCCCTTGCCCATCCGCAGAGTGCGTATGGCGACGATGACAAGGGCAAGAACCACTAAAAGCACTATGACGGTAGCCAAATTCATGCGATAATAGTATTGGCGATGAGATAGGCAATCCAAGCGCAAAGCCAAGCCACTACGCATTGGAACAGAATGATGAAGAACATCCACCGTGTGCCCAACTCGCGGCGTATGGCGGCCACAGCGGCCACGCAGGGCGTGTAAATCAGGCAGAATACCAGCATTGGGATACTTGTGAGGGTGGTGAACAAAGGCATGGCATTGAGCACTTCCAAAGTGGCCACCACGCTTTCTTTGGCCATGAAGCCGCTCACCAAGGCGGTGACGATTTGCCACTCACCCAATCCTAAGGGACGGAAGAGTGGGGCAATCTGGCCAGCCAAACTTGCCAACAAGCTGCCTTCGCCGTTTTCCACCATGTTGAAATGGAAGTCGAAGGTCTGTAGGAACCAAATCACCAGCGAGGCTAAGAAGATGATGGTGAAGGCGCGTTGCAGAAAGTCCTTGGTCTTGTCCCACAGCAGGTGTGCCACATTCTTCAAGCCGGGCAAACGATAATTGGGCAATTCCATCACGAAAGGCGCGACATCACCTTTGTTTCCGAACCATTTGGTAAACAGCGCGGTAACGATACCCGCCAAAATACCAAGGAGATACAGCCCAATGAGTATGAGTCCGCCATGATGCGGAAAGAACTTGCTGGTGAAAAAGGCATAGATGGGGATTTTGGCCGAGCAGCTCATGAATGGTGTCAACAAGATGGTGCGCCAACGGTCGTGGGTAGAATGCAAGGTGCGGGTCGACATCACGGCGGGCACAGTGCAACCGAAGCCGATGAGCATGGGCACGATGCTGTGGCCGGTGAGACCGAGCTTGCGCAGAAAACTGTCACTGACGAAGGCCACACGGGCCATGTAGCCGCTGTCTTCCAAAAGGCTGAGGAAGAAGAACAGCAAGATAATAATAGGCACGAAGCTGAGCACGCTGCCCACGCCGCCGAAGATGCCGTCGACTACGAGTGATTGCACGGCAGGACTGACATTCCAGTTGCCCAAGGCAGCTCCGCATAGCTCGGCGAGCCACGAGATGCCTTGGTCGAGCCAGTCCTGCAAGGGTGCGCCGAGGGCGTCGATGCTGATCCAGATGACACCCACCATCACAAGGATGAAGAGGGGGATGGCAGTCCACTTGCCGGTCAAAACTCTGTCAATACGCCGACTGCGGCGGTATTCTTTGCTTTCTTTGGGTTTCACAACGGTCTTGTCACACAGCCTTTTGATGAAGGCGAAACGCATCTCTGCCATAGCCGCAGCGCGGTCTAAGCCGCGTTCCTCTTCCATCTGCACGACGAGGTGCTCCAAGGTCTCTTTCTCGTTTTGGGAGAGTTGCAGGGCTTCCATGACGATGGCGTCGCCTTCCACCAGCTTGGAGGCGGCAAAGCGCAAGGGGATGTCGGCGCGCAGGGCATGGTCTTCGATGAGGTGCATGATACTGTGAAGGCAACGGTGCACGGCACCACCGTGGTCGTTTTTGTCGCAGAAGTCTTGGCGGATGGGCACTTCTTGGTATTTTGCCACGTGAACGGCGTGGTCGATAAGCTCATTGATGCCTTCGTTGTTTGCTGCCGAGACGGGCACCACGGGCAAGCCGAGGATTTGTTCCATCTCGTTGACGAGAATGCTGCCGCCGTTGTTGCGCACTTCGTCCATCATGTTGAGGGCCAACACCATGGGGCGTCCAAGTTCCATGAGTTGCATGGTAAGGTATAGGTTGCGCTCGATGTTGTTGGCATCCACGATGTTGATGATGGCCTCGGGTTTGTCTTTCATGATGAACTCGCGTGAGACGATTTCCTCGGAGGTATAGGGCGAGAGGGAGTAGATACCCGGTAGGTCGGTGACGGAAGTGTCGGGGTGCCCTTTGATGACGCCCTCTTTGCGATCGACGGTAACACCGGGAAAATTACCCACATGTTGGTTGGCTCCCGTCAGCTGATTGAAGAGGGTGGTCTTGCCGCAGTTCTGTTGTCCGGCGAGAGCGAAGTTCAACTTGGTGCCTTTGGGCAGGGGGCGCTCATGCGTCTTGTCGTGGTAGATACCTTCCTCGCCCAAACCCGGGTGGGCGTTATGGTCGGGGAGGGAAGTGATATAGAGCCGGTCGAGGTTGGTGTCTTTGTCTTGTTCGTCAGTTTGGGAACCATCGCAGGGCTCGGCCACGATGAGGGCGGCATCGGCTTTCCTGAGTGTCAGGGCGTAGCCATGCACCATGATTTCCATAGGATCGCCCAAAGGCGCATATTTCACTAACCTGACTTCGGCATCGGGGATGAGACCCATGTCCAAGAAGTGCTGCCGGCGCTGGCCTTGACCGTCAACGGTTTTGATGCGTGCGGACTGCCCGATTTCAAGTTTGTCAAGTGTGGTCATTCAAATGATCTTTGTTGAACCTGCAAAAATACAAAGACAATTCATATCTTTACATCCTTATTTATAATACTTTTTTCAAAAAAAATCCCTATTTTTAGGGATGGGAATGGTTTTTGTTTTATTTTTGAGCCATCAGAGGGTGTTTCAACAGGCTCAACATCCCTCAAGTTCATTATAGTTTATGGCCCATGAGCTTGTCCAAGGGCCGACATAAAACCCATTATCATGAAAAAAGTATTGATTATCGCTTTGTTCGCACTCATGGCCCTGCCGATGATGGCGCAATCGGGCGACAAAAAGTCCGGAATCAACAAGGAAAACTGCACCTACACCAACAAGGAAGGCAAGACTTTCAACCTTTACGGCAAGGTTCAAATCGTGGAGAGTTTCCCCGATATCAAGGTTCAAATCGTGGACTCATTCGAAGACTTGGATGTGAAGCTCGTTGATGCTTTCCCCGACCAGTGCGGAAAAGTAAAACTTGTTGAGTCTTTCCCCGATGTGAAAGTGCAGATTGTCAAAAGCTTCCCCGATATTAAGGTGAAGATAGTTGACGCTTTCCCAGGGGTGAAGAAATAGCCTCGCCCCGCGTGATGTAACGCACAGAGACTTGAGGTCTCTCATCGCCTTCGGGCTTGGTTTCACAAGTGAACGAAACCTCGAACAATCCTTCTTCAAGGAAAGAAATGCCTTGGGGAAGGATTTCTTTTATCTTGTTGAAGTTCTTGTCGCTGATGTAAGCTGTGCCGTCAAAGTCGTACATGAGAAGTTGTCCCGCCTTGAGGGTGCAGGGGAAGAATAACATGCCGTTCGGTGTCCTAAAGTTCAGTTCGCTAATGCTGCCTTTGCCTTCCACGGCGATACGGAGGGCGAAACGGTTAGGATAGGGGTTGTTCCATTCCCAACTGTCGTTTTTTAAATTGCAGAAGTATTGCTTTGAAATGTGCTGAGGATAAATAAGATAGGTTGAGTCGTCGCCTTTCTCGATGTGCCAGTTGCCATAGGGGTCTTTGAAGGCTTCCTTTTGGGTGTCGCTGAAGGCACCTGATAGTCGTAGTGTCTCCCAAATATTAATGGTGTTGAGCATTGCATCGGTGAGGCCGTGCTTGCGCATGGCTTCCACGCCGAAATCAAGGCCGAAGCCGGCATCGAAGGCGGCGGCTTTGGAGAGAAACCACTCCAATTCTTCTATCGTGGTAGCTTTTCTTACCTTGTCGGCAAGATGGATTTGGAAGTTGCCAATCATCCATGACATCTGTTGCCTGACATAAAAATCCTGCTTTTCAGTCAGCGTTTCCACGGTTTTGGTACGCATCGGCTCGATCCAAAGTTGGTTTTCGTTGACACGGCTCAGGTAGGGCCATGAGGCAGGGGTGAGCAGGTCGCCTTGCAAGAGTTTGTCAGGATTGTATTTGTGTATCGTGTCGAGAAAATGAGTGATGGACAGGTCGCCTTCGTTGTTGTAGGCATAGCTTTTCAAGTCGTTGAAAATCAGTAGGGGATAATCGGTTTTTGCCAGTTTTTTGGCTACGGACAAAGCCATTTGGTCTTGCAGCTCAAGGTCGGGGAGAAGGGTGCGCTCAGGCGTGTCCCAAAGCTTGTAAACGATGGCTTTTTCCGGGTGTGCCGACTTCTTTGTTCCAAACGCGCCTCTAACGCAGTGGTAGAACAGTTGGATGTTGCCTGATTTTTCTGTCGTGCGATATGTAATCAGTTCGTCGTCGATTTGCAGCACATTGATGTGGGCGGGCTGGTCGAAGAGCTCGGAGTGGTACACGGCAAACTCAGTCTGGCTGTCGTCCATGGGGAGTTGCAGATACAAGACGCCTTGTTTCAACAGGTTTTCCGAAGGTTTGGGCGTGACGAGTTTGCTGTTGGTAGGGATACGGTTGGCCAGCACCGAGAGACCCAAATCCAAACCGGCCTGACGGCATTTCTCTTTCAGAAAGGCGGTGTCCTTTGGGTTACCGTCTGTGATCAGATAGGACTTTGTGCTTCTTGACACGAGCACCTCTTGTGCGAAGCAAAACATTCCGCACAACAAGAGAAAAACAAAGGCTAAAACCCTCTTCATCAGTCGATTCCTCTCAGGTCTTTATAAAGTTGTACGGCATAAAGGTCGGTCATGTTGGAGATAAAGTCGATGACTGATTGCAGCTTGGTGTAAGTGTCGTCGGTTTCCACCTTGAACTGTTCGGGGATGAGTGAGAGCAGCTTTTTGTTGTAAGAAGTGCCGGGATTCATTACGGCATCGGTGAAGTCTTCCAACAGCGTGCCGACTACATTGAAGCCGGTCAGCTCGATTTTCACCACGGAGGGATGACGGTAGATGTGCTTCACCGATTCGTCTCGGCATATCTCCAATGCGTTTTTCTCAAATTCAGGCAGGTGCGAAATCAAACTTTTCTCGAAACGGCCTTCCATGATGGTTTCGTAATGCTTCACGAAAATGTCACTGGCCTGATTGACGAGCTTATTAATCAAGGTGGCCCTCAAGAAAGCCATCCGTTCGTTGACATCGGTTACGTCGCGGTAGACCTCTTCCTTGTGTTTGAACACGCCTTTGTCTTTGGGGTGCTCGGGATTGAAGAACGAAAGAAAGCATTGTTCGATGGTCTGGGTGTTGATGATACCGCGTTTGTGGGCGTCTTCCATGTCCAAAACAAGGTAGCAGATGTCGTCGGAGGCTTCCATCATATAGGAAAGAGGATGGCGGGCATAGACGAGATGTTCGGTGTCCAAACGGGGGATACCGCATTCTTTGGCCACTTCCTCGAACGCGGGGATTTCAGAAAAGAATACATTGTATTTCTTGCGGTTGCCTTTGTTGTAGGAAGGGTAGGGATACTTCAAAAGGGTGGCCAAAGTGGCGGAGGTGAGCGAGAAGCCGCCTGCACGGCGGCCGGTGAACTGGTGCGTCAGCTGACGGAAAGCGTTGGCGTTGCCTTCAAAGGCGATGAGGTCGCTCCACTGTTCAGGTCGCATTCGGCTTTGCAGTTCCTTGCCTTTACCGTCTTTGAAGAAGCTGCTGATGGTGTCTTCGCCGGAGTGACCGAAGGGCGGGTTGCCCAAGTCGTGGGCCAAACACGCTGCGGCCACAATGGTCTCGATGTCAGACTGCCGTTCTTTTAGCTTGGGGTGTTTCTTGGCCAGCTGCTCTACGGTGCGGCAGGCAATGGAGCGACCTACACTTGCCACTTCAAGGCTGTGGGTCAGGCGGTTGTGAACCATCTGGGCGCCGGGCAGGGGAAACACTTGGGTTTTGTTTTCCAAGCGGCGGAAGGGGCTGCTGAAGATGATACGGTCGTAGTCGCGTTGGAAAGAGCTGCGGATGTCGGGGCTCTTGTGCGGCTGCGCATAGCGTTGGTTGGAGAGGAGGTCGTTCCAGTTCATGGACTCATGATTTTGAGTGCAAATTTACGGAAAATCATCAGAAGTCCCGTACACAAAGTAATATTTCCCTACTTTTGCGCCCATATTCAAAGCATTTACGCCATGTGGGTAGTCTTATCTTTGATTTCTGCCGTGCTCTTGGGCTTCTACGACATCTTCAAGAAGCGGTCCGTAGTCGGCAACGCCATCCTTCCCGTTTTGTTCTACAGCACGATGATCAGTGGGCTCATGTTTGTGCCTTTTGTCTTGCTGTCGCATTTCAAACCCTATATTTTTGAAGGTGTTTTCATGCAGAAGCTCTTCATCGAGCCGATGACATGGCAGCAGCACCTGTTCATCTTGGGCAAGACGGCCATCCTCCTCTGCTCATGGATGTTCAGCTACTCGGCCATGAAGTACTTGCCCATCACCGTTGTGGGACCCGTCAACCAGCTGAGGCCGGCCATATCGGTCATTCTTCTTTTCTTGATTTTCCAAGAGAAGCTGTCTTGGTTACAATGGGTCGGTTTGGTGTTGGCCATCGTGTCGTTCTATCTGATGAACCGTTCGGGCAAGCTGGAAGGCATCAAATTCAAGTCAAACAAATGGGTGTTTATGCTTTTGGCCTCGGCGGTGCTTGTCGCCCTGAGCGGTGTCTATGACAAGTTTCTGCTCAGCTATATCGACAAGCCCATGTCGCCTTCCACCATTCAGGCGTGGTACACCATCTACGATTTCATCATGATGGCGGTGTTGTTTTCCTTCATCTGGCTGCCCAAGCGCAAAAGCCAGCCTTTTGAGTGGCGCTGGGGCATTGTGGCGATGACGGTGTTTGTTACCGTGGCTGATGTGATTTATCTCACAGGCTTGAAGCAGGATGCCGCCGTGGTGGTGCTCATTCCGCTTATCCTTTATGGCGTGCGCCTCGTCGTGTCATTCGTTTACGGCATCTTCGGTTTCAAGGAGGTGAACATTCGCAGCAAGATTATCCCCCTGCTGATGGTATTGGCGGCCTTGGTATGCCTTTGTGTTTAGTCAGGAGTTGAGTTTCCCGAACGCGGATAAATTAGTAATGTAAATACTTTATTTGTTCCCCCGTTCCAGTGGATTTGCAATCCCTTTCATGCAGGTCCCGTTTCTTCATTTCAGTATCGTTTTGCGGGCAAAGATAACATTTTTCATAAAGTGAATGCGTTTTTCATATTCCAAATGGTGATAAAAGAATTGGGCGGATTCAGAAATCCACCTGAACTGTTTTTATTGAGCAATCATATCGTTGTCAATCCAAACAATGCGTGTTCAAGTTCCATGTTTGTTATTAGCCAAATCATTTTTTTAAAAAATGGGTCATTGAAACATAAAAAAAACCATTGTTGTCCGATAAAACTCGGTTAATCGACTAATCTGCTTGTATATTATTGATAAACAGAAGATAAAAAATTTTCTATCCTCCTATTAAAAAAGCAAGCCCTGCCTGTCGAATAAGTTTTGCTGTTCCAAATTTTGCT
>JBHACT010000002.1:0-15315 GCA_041854745.1 Candidatus Limimorpha sp. | reverse complement strand
ACTTTTGGACGGAGGCAAAGATAGGCATTTATCCGGCTCAAACAGGGGGAGGGGTTTTCTCCTCTCTCTCGTTTGAGTAAAATATGTTTCACCTCGTGCCTCCGAAAAAGTTGCATTTATGTGTTGAATTTAGGAAATTTTAGCCTATCAACCCGCGTTTTTCACGCACATCCCCCTCTCTGAGGGGGTGCCGCAAAGCGGCGGGGGAGTCAGTCCCCCTCTAAGAAGGGTGGGCCGCAGGCCTGAGGCGTCATCTCCCTCTCCTCCAAGGAGAAAGCCTGGATGAGGTCGAGGGAATATAAGCCCCATCCGTCCTATAAGTCCCACCCCATCGTAAGCACGATAGCACGAATCACGAATTACGAAATCAACAACAAAAGTCCCGAAGGGGCGCCACGATCTTAACCAGGGGTGCAACCCCTGGCATCAACCCAGCAGCCCCTCTCCCACTCCACCAGGAGAGGGCCGGGGTGAGGTCGAGGGAGTCTCTTCCCCCTCTCAGAGGGGGGTGGCCGCAGGCCGGGGGAGTCTACTCCTCCACAAACTCCTCCACTCCAGCCACACGCAAAACATAATCCCGAACACTTTCTTCAATTCCCAGCCGCCTCCTAAGTTCGCCAGCCTGTTTCCGTACCGTGGAATATTCCCTATGCCGCACCACGGCAATCTGCTTGTTTTCCATTCCAAGCAGATACAAATAACACAGCAGCAAATCCTCCTGAGCAATGCTTGGGTAGAGACACAGCAATGCAGGCTTCACCTCGCCATAATAGGCCGAAACGACCCGGCCGAATTGCGCAAGCGTCTCGTCATCAAAATTGACACGGTAACTCGTATATGGTTTCCTCGTGGTAATTTGCAAGTCACGAACCGCGTCATTGATATTGACGCACACTGGTTCCTTCAAAAACGCTTCGTAATGGCCTTCTGCATCCGTACGCTTGCGGCCAAGCTCCTCCTGCAAGGCGTTTACATTCCGTTTACTCAGTTGCAGGCTCAACTGCAATTTCTCTCGCTCTTGCTGGTACGCCAACCGTTCCGCCTCCAATTCTGCTTCATGCCGTTGCCTTGTCTGCTCTATCTCTTTTTCAGATTGGTCTTTCTGTAATTTCAATTCATCTTCATGCCGCTGCATCATCTCCCCTACCTTCTGCTGATGCTTCCGTTCGGTCTCCTCCAGCAAACGCTCGGTTTCTGCCTGCTGTCTTTTCAGTTCTTCCTCATAGCTTCGCTGGGCTGCTTCCATTTGTTGCATAGCCTCAGCCTGTGTGGCTTTCATCTCCTGTTCATGCTGCGAGTCTTTTGTCTTCAAAGCTTCCTCGTGCTTCTTTACCGTCTCTTCCAAAGTCTTTTCAGCCACCGTCTGCCATAGCCTTAGCTCCTTTTCATGCTCTTGCTCCGTCTCACCAAGCACCCTGTCCGCTTCCTCTTGTTGCTTCTTTAGTTGTTTCTTGTTTCTCAATATCTGCACAATGTAAACAATCAATACGACAACAATAATGGGGATAATGATTCCCAAAGCTTTCTTCATAGCCTTTTCTCGTTCTATTTCGGCATGTCTTTCCTGCTTTTGATTTTGGTAATTCTTGAACATGGCTTCAAGCTCGGAGACCAAGGCTTTAGTCTCTCCTTCCGTTTTCTTATGGTTAGCCAAAAACCGCATGCATTCTTCCGATTTTGCCTGATCTCCAAGATTATCATAATCGACGAGTAAATATTCCGCAGCACGTATTTGTAAAGACACATTATCCTGGTTCTCAAAAACAGGCTCCAAATAATACAAGGCGGAATCGAAGGATTGCTCAACAGTGAGAATGCCTCCTATTATCAAAAACCGGGTTAGTTTCTCCTTCTCACTGTTCGCATAATCAAGCATTTTCTTTATTGCTGTTATGGAAGCATCTGTCTCCTGTCCTACCTGATAATCGCAAAGTGCTTTCGTGGAAACAACATCTCGATATACAGGGTTATTAATATCAGATAACCCTTCAATGGCCTGCCCATAATATTTTCTTGCGACTTCCTTCTCTCCCATCTTGTCATATTGTCTCCCGATGTGATAATAGGTATTCGAGGTCTCCTTTGACAAAGAAGGCTCGTTTTGGCAACAAGACAAAGCTTTTTCAGCACAATAAAGGGCTGGATCCATCATAAATTGCGCCGAGAAAAGTTCCAAAAGCCTATTATAAGTATAGAACATAAACACAGCGTTTTTTCCCTTCTGTGCTTTGTCACCAAAACGCTCTTCCATCATTTCCAAAGCATTCAAGTATTCCCCACATGCCAGAACCACATCACCTTTCTCATAAAGCCCCACACCATATAATATAATGTGCCCGCGCATCCAAAAACACATTTCGTTCCTGTAGAGACGCACCGCGTGCGTCCGATTTACGCCTGTCCGCTTCATCCGCCGCCACAATAGAATCAAAATAACCCACCGCTTTCAGCAACTCATTCCTATTGCTTTGTTTTTTGTAATTCTTATACAACAGCTCAGAAATCAGCAACTGGCAATAGTGCCCGTTAAACTCATCCAGACTATCCGCTACCTCACTTCCAGCAAACTCCCTAATCACAGCCAAAGCACTATCCGGCTGCTGCCACATCAAGCTGTCAACCTCCTCCAGCGTCCGGCAGTTCCCCCTCTGAGAGGGGGTGGCCGCAGGCCGGGGGAGTCTCTCACAACTCACCAACACCGCCACCAGCAAAACAATCCCTATGTACAAAATCCGTTTCACGCCGCAAAAATACTCAAAATCCATCAAATTCAATCAAAATTGTTGATGTTGTAAAATGACATGGTTCTTCTTTCCCTCTTTTCTCTCTAAAATTTTCAAAAAGAATGATAAAAACTGAAAGAACAATTCTATTATCGATTTATTTCTTATTTTTGCCACCGATTTACAAATTTTGAGGTTAAAATGATATTGGAACTTCGTTTGAGCAATATGTTCTCTCTGCGTGGTGAGGTGTCGCTGAACCTTCAGGCGGCGCGGATACAGACACAGAAAGCACGGGAACTGGAAGGTAATTTATTTACCGTTGGAGGCGAACAGCTACTGAAGAGCGTGGCTGTGTTCGGCGCAAACGCATCAGGTAAAAGCAATGTGATCAAGGCGGTGCGGGCTTGCGTGGAGATGATACGCGAATCTCACAACTACAACGAGGACACGGTTTTCGGATTCTCCCCGTTCAAGTTCGATGGCTATGAGGAGAAACCGAGTTCGTTCTACGTGCGTTTTCTGATGGAAGATATCGAATACGAATACTCCTTCTCGATGACACGCACAGAAATCCTCACCGAACAGTTGTATTACTACCCCAACGGGCGACGCTCCCTGGTGTTCAGCCGCGACGAGCGCAAAGGGCCAGAGAAGAAGGACGTGTATGAGTTCAAACTGGTACTGAAACGACCGATGGACGTGGCAGCCAATACATCACGCAAGACCTTGTTCATCTCACGTGCAAGCCAAATGGACCGTGAACTGGCCAAGCAAGTGTTCCGGTTCTTCACAGATGATGTGGTACTGGATTATCATCTTCCGGCATCCGTATCGATGGAGCAACTGTTGCGAGAGCAGAAGTCAACGTTGCTGGACGTGCTCAGGACGGCGGATAGCGATATTGTTGACATCCAACTGATGGGCGATAGGCTGAAAACCTATCATCGCAACAATCCGAATGTGGCCTTCGACTTTGAAACCGAGGAGAGTGAAGGTACAAAAACGCTATTCCGAATGATGATCAGCATGATTGACATCATCAGGAATGGACGCATGCTGCTCATCGATGAAATCGACACGAGCCTACACACCCAGTTGGTGCAGTTCATCATCGGCATGTTCAACGCCAGCGAACGAGCGCAGTTGGTTTATACATCGCACAACACCCACCTGCTGAACACCGATTTCCAACGACGCGACCAGGTGTATTTCGTCAACAAGCGTGACGACGGCAGCAGCGACCTATACTCACTTTACGATTTCAAGGATTTCCGTGACACGTTCGACATGGAGAAAGCCTATCTTCAGGGACGGTTTGATGCAATACCATATTTGGGGAAAGCGAGGGTGTGACGATGGCAAGAAAGGAAAGAGTTTCAAAAGGCAAGACGATGCGCCCCAACTACTTCGTGTTCTGCGAAGGAGAAACCGAAGTGGTTTATACGGAAATGTTGCGCTCACAATACAGGTTACCCATTCACATCATTGCGAAGAAGACCCTGCAAAACATCACATCGTCACTGGTTGAGCGATGCAAGGCCGTGTATGTTCAGACAGCCAGTGATAAAACTTATCTGATGTACGACCTTGATGTGACCGAGATGTTAGAACGCCTGCAAAAGGTATCAGGTGCCGAGTTATTGTGTTCAAATCCTTGCTTCGAGCTGTGGTTGTTGCTGCACTACAATGAAGTGAAAAACGCCATAACGAGTGAAGACAGCCTGAAGAAATTGTCGGTTGTGGCAAAACAATACAAGAAAGGAACCCTTTCCGACGAAATGATTAAGCATTTAAACGAAAATGCCGACAAAGCCATAAAGCGGGCAAAAAAATTACAGGCATACGGAAATCCATCTACAACAGTTTATCTGCTATTAGAGGAGTTAAATCGACTAAAAAAAGAGGAAACTGAAGCCGCACTTGGCAAGAACAACGGAAAAGACCATCTGGCATCAAAACACCACCTTTAATTTTAACCAACAGGAAAACCGTCGTAAGCACGTAAGTACGCATAACGTAAGAACGTAAAAAACGCAAAAAACGAAATAGCCTCACCATCCCACCCGTCCAAGGAGTTCCGCCCACCGCCGAAGCCTTTGTCTTGTGTTCGTCAGTGCTCGGTCGCTACCATTCCGCTGTGCTCCATTATCGCGCCCGGCATTGCCGCCCCCAATCCTTCAGGCATCGTCGGCAGGCTCCACATCGTGTTAAACCCAACCAGCCGCACAAGCCCAAGTTGCTGCCATTCGCCGCTTTGGTCGCTCCATTGGCGTTTTCCCGCCGCACACGAACTCCCTTGGTTTCTCGTTGGGCATCCTCGCCCTTCGCGCCCTGACAACTCCATTCCGCTCCGTCGGGCTGACGATGGCTCCGCAAGCTCCGCCGTCGTCAGTCCGCTCCGCTACAGTCGTCGTCAGGTCGCCCAACCGCACCAGCCTCACCCTCGCAGTCGGTCAAACTCTATGGAAAAGCCTCTCATTCCGTGTGTCGGTCTCCCGTTTTCCCACCCTTCAAAAACGCCGATTCCGCTACCCGTCGCGGCCAATACCAGCAGCCGCACCCCGTATAAGGCCCCTGAGCCTGTCGGAGGGCCTACTGGTCGTAAGCACGAATAACGTTAGTACGCATAACGATAGAGAATATAAGTCCCATCCGTCTCATAACTCCCATAACTCCTAACTGATAACTGCAAACTCCCAACTGCCTTGCGCCGCCGCTGTCACGGTTTTTGCAATGCTTGGGCATCAACCTTGCCTCCCCAAAGCTGTGCGGTAATGCCGCCGTTCAGGGTGCTCGTCCTCGTTCCTGCGGACGAACACTCTGCCCGTCGACAACACCGCCCAGCCCCGCGCGACGGCCAGCCTCAACTCCTATCTTTAAGCATCAACGTACTTTAAACCGTCGTAAGCACGTATAACGTAAGGACGATAGAACGTAAAAAACGAGAAAAACGTAAATAACGACACAACCCACCGCACAACCCACCTAATAAAAACCGAGGGGGAAATCGGTGTTCCCTGCGTCGCCGCTTCTTGCGGTTGCCTTGGTGTGCGCAAGGCTATAACGAGCGCCAATAGAAAAAAAATGCTGAGCTCCTTCGTCGTGCGCTTTTTTCTGTTGGCGGCCTTGCGCAACACCGCCGCTTCCTTCGTCTGTCCCGCGACAAGCGTTCCGCTGCGCTCCACTGGCGCGGCTCCAGACGAGCGTCTTCGGCTCCAAGGCCAACCGCTTTCGTGGCTCCTTGCTCGCTCGGGGCTTTCTTGGCCGCCCCCGTACCCCCTAATAGGAGCGGCTTATGGCCGCATCTTTTTGTCGGGTGCAGCCGCGCCCCTTTAGTTTTGCGCCCCTGCTTGGTCGCCCGCCCGGCGGTTCCCTTGTCGGAGCGCTAAAGCGCATCGTGTTTTCGCCCCCTCATCGTTGCCACCTCTCCCCGCAAGGCTTCCACTGGTGCCTGCCTCTTCGGGGTCGCCGCCGCAAAGGCACGCCCGCCGCCGCTTGCGATTGAAACGCTGCGCGGCACCTGTCGGGCGGGTCGGGCTCCCTGGCGCGAACGGGGCGCAGTCGTTCTCATCACTCGTTTTGTCGTAAAGCTCTGTTTCCCCTGTTCTGGTGAAGTGTCCCCGTGAGTAGGCCGCAGGCGCTTTTCCCCCTCGATTTTTCCCAACGCACTATCCCTCTCTGAGAGGGGGTGCCCAACGGGCGGGGGAGTCTGCCGCCGTCACCCCCGACCACCACCCCAAACAAAAAAGCCCAAACCTCACGGCTGGGCTTTCCAAAAAAAATGAAAAAAAAACGAACTATTACTTTGATAATGGTTCCAGTGTCACTACCTCAGCTCGAAATGACACTTATCGACGAAGCTCTTCCAGTTCCCGCCCCAGACGATTTCTGTGCCCTGGTCACTGGCCACCTGAAACATCAGGTCGGCCAAGTCCTCAAACCTGGACCAGTCCACCTCTTTGCGGTTCATCGTCAGCGGGTACAAGTCCACCGCCTTCCCGATGAGGTGTTTTGATCTCATCGTCCGCGACTTCCCCTGCTGGACGTACTCGCGCTGCTTCGCTTCGCTCCGCAGCCCTTCCGACACATTGAAAGGAAACTTGCACCGAGCGGCGCACTCAATCACGACAACCTTCAGGCGTTCATCCACGCCCTCCAGCCTCTCCATTGATGTCTTTGATAATTCCATAATCTCCTCCTGTTTTTATTAGTCTTATCCGTCCTGTCAGTCCTATAATCCCCAACTGACAGCACACCGCAAAAGTATTACAAATAACCCCCACAAAGCCCTATCAAAATCGGTCAAAATCAATCAAAAACAATCAAGAAATCACCCTTCCGCAGCAATCCGCTTATTTTTGCCCAACCGTCACCAAAACAGGCGATTAACGCCGCAGTCCAAAAACAATATAAAGATTATGATCTGCCGCGCCGCCCATGATGGTGACGGCCTGTAATCAACTCATTTATTAACCCCTAAAATTCAATCATCATGGGAAAAATCAAGCAAGGAATCCTGGGTGGATTCAAAGGTAAAGTCGGCACCGTCATTGGTGCCTCTTGGAACGGCATTTCCTACATGCGTGGCATCGCGCAATCCGTCAGGAATGCCAACACCGCCGCACAGCAGACGCAGCGCGGCTTCTTCAAAGAACTCCTGGACCTCGTTGGCCAGTTCTCCAACGAGCAGCTGGAGTTCCTCTTTCCAGCAACGCCCAAGGGCATGACGCGCCGCAACATGCTCCTGAAGCAGTTCGCCGAAGCCAAGGCCATCGACGGCGACACCAAGTCCGTTGACCTCGCCGAAGTCAAAACTCTCGGCAACGCTCCCACGGCAGAGCTGCCCGCCGTCACCGTCACCGCCGCAGGCGAGAACCTGACCATCTTTTGGGACGGCGACACCGATGCCCGCACCGCTGCCGCCGCCGAATACCCGACGGTATTCGTGGCGAACACCACAAAGAAGAGAGTCTTTCTGGTCAATTCCACCGCCGCCCTCGGCGCAACGGGTGAGGCCTCATTCAATGTCGGCCTGTCCGCCTACGGCGAGGCTGGCGACACCTTCAGCGGCTTCATGCTGCTCAACGGCTCCAAAATCGCCCTCGTCGGCTTCGGCACGATGAGCGTCACCAAGCGTCCCGCCCGTCCGCCCAAGAAGAACGCCTAAACCGTTTTTCGGACACACGCCCAAAAGCCGCCCGTCAGGACGGCTTTTTTAGGACGATTCCTGGTATAAGTCAGGTATATACCAACCATATACCAACGATATACCAACTATACAAAATCAAAACTGTGTTCCAAACCACCTAAAAAACATCAAATCATGGGAAAAATCAAACAGGGAATCTTAGGCGGATTCAAAGGCAAAGTCGGCACTGTCATCGGTGCCTCGTGGAACGGCATCGCCTACATGAAAGGCCTTCCACAGTCCCAAAAAGACCCCAAGACCGCTGCACAGATGAGACAGCGCACCTTTTTCAAGGAAGTCCAAAACCTCGTCAGCCAAATGACTGCCGAGCAACAAAAGTTCCTGATTCTGGCAACGCCGCAAGGCATGACCCGCCGCAACATGCTCGCCAGGCAGCTTGCAGAGGATCCAGTTGTCACCGATGACAGCAAGACCGTTGACCTGGCCAACCTCAAAACCATCGGCGACGCCCCGACCGCCGACCTTCCTGATGTCACCGTGTCGGCTGACACCTTGGAAGGGTCACCAGTCCTGAAAATGCAGTGGGCCGCCGACAACGATTGGCGCAGCACCCATGCCGACGAGTACCCGACCATCTTCGTGGCCAATGTCACGCAGCGCAAGATCTTCCTCGTCAATTCCACGGCGGTAGTCGGCGCGTCCGGTGAAGCCAGCTTCACCGTCCCGCTTGCCGCCTACGGCGAAGCCGAAGACACCTTCAGCGGCTTCATGCTGAGCACGGGCGCGACCACTGCACCACATGGCTTCGGCACCTTGGGCGTGATAAACCGTCCAGCCCGTCCACCAAAGAAAAACAACTAATGTCTAACCCTTTAAAAACTAAAGATTATGGGAAAAATCAAACAAGGAATCCTTGGCGGATTCAGAGGCACGGTCGGCACAGTTGTCGGCTCCTCATGGAATGGCATTGCCTACATGAAAGGCAAGCCGCAATCGGTCAGAAACCCACGCACCGAAGAGCAGGTGCAGCAGCGCAATTTCTTCAAGGACCTGCAACAACTCGTCTCGCAGTTCAGCGATGAGCAGCTTGCCTCGCTCTTTCCGACGGTCACGCGCGGCATGACCCGCCGCAACATGTTCACCCGTCAGCTGGCTGCTGCCGCAGTCGTGACGGACGATGTGAAGGCCGTCGACCTGGCACAGCTGGAGGGCATCGGCAACGGTGAGCGCATCGATTCGCCGATGCTGGAGTGCATCATTTCGGAACTTGATGGCCAACTCACCATCAATGCCGAGGCTGCAGCTGCCGAATTGATCGGCAAGCCAGCCGGAGCCAACTTCATTGCAGTTGCCTACAACATCACCAAGCGCAAAATCGGCATCTTCAACTCAGATGTCACCGACCCGGGCGTTGGTGTCGATATCCCCATCAGCAACTGGGGTGAGGCAGGCGACTCCGTCCGCTTCTACCTCACTTATGCCGCATCCGGGGAGAATGTCTATCTCCGTGGCTTCGGCTCGTTCATCATCAAGACCAGGGCAGAGAAAGTTGGCCGCAAGGTCGGTAAATAACAGCAGCCATGAACATCTTTGAATGGGCATCTTTGCTCCTGGCACCGATTACGGGTGTCGCTTCCTGGCTCGCCGCCACGCGGCTGCGCCAGAACCGCACCATCCGTGAGATGCAGCAAACCATTTTCAACCTGGTTGAGGAGAATAAGCGTGTTTACACGGAACTCACCGAAGCCCGACGGGAGATCGTCGGGCTGTCGGCCCAGGTCGCGCAACTCACCCTTGAAAACGCCGAACTGAAACAGATGATCGAAAACCTGTAAGCCATGAAAACACGCTTTCAAATTCTCCTCCTGATGTTGTCGGTGACGATGGTGTTATGCGCCTGTGACCCGCAGCGCAGGGCGCAACGTCGAATCCGCAGGATAACGGAACGCTGTCCCGAGCTGGTCACGATTCAGGCGCATCCCATCGACACCTTCATAGAATTGCCACCCGTGGCCGATACCGCCGTGATGGCCCTTGCTCCGCTGCTTGACGGCCAAGCCGTCAAGGTCGCCACCAAGCAAGGCACTTTCACGGCGACAGCCACCGACGACAGCCTCACAGTCACCTACGAGGCCGAGCAAGCCCCCATCCATTACGAAGACACCTTGCACTATTCGCAAGTCGTCATCGAAGAGCCGCCGCCGTCCAAGAAACCGCCCAACGCCCTTTGGTTCCTGTTGGGCATAGTCATAGTGCTGGCTGGCATCCTCGCATTCGTGATGGTAGTCATTATAAAAATGGTCAAGGCATCCTGATGGGTGCCTTCCTTTTTTAATTAATCCGATGCCGGCCAAAGGTTGCGGAGGTCAGTTTTCGCATCTTTTAGGAAGCTCCGTGGCCGCAACCTTTGTCCGTCCTCGGCTAAAAAATGGGTTTTCGTTTTCCCGCTCTCGCTTCTCCTTGCCGCTCGGTCTTTTGCTTTCCCGTTCCGGCAATGAAAACGATTCGGAGGGCTGCCTGTCTGCCAAAGGCTGCGGGTCAGCTTTGTCCCCAGTGGTGAAGCTTTGGTCCCGCAGCCTTCGTCAGTCAGGCAGGCTCCAGCGAGAAAAAACCATTGGACAGATAAAAAACAAATCTGTCCAATGCCATATCCAGAAAAATGTCTATCTTTGCGCCCAACTCCGTAGCCATAAAATGGAGTTAATCTGTTACAACTTGGAAGCCGAAAGCCCAATTTTCGGCTTCCTTCTTTTATTACAGCGCGTTGATCATCTTCTTTTTCGTGTCATCGCTCACCTTGCGGTATCGCGAAATCGCCTTGCTGCCTTCAGCATGACCGCTCATCGATGCGATGTCCGCATCCCTGAAGCCAGCCTCATAGAGGTTGCCGCAGAAATTCCTTCGCCCCATGTGGCTGCTGGCCACCTCCGAAAGATGCACCTGCTTTTCAAGCCTGGTCACCGGGTCAAGAATCGTTACAATATGGTCGATTGCCGGAACCATTTTAAACATCTCTTTGATGGCATCATTATAATTTTGGTCAGAGATGAAAGGCATAAGCCTATCGTCGTCAAGGTCTTTATATCTATTGATGATAGTCTTGGCGATAGGGTGCAGCGGTACCGTCACAATCTTTCCGCTCTTATTCTTTGTCTTTCCCGCCACATACTGGAGCGTGTCGCCATCCACCACGTTTGACTTCTTCAGTCGTGACAAGTCACCGACACGGCATCCCACCAAGGATTGGAAAACAAAGATGTCCCTTTGCACGGCCAATTCAGGCCGTTCGCTGAAATCGGCCTCAAAGAGCGTGTTTCTGTCTTCATTTGAAAAATAATAGGGTGTGCCATAAACCGATTGGTCCATATTGAAGGTAAGAAAAATGTCCTCAACATGGGCTTTCTTTATCTTCATCAGCCAATGCCAAAATGCTTTCAGGTACTTGATTTGAATCACCACATAATTCAAACTTCGTTTCTCAACACCTCTACTAAGCATGATTTCGTAGCCCTCGTAGATATGCTGATACTGCTTTTTCGGCACCAGTATTTCCCCTGATTTGGTTGAATACTTACTCGGCTTTTCCGTCAAAGGTTTCTTTTCCCACAAATCACATTCGTTCAAAACGAAGTTCCTGTAATCATAAATCAAAGGAGTGTTCATGTCCTTCACCCTATATCGATTGCCTTGGTATCTTTCCATCCTTTCCCAGAGGCCATAGCAGGTGTAGTAAGTCTTGTGTCTGCTGTCCCCGATAACACCGTTTTTGTACTGCTCTTCGATAAAAGCGCTGTAAACTTCGAGGAAATAACGATTCTCAATCTTGGCGCTTTCAGCTTTCTGAAGTTGCTTTTCCTCTCTCATGTGTGCCTTGCTCGTTATTTCCCAGCGAGTGGCAGTGGTTTTCCGTCCATTGATGAAGATAGACTCATCCGTGCTGCTCCATTCGATGTCGTTCAACCATTGAGTAAGCGAGTCAGGCTTCAGTTCACCCTCCTTGGTTTCTTCCCAGCAACGCAGCAAGAAAGAAGTCAGCAGGTTCAATCTGTCCCGGATTTCCTCGCAGTTGTCGCCGTATTTGTTTTGTTTCTTGCCCTTGGGCATTCCTTTCTCGCTGTCCCAATTTCCGGCAGTGATAAAGATGCCCGTGGCCGCTCTTTTCACGAAATTCCTGTTGCCGCTGAAGCGCAACTGGATTTCGCCTCTTTCGTCATCGTTCTTGATGTACCTTGATAGGTAAAATTTTAATGTAGCCATAAAATAAAAGTTTAAAAGTTACGTAAATAATCTGTTACCTTACCTCTTGAAGGAGTACCCAATCCCCTTCAAACAAAGGCAATGCAAATATACGAAAAAAATCCGAATCCGTGTCAACCACGTGTCAACCAAATGCAAAAAAGTTGCTCATTCGTTATAATTTATTATCGGTCTAAATAACCCATAAAGCAAAGTAAAATACTCAAAATCAATATACTAAATATCCAAAATCAAAATGAATCCTACTAACGAAAATAATATCAGTATTAATTCTTGTACCCCCTGCGGGAGTACATCACAAAAACAATCCCTAACTTGTAACGACAAGTTAGGGATTGTTTTCATGCCCCCGCCTCCCTCGCTTTCTGATACCTTACTTTATTACACTCATGCGTTTCGTGTGGGAGATTCCTTTTTCATCCATAATGCGCATCAGATATACACCCGTTGGCAAACCTGCCACGCTGATTTCATTCGCGCCCCGCACGGTCTTTACCAACTGGCCGAGAGCATTGTAAACTTGCATTTCTTTGGCTTCTAAACCTTCAATGGTCACTTTCTCCCTTGCCGGGTTGGGATATGCCGAGACGGTCCCGCTTAATTCATCCACTCCGATGTTTGCGCATGAGAAATAAGCGACAATCTCCGTATCTCCT
Source organism: Candidatus Limimorpha sp. (assembly GCA_041854745.1). GTDB lineage: Bacteria > Bacteroidota > Bacteroidia > Bacteroidales > F082 > Limimorpha. Next base: position 2,527 of record JBHACT010000002.1, on the reverse strand, counting down.
TCAAGCACAAAACCATATAGATTCTCCGTTGAAACCTGATTGTCGTTGGCTTCCCAATACAAGAACTGGCATCCCTCGTTGGGCAAAGCCTCCAGCTGCACTGACCTGTCATCGCAGGCGGCCTCCTTCAAAACGAGAACCGTCCCTGCTGCCTCATTGGAGGAAATTGCTGTAAACAAGTCGGTTATACCCTCGCTTAGGTGGGTAAAGTTGCTCCATCCTTCGCTGGTTTGGTAGGCTTCCAAAGTGCCGCATGGAACTATGACAGGAAGGTCTAATGGCAAGTGGCTCTGATTTTCAATGTATTTCAACTCAGGAGGTGTCATGGCCCTGATGACCATTGATTCCAAATGAGTACTCCTGAATGCAGGCTCGGCTACGAAGTTGATGGATTTGCCCAAGACAATCCCTGTGATGCCGGTACACGAATCAAATGCGAATGCCTCAATCCGCTCAACCGAATCGGGGATATTTAATTTTCCGGAAAGGCTATTGCAATGGGAAAAAGCCTGTATTCCAATGGAAGTGATGCCTTCGTGAAGATTGATTTCAGACAAGTTGGTGCATCTCCTAAAGCAAGCGGGGCCAATTGTTTTCAAGCTTTCGGGAAGAGAGGCTTTGGTAAGGTTTGAGCAGTCGCTGAAAGTTCCCTTCCATGTACTTTCCCAACCTTCGGGAATCTTTATTTCGGCAAGGCTTGAACAATGCTCAAAAACATAGGTTCCGCTGAGCTGATTGCCTGGATGGAGGATGATGGCACTGATGTTTCGGCAATAAGCAAAAGCCAAGCCGTAGATTTCTGTAACAGACGACGGTATTTCAATTGTACCGCTAAGGCCCTCACAATATTTGAATGCCGCATAGCCAATCACCGTCAAAGTATTGGGAAATTTGACAGAGGGCAGATTAGTGCACAACCAAAACGCATGGTTCCATAGTTGCGTCACGCCTTCCGGTATCACAAGTTCCTCCGAAAGACCGGTGCATTGGGCAAAACAGTAGTCGCCGATGATGGAGATGGAATTGGGAAGCTCAAGGCCGGTAAATCCCGTACAGTCTTGGAAAGAGCCATATCCTTCATAGGTGTAGGCATAGTCCACGCCTAACTTGGTCACAGAATTGGGAATGACAAGTGTTCCCGTAAAACCGCATGATGTAAAAGCTTGTGCAGCTATTTCCGTAACGGAGTTGGGGATTACCAACGGACCGTTCAGTCCGCTGCAATCACAAAATGTATTGCCGTAGATTTTCGTGATGGAGTTCGAAAGCGTGAGCTGTCCGTCAAACCCTGTGCAGTTCCAAAAAGCCCTACCCAGCAATAGAGTAACGGAATTGGGAATGACAAGGTCGCCCGTGAAGCCGCTACAATTGCGAAAAGCTCCGGCTTTGATGGTGTTCACCGTTTCGGGGATGGTCAGGTGTCCCGTCAGGCCGGAACACCAGGCGAAAGCCATGTGCCCTATTTGGGTCACCGTATAAGTGACCTCTTTGTAATCCACCGTCTCAGGAATGACGAGTTCGCCCTGCGCCGCCGTACCGTCAATGTGCCCGTCAAGACTCACTTGGGGAGGGTCGGTGCTGATAATGGTGTACAACAGGTTTCCCGACTGGAAATCGTAGGCCAAGGCTTGCGAGGCGAAGCTAATCAGCAAAGTTGTGATAATAAATACTTTTTTCATTTTTCAGTTTGTTTGTAGTTGAATTATTTGTATGGCTGTACTTCCTTGCATAGAGCCACTTCCCACCGCTACATGAATATGTGCTGGTAAGGTACAGCCCCACACTGTGATAAACGCCCTTCCGTCGGAAATTCAGCCCAAGCGGAAGGACGGGCAACACGGTCTTTTGTCCACACTGAGAAAACGGATGTCCCAAATCCTGAAACCAAGGCGGCAAAGGAAAACTGGCACTTCCCGTTTGGAGTGCCTTAAAGCTTCGATATGCAAAATATTGTCTTTCATGAATATAGGTGTTTATTTTGTTGCAATATTATGATTTTTTTTTGCATCAATGCAATGTTCTCTGCAAAAATTTTAAGGGCGATTTCATATCATAAAATTGTAGAGACGGTGCACGCACCGTCTCTACAGCGTCATGATATGGTTGAGACAGTGCGTGCACCGTCTCAACAAGGTATCGGCCAATGCCAACAACAAGATTAATCCTATGACAAAAGGCCGGACTTTCATGCCTGCAAAGGGCCGCGCCCTCGTTTTCACACTTGCACTTCTATGTTGAACTTAAGCATCATAAAGTTTTTTCTAATTGAGTTCATAGCTACATCCTGTTTGGGTTATTTGGTTTCCTTTTTTAAAAAATCCCAACCAACAACAAGGCCGAATCTCGGAAAAATTGAGTTTATCCCTTTTTTATCTGTCAAGCCAATAAATCCCATTCCATATAAACCTTTGTAGAAACGCCAGCGGTATCCTGTCGTGAAAGAAAAGCCCCATCGTTTTTTGAATAAGAGTTCTCCATCGGAACAGTCCTCGCAGGTGCCGGAACCCTCGCTGATAACGCCATAGTT
>JBHACT010000001.1:0-3237 GCA_041854745.1 Candidatus Limimorpha sp. | reverse complement strand
TTGAACTTTTGGACGGAGGCAAAGATAGGCATTTATCCGGCTCAAACAGGGGGAGGGGTTTTCTCCTCTCTCTCGTTTGAGTAAAATATGTTTCACCTCGTGCCTCCGAAAAAGTTGCATTTATGTGTTGAATTTAGGTATTTCTAATATGACGGATTTTCGCCAAAAAAGTTACAGCGCGGATATATTTTTTATTTCATCAAGACTGATGTTCAAGAGTTTCATCTTCTTGACGACCTCGGGCAGTTCCTTTTCGAGGAACTCCTCGCGCATTCGACGGAGGACGATGTCCTTGGCTTCAGCAGAGATGAAATAGCCGATACCGCGCTTGTTGTAGATAATGCCCGCTGCCGTCATAGTCTCGTAGGAGCGCATGATGGTGTTGGGGTTCACTCCGAGTTGTATGCCGTAGTCGCGCACCGAGAGGATACGGTCGTCGGCATTCAACTCGCCACGCAGGATTTGCTCATAAATCTGCGAACAAATCTGCAAGTATATGGGTTTGTGTGCGTTAAATTCCATAACAATCAATATTTTTGGGTTTTAAGTTTGAAGAATAGACCAACATAAAGGCCAATGGTCAGCAAAGCAGTGACAATAATCTGCACAATTATAAAATTGCTTACCATATTGCCGAAAGAGTCGAAACTCGGTTCTACCCCCATGCGGAAGAAGTTGGAAGAGAATATCATCACTTGTATGATGGAAGTCAAGATGTAGGAGAAGCCCATCATGATACCGAAGGTCTTTCCCGTCTTGTGTGTCTTGAAGAGCAGGTTGCCCATCATGAAGAAACCTATCCAAAACAGAATGCCCACGAGGTAATTCCAGACCTCTCCTGAACCTATGCGCTTCATCATACGCACCATACCATAAGGGTCGTCCATTATGCCTGATGGATCCACTACGCCCGAAGCGTCACCTCCCATTTCCGTGATTAAGTCCATCGTCATGTCCATAACACCCAGACTTCTGATGAAATGCTGGAAACCTCCAACAGGAAGCAAAGTCAGCAAGGAGTCAACACCGTAGGATAGCAAAGCCACGGCTATTGGGGTCAATACGCAGTAAAGGACATAACTCAGGTATTTTTCCCAATTGGAGACAGGAAGCATGGCATAGCGTACCCCATCGCGAGGCAGGTTGATGTCGCCAAAAGCCTTGGCAGGCACCAGAATGCACGACAGGAACACAGCCACATAGATGACCATCCAGCGAAAGAATGATGGCATATTGAAGCCAAACACAATGGTCATCAGCCACATAGCGACATTCAGACTGCACAAAATGGCCAGCGTGATGCCGAAGTTGCGGAAATACTTCTTGCCATCCATGACAAGGAGTTTCCCAAACCGATCGAAATTGAAGGTATTATTCATGGTTAGTATTTTTGCGTTTTGATTTTACGATAGGTACCATAATAGAATCCGCAGGCAACGACCAACAAGATGGAAGTCGTAATCCACTGATTGGCAATGCTATCACCGCTAAAAATATAGTCAAACAATTGCCAGCCATCCGTCAGTTGGAACAGCATGACAAGAGAAAACATAATCAGCAGTCCCCAGCCAAAAGTCTTGCCAGCCTTGCGGCGTTGGAACAGCATGTTTCCGAACATGAAGATGGACGACTCGGCCAAGGTCAAGGCAATCATGGCGACAGCCACTGTCACAAATACATTAAAGGGAACACTCGACAGAACATCTTGCAGTGGGATATAGTTAATGAAGCCGCCGAAAGGCAGCAAAGTCATGAGGCAGTCAGCCAGCCAGCTGCCCACCAAGGTCAGGGCGGGCGTGACAAGCGAGCAGTAGAGAATCATGCTCAAGAATTGCTCCAAGCCAGAAACAGGAAGCATGGCAAAGCCTACGCCCTCGCGCGACAAGTTGACCTTGCCATAAATTCGCGACGGTGCCGACATGACAGTGATGGTAATGAGACCGAAGATGATGAAGGCGCGGCCAAAAGTGGGCATCTCAAAGTCAAAGACTAAGCTCGTTACCCAAAACATCACGGGCATGTTGATCCACACCAGCAGTGTGATACCGAAGTTGCGGATGAAACGCTTCCAATCATAGGCCAGCACTTGTTTGAAACGCTTGAAATTGAATGTGTTGTTCATGGCTCAACCCTTTCCTATCCGAAGATCTGTTTGATGGTCTCTTTGTTTTTCATCACGGTATTGAACAGCACTTCAACACTGATTTTGCTGTCGTATCGGTTTGGATTGTTGGTCACACTAACGAAACCGCCGGGAATCACCTCACTGTAGAGCGCATCGGGGGCCGCTTCCGTTCCATAATCGAAATAAAGCTTGTCCGTGATTTCACGGAACGAGGCCTTGAGCAGCACTTCATCATGGTCGAGGATGATGATGGGGTCGATGAGATTTTCCACATCCTTTACCTGATGGGTGGAAATGATGATGGTGCGATTGTCGTTGGCATGTTTGGTAATGACCTTACGGAAGAGCGTCTTCGAGGGGATGTCGAGACCGTTGGTGGGTTCATCGAGAAGCAGATAATCCGTATTGAGCGACAAGGCGGTTGCAATTAAGCTCTTCTTCTGTTGCCCGTAAGAAAGCTCGCCAAACTTACGCTTGGGATCCACTTCCAACTCCTCGCAGAGTTCAAGGAAAAGGGATTTGTCGAAATTGGGATAGAAAACGCCCAATTCCTCTACATTATTAATAGGTGCGCCCTCAGGGATAGCGAAGTCTTCCGAGATGAAGAAAATCTTCTGAAGGGTTTCGGGCCAACGGTTGAAGGCAGCGATGCCATCCACCTCGCAAGTACCGGCAGTCGGTTTTTGCAGGCCACTGATGAGTTTCAGCAGGGAGGTCTTCCCCACTCCGTTTTCGCCTAACAGTCCGTAGATGTTGCCTTTCTCGAAGCTGAGGCTGATGTTCCTAAAGACAGGCTGACTCTTGTAGCCGAAGTCTAAGTTCTTGATTTCAATCATTTTGTTACATTTTTGTTATAGTGTATTAGTTAAATAGACCACTGCAAAAGTACAACAATTTTCGATACTGTCAAGAAAAAATTCGATTTTTTTTGATTTTTTTTCACTATTGTCCGATAAAAAATAATCCAAAGTACAGGGATAAAAATAAATTTTCATCCCTTACACTTTTTTAGTAGTTTTGTGTTTACCACAACGCAATACTACAATGAACAAAAATACACATTTTTTCGGACAATCTGTTTTCGGACAGCTAATTTCTTTGATAGATAACTC